>CAZDYP010000062.1:0-12939 GCA_964509505.1 uncultured Anaerolineae bacterium | reverse complement strand
CCAACTACTGAAGCGACGCCTGCCAGTGACATGCCCGATTGGCTCGCGCAAATGCAAAAAGAAACGCCGAGTGAGACACAAGAAACACGCGCAACGAGGCCGACCACTCAAGCGACAAGTGGCATGCCCAGCTGGTTGGCAGATTTGCAACAACCAAGCAGTGAACCCACCACCGGGAGTAGTTTGGCAGCCGGTGAGGTGCCCGACTGGTTAAAAGATATGTCACCTGCGACCAGTGATGCGGGAGGGGATGCTGGTTTGGGATTGGCTAGTGGTGATGTGCCCGATTGGTTGAAAGGACTAGCGCCCCCAGGCGCGATGTCTGCATCTGAACCCGAGACAGGGCTGGCAGCGGGTGAAGTTCCCACATGGTTACAGGCGATGAAACCATCCGGCAAGATTGAAACGCAAGGCGGCGAGGTCATCGAAACAACTGGCTTGCTGGCGGGCGTGCGCGACGCATTGCCTATCGAAAAAGTGTTTCTCGCGTCACACAAACCGACGACAAAAAAGACCCCTGCCGTGACAAAAACGCCCACCTCGACCACAGGCTTCGCAGAACTTGCCGCACCCGAAGCAGTGCCCCCCGCCGCCGTGGCCGTGGAAGAAAAACCCCAACCCAAGGGGTGGCGACGCTGGTTTCCATTTCTCCACGTCTTTGTGATCTTGGGGGTCATTATCATCGCGTTATTGTTGCCTCCCGAAGTGCGCGGCAACACGATTCCAAATCAACATCCGCCTAGCGCAGAATTTTATCAAACCATCAACGATTTGAAGGCAAATGCTTTGACCTTAGTTGCGATTGACTATGGCGCAGCCGCGCGCGCAGAGCTCGACCCGCAAGCGCGCGCGACATTTCTGCAACTCCTCCAAAACAAACAGCGGTTCGTGACATTGAGCTTCGCGCCAGAAGGTCAACAAATCGCGCAGAGTTTGTATGCTAATCTGCCCATCGAATATCGCAAGGCATTTCCCTATGGCGATTATTTTCTTAATTTGGGTTACAAAGGGAGCGGTGAAGCCGCTCTGCGCGCGCTGATGAAACCGCAAAGCGTTTTCTTCAAACGCGATGCGATCAAAGGCAAGGCGCTGGGCACAGACTGGGAAAATTTCAGGAATGTGAAAGAGCTAAATGACTTCGCCTTGCTCGTTGTGTTTAGCGATAATGCGGAGCAAGTGCAACGATGGATTGAGCAAGTCGCACATCCAAGCCAAAAGACGTTATTGGTCGGCGTCACAGCCGAAGCTACACCGCGTATCATGCCTTATACCACGACGAACGTGAAAGCCGTCTTGAGCGGTTTACGAGATGCAGCGGAATATGAGCTATGGCTTGGCAATCCCATTGCAGTGCATCCTTCGACGGCGGCAGGCAGCTTCGACGCCATCTCGTACGTGTCGCTGTTGCTGATCGGTGTGATGGTGGCGGGTTACGCCGTCGGCTTCGTTGGCAAATCGTAGCGTCAAGCATGGACGCCTTCTTCGACTTTCTGGGCAGATTTTTGCCAGCCAGCGCTGGCGAGACCATTGGCGTTGCCATTGCAACCGTGCTGACGTTGATGATCTTCTCGTACGCCTTCGGCGACAACGTCTTGTTTCGTATCGCGCAACACATCTTGATTGGCGCGGCAGCGGCGTATGCGGTCGTGCTTGCGACCCACAACCTGATCGGCGATAGATTGTTGACGCCGTTGCGTGAGCGCTTTGACGAAGAAGTGTGGTTGCTGGCGCCGCTGGCTTTAGGGTTGTTGTTGTTCACCAAAGCGCGAGCCGATACAGGCTGGTTGGGTAATGTGACGGTTGCCTTTATGCTCGGCGTCGGCGTCGCGTTGAGTGCGAGCGGCGCCCTGATGGGGACGTTACTGCCACAAATCGAAAGCACGAGCTTGTCACTGTTAAGCGATGGACAAGGCAGTGAGCTGCCGTGGACGACCATCGTCAACAACGCCATCATCGTCGCCGGCACACTCACCGCACTGCTCTCGTTTCATTTTTCGCGCGGCGGCGCGCAGCGCTTGGGCGGCGCTTTCAACCATTTCCTCAACGCGTTAGGCGGCATCGGGCGCATCTTCATCTGGGTTGCCTTTGGCGCGATCGTCGCCAGCCTCACGCTGTCGCGGGTGACGTTGCTCGTCAGTCGTGTGCAATTCATTCTGACGGACTTCATTGGACGCCTCATCAAATTCTGATATGACTAACGAACCTCCTTCCATCATCGAATCCATTATCGCCGCCGATGTGGGCAGCACCATGACCAAAGCGGTTTTGATTGACACCGTCGAGGGAGAATATCGGCTCATTGCGCGCGCCGATTTTCCCTCGACGTTTGAACCCCCTTGGTCGGACGTTTCGTTGGCGTTGCAACAATGCCTCGCGCGCCTCGAAGAGATCGCTTCACGCAAATTGTTGGACCCGCGCGGTCGCCCCATCTTACCCGAACAAAACGACGGCAGCGGCGTGGATGCCTTCGTGGCGACGGTGAGCGCCGCCGAACCGTTGCGCGTGATGGTCATGGGTTTGATGCGCGACTACAGTGTGGAGAGCGCGCGTAAAGCCACCTTAACGACATACGCTTACGCGCAAGACGATGGGCTCGTCGCCATAGACACCAAAACCCAAGAGGGCGCGCGTTGGGATTTGCCTGCGCGCATCGCCGCGTTGCACAAACACACCCCCTCGGTAATCGTGTTGACAGGCGGCAACGAAAAGGGCGCCGTCGCTCCGTTGCTGGACGTTTTGACGGCAGTGCAAACAGCTTGTGTGGATTGGCCTGGTCAGAATAAACCCGATGTCATCTTCGCGGGCAATTCGGCGGCGCGTCCGCAGGTCGCCGAAAAGCTGGGCGAGCTCACGGTCCTGCACGTTGTGGACAACGTGCGCCCAACCGCGCAAACGGAAAACTTGCAACCGCTCGAAGCAGAGCTGGAAAAAATTTACATCGAGAAACGTTTGAACATGCTGTCGGGTTTTGCGACAATCACTAGCGCTGCAACCAAAGCGGTCATGCCCACCGCTACCGCGTTTGCATTGGGCGTGAATGCGCTAGCGCGTCATTTCGTTTGTCAGCTGGGCGCGATTGGCGTGGACATAGGCGGCGCGACAACCAGTATGGTGTGGAGCAATACCGAGACGCTACAGCGTGTGATTCGCAGCGACCTTGGCATGAGCTACAACATCGAAGCCATTGCGCGACAGGCGGGCATCGCCAACGTGCTGCGTTGGCTGCCAATTGAAATGAGCGAAGCAGAAGCGTGGGACCGGTTAGCCAATAAAGCATTGCGCCCATTCACCTTGCCTGAAAGCAAACCGGATCTTTTGCTCGAGCAAGCCGTCGCGCGCGAAGCGATTCATTTGGTGTTGCAAGATTTGGCATTGCGTTGGCCAGCGGCGAAGAAAGAAGAAGGATTGCCACGTTTGGATATGATCATTGGCGCCGGCGGCGTGCTGACCCATGCGCCCTATCCGCGCCAAACGGCGTTGCTATTGTTAGACGCATTCCAACCAGCTAGTCTGGTATATCTGGCTTTGGATAGCGGCGGTCTGATGCCGCAGTTGGGCTTGATTGCAAGCGTGCAACCTGAAGCGGCGGCGCAATTGACGGCGCGTGAAGGGTTGACGGTGTTGGGCGCGGCGATTGGCACGACCGGCGCCGCCAAGCCCGGCGAGGTTGTCGTGCGTTACAAGATGACTGACGAAAAAACTTCGCAAGTGTTGGCGACAGGCGAAGTGCACGCAGGCGAAATCGAAGTGTTGCCGCTGCCGCAAGGTCAACGCGCCAACCTCGAACTCAAACCGTCACGCAACATTGATGTAGGCAGCGGGCGCGGACGCGAACCCAAAAGCACTATGGTTGAAGGCGGGGCGGCAGGCGTGATCATTGACGCGCGCGGGCGGCCGCTCGTCTTGCCCGAAGACCCCGAAAAACGTCGCGCGCAAAATCAGGAATGGCTATATAACATCGGCACATAGTCGCGTAGTCGTATAGTCACTGAGTCGCGGAGTCACAACCAAGGGACCCAGCGACCAAGTGACCCAGCGACTAAGTGACCCAGCGACTAAGTGACCCAGCGACTAAGTGACCCAGCATGGCTAAAGAATATAACTTTTTCTATTTGCCTGTCGCGCGAGCGTTGAAACAGACCCGCATTATGCGCGAGCGGTTGATGCCGCGGATGGGCGAGGTGCTAGTGAAACGCGATGATCGCGTCGAACCTGTTGACATTGTGGCGCGCGTGCCAATGCCCAACATCATTCGCTCGTACAATCTGGCGAAGATGTTCAAACTGTCGCCAGCGCAAGTTAAAAAAATTTTGACCAAGAAAAAGGGCGACAAGTTTGCTAAACGTGAAGTCTTGGCGCGGCATAAGCCGTTGTTAGGACAAGCGCGAGCCATGCGCGCTCCCTCCGATGGACGCATCATTGACGAACACAATGGCGAGGTGCTGATTTCAGAAGCGGCGAATCCGCTCGAGTTACAAGCTAACATCAAAGGCACTATCGCCAATGTCATGCCACGCTTTGGCGTGATGATTCAAACGGCGGGTGGATTGGTGCAGGGCGTTTGGGGCAACGGCAAAGAGGTGTATGGCGTCTGCAAGTTGTTGAGCGACAATCGCGAGCAGTCGTTGAGCGCCGAACTGATTGATGTGAGTTGTTTAGGGGCGATTGTCACCATAGGCGGCGCACTTACGGCAGAGGGGTTGAAACAAGCCGAAGCGCAAAAAGTCGGCGGCATCGTGGCGGGCAGCGTGCCTGCCGCCTTGCGTCAAGCTGTGTTGGCGGTATCGTTTCCTGTGATGATTACCGAAGGGTTCGGCGCATTGTTGATGGCTGAACCTGCGTTTGAATTGCTCAAAACGTACAACACGCGCGAAGCCAATTTACGCGCAGTAGTTCAGACTCGGTGGGGCGCGACACGCCCCGAGCTCGTGATCCCATTGACGTCGCGCGAGAGCGCCAACGTCAACGAAATTGCGGCGCCCGTCGTAGCGCTGGAAAATGACGTGCCAGTGCGGATTTGCGCGGGCGAATATCAAGGGCATGTTGGACACGTCGTCAGCGCCAAGCCACAAAGCCGCACGTTGACCAGCGGTGTGCGCACGCGCGCTGTTGAAGTGGAAATTGAGTATGAAGAGCGGGTGTGGGTACCCATCAACAATCTCGAAGCGATTGCCTGAAGTCACTAGCCATTAGTCGCTAGTCATTAGTCGCTAGTCATTAGTCGCTAGCGCCGAACGATGAGTGACGAGCGACTAACGACGAGTAACTCATTCTCAAACTCCGAGGAACAAACTATGAGCAACATGATCGAACCCGAAGTTGAAGAACCCTCTGGCGGTGGTGGTCCCAATCGGTTGTTTATCATCCTAGCGTTGAGCCTTGCGGGCTTGCTGGTGCTCGGTTTGTTAGGCGTTTCTATTTACCTTGTGTACACGCGCTTCATCGCGCCGCCTGCAAGCGGCAGCCCCACGCCTACACGCCCGCCTGCGGTTATTACGGCGACTACGACGGTTGTCGGAACGCCTGCGCCAGTCGCCACCGACACTCCAGGTGGCGCTACCCCCACACCAACCAGCGTGTTAAGCGGACGTACACCAGTGCCGACCATTACGGGAACGCTGCCCTCCGTGCCAGGCGCGACAGGCACGCCCGCCCCATCGCCCACATCGGGCGTCGTGCCTATCGCAACGAACACACCCACCCCCGGGGGCGGCGCAGCGGCGACGAGCGCACCCGCTCGCACCAATACTCCATCAAGTGAAACACCAGGCACAGGCGGCGGCGGCACCCCGCCCACCAGTGACGGCGACACCTTGCCAACGACAGGTCTTGAAACCGACCTCGCCATTATCGGCGCTTTGATGGTCTTGCTGCTTTTAATTGCGCGTGGCTTACGCTCGGCTTTTAGTCGCTAGTCCCTAGTCACTAACGACTAGAGATTAGCCACTAACGACTAACGCCTAGCGCCTAGCGACCAACGATTAGCGACTAGCGCCTAGCGACTATTTGACATAGGCGCATAGCCTGTGTTAATATCGCGCCACTTCTGACCATGAACATGTTGAACCCCGTCCACCATTCCAGTTCGTTACCAACCGCACACACGGCTTGGGGTTTCAACGCGCCTGCATTCTATCAAGGCGCGTTTTATTTTTATTTTTACTTTACACAGCGTGACGACCGATTGCGACGCGCGGATGGGTGTTTGACCTAGCAAGTCAACCTCAACTGCAAGCAACCCAAAGCGTGGAGCAATCGGCTCCACGCTTTTTTGTTTGTGGGCAACTTGGCAAGTTGCAAACTTGCCCTACATTAACACATGGATCTCTTTCTCAAAGGTTTGGGACTCGGTTTTTCGATTGCCGCGCCTGTCGGGCCAATTGGCTTGTTGTGGCAGGCGCGTTAAAAACATGTAGGGCAAGTTTTTAACTTGCTCACAGTGAGGAGTTCGTTCATGGTGCGAGGTGTGCGCGGCGCGACGACAATACTTATAGATACACCCGACGAAATTGCAGCAGCAACTCAAGAGCTGATTCAAGTCATTACGCAGCGCAACGAAATCAACATCGCAGACATCGCCGCCGCGACATTCACGACCACGACCGACGTCGTCTCGGCGTTTCCTGCGACAGCCGCGCGCAGCCTCGGTTGGGCGCACGTGCCGATGTTGTGCCATCACGAAATCCCTGTGCCGCACAGTTTGCCGCGCTGCATTCGCGTATTAGTCTTATGGAACACAGACAAACGGCAAGACGAAATTCAGCACGTCTATTTGCGGGAGGCGGCGCAGCTGCGGCCCGATTTAGCGAAGTAATCAGTAATTAGTGATCGGGATGGCGCTCAATTGCCAATTACTAATTACCTAATGTGAGGAGGAGCTATGGTCATCGTCATGAAACAAGGCGCATCGAGCGAACAGATCAGCGCCGCGATTCAAAAAGTGGAAGCGAAGGGCTATCAAGCCCATCCTGTGCATGGGGTGGAGCGCACCATCATCGGCGCGGTCGGCAATGGACGCGACCTGACGCCTGAAGATGCCGAGGTGTGGGACGGCGTCGAGAAAGTCGTGCGGATCTTGAAACCCTACAAACTCGCGAGCCGCAATTTCCAAACAGAAGACACGGTCATTGCGCTCAATGGCTCACGCATCGGCAGCGACCAAGTCGTGGTGATGGCGGGACCATGTTCCGTCGAGGACCGCGCGATGATTCTCGAAACGGCGCACGCCGTCAAAGCGGCGGGCGCGAAAGTATTGCGCGGCGGCGCGTTCAAGCCGCGTTCCTCGCCGTATGCGTTTCAAGGTATGGGCGAAGAGGGTTTGGAGTTGTTGGCGGAGGCCGGCGATGTGGTTGGTTTGCTCACCGTTACCGAAGCGATGTCAGTCGAGCAGGTGCCACTCGTCGCGCGCTATGCCGACATCATCCAGATTGGCGCGCGCAATATGCAGAACTACCCGTTGTTGCACGCCGTAGGCGAAGCGCAACACCCCGTGCTGCTCAAGCGCGGCATGTCGGGCACGATTGAAGAGCTGCTGATGGCTGCCGAATACATTTTGTCGCACGGCAATCGGCGTGTGATGGTCTGCGAGCGCGGCATCCGCACCTTCGAGACGTACACGCGTAACACCTTCGACATCAATGCGATTCCTGCAATTCAAGAGTTGAGTCATCTGCCCGTCATCGCCGATCCCAGTCACGGCACAGGCAAAGCGGCGCTTGTCAGCGCCGTATCGAAAGCGGCGGTGGCAGCGGGCGCGAGTGGTCTGTTGCTCGAAGTGCATCCCTGTCCAGCGCAAGCGATTTCGGATGGCGCGCAAACGCTCAACTTGCGGCAGTTCGAGACGTTGATGGGTGAGCTGCGCGCGATTGCGAGTGCGATCGGCAAACGACTATGACATGATGACAAGGTGAAGGGGTGACAAGGCGACATCAATGCCATTCGTCGCCTTGTCGCCTTGTCATCATGTCATCTGGTTAGTGATGATAAGACATGCGAGACTTAGATGATTTTACCATCGCCATCGTCGGCTTGGGGTTGATGGGCGGTTCGCTGGCGATGGCGTTGAAACAGCAGCGCGTTGGGCGTTGTGTGCAGGGCATGGATGCGAACCCGTATGCCGTTGAACGCGCCTTGCAAATGGGCGTCATTGATGCGCCTTGCACTGACATCAGCGCTGCGAATTTCATCGTGTTGGCGATGCCCGTGCGTGCGATTGTCGCGTGGCTGGCGCTGCGCGGCGCGCAGCTAGCAGCCGAAACCATTGTGATGGATTTGGGCAGCACGAAGCAAGTCGTGATAAACCTGATGGCATCGTTGTCAGCGCAAGGTGTCGGTGGCCATCCGATGTGTGGCAAAGAGACCTCGGGTATCGTAGCGGCAGACGCGAATTTGTTTCACGGCGCAAAGTTCGTGCTGACGCCAACGGCGCGCACGACGAGTGAGACATTGAACCTCATGCAAACAGTCATCACGCGCATTGGCGCACAGCCCATCATCATGGATGCTGCCACGCATGATCGCGCCGTCGCAGCCATCAGCCACTTGCCATACCTGTTGAGCACGAACCTCGTCAACGTGGTGGATGGGCTGCATGATAAATACACGATGTTACTCGCGGCGAGCGGTTATCAAAGCACGACACGGCTTGCCGCCAGCAATACACGCATGATGAGCGACATCATCGCGACGAATCGTGACCATATCGTGCAGCTGCTCGATGCGTATCAAGCGGAGCTGGCGCAGCTGCGACACGCGATTGCGAATGATGAAGAAACTGTGTGGCGTGAACGCTTAGAGCAAGCAAGAAAAGTAAAAAGTGAGTATGCATGAAACTTCAAAAAAAGTACGGGGTGGAGCGCAGTGTAGGACAAGTTTTTAACTTGTCCGCGTGGGCAAGTTGCAAACTTGCCCTACGCCAAATTTCTTACAGTTCATTGATACCCACTACGTTTTACTCTCTATTTTCAAAAACGGAACTCCCATGAAAATCTCTCCCGCACATTCATTACAAGGTCGCGTCGTCGTGAACGGCGACCGTTCTATCGCACATCGCGCCTTGTTCTTGGGCGCGTTGGCGCAAGGTGTGACACGCATCGCCAACGTCTCATCGTCGGACGACATGAATGCGGCGCGGCGTTGCCTCGAAGCGCTGGGTGTGCCGATTGAACGTAATGGCGGTGGCACATTGTTGGTGCGCGGCAGACAACTGCGCGAGTCGTCCGCACCGCTCGACTGTGGCGGCAGCGGCGCAACGATTCGGCAGCTGGCGGGGCTCTTGGCAGGGTTGCCATTCACCAGCACACTCGCCGCGAACAAGCAGCTCGCACGGCGTCCGATGGGGCGTGTCAGCGAGCCGTTGCGCTTGATGGGCGCAGACGTACATCCGATTGAACGTCCGCCCACTGCGCCATTGAATGGCGCGCGCTATCCCGTGATGGTGATACGCGGCGGTGGCTTGCGCGCAATTGATTACACGACGCCCGTCGCCAGCGCGCAAATCAAATCGTGTGTGTTGCTGGCAGCGCTGCATGCGGATGGCACAACGACAGTGCGTGAGAGTGGGCCGTCGCGCGACCACACCGAATTGATGATGCGGGCGATGGGCGCGCAGGTCACGCAACGCCACGCTGAGACGAGTTTCGTCACTAGCCTTACACCATCACCCCTTTCCGCCATCAATCTCACTGTGCCCAATGATTTTTCGTCAGCCGCATTTTTCATGGCAGCTGCGTGGTTGACGCCAAACGCCGAAATCGTGGTCGAAGCGGTTGGCTTGAATCCAACCCGCACGGGTTTGTTGGATATCATTCAGCGGATGGGTGGCTGTGTCGAACTTGAGAATGTGCGCGCAGCGCATGGCGAGCCTGTGGGCGACGTGCGCGTGAAAACACAGAAAGACGGTTGGCGGGGTGTGACAATTGGCGGCGATTTGATTCCGCGCGCGATTGACGAATATCCCCTCGTCGCATTGTTGGCGACGCAAGCGGAGGGCGAGACGCTCGTGCGGG
Organism: uncultured Anaerolineae bacterium; assembly: GCA_964509505.1. Classification (GTDB taxonomy): domain Bacteria; phylum Chloroflexota; class Anaerolineae; order JACRMK01; family JACRMK01; genus CAZDYP01. Next base: position 2,932 of record CAZDYP010000062.1, on the reverse strand, counting down.
ACGCGGCAGAATTGCGGGTGAAGGAAAGTGATCGGGTCGCTACGACAGTCGAAGAACTCCGCAAAATGGGCGCGCAGATTGACGAGCGCCCCGATGGCTTCGTCGTGCGGGGCCCAACGCAGCTGCGCGGCGCGCGTGTGGATTCGCATGGCGATCATCGCTTGGCGATGACGCTCGCCGTCGCGGGCCTCATCGCCAATGGACAAACCGTGATTGATGGTTCGGCGTGTGTGAGCAAATCGTTTCCTGATTTTGAAAAAGTTTTGATGGGGTTGGTGAAATGACATGCTCATTTCCCCTAATCTCCTTGTGTCCAGATGATTTACAAGCTTGGCATTATTGGTCATCCTCTTTCACACAGCCTCTCGCCCCGTATGCACAATGCCGCGTTGCGCGCGTTGTCGTTGGACGGTGATTACACGGCGCTGCCGATTCCACCTGATGAATTACAGATGACGTTGTCCTCGTTGTTCGCGCAAGGGTATCATGGCCTCAACGTGACGATTCCGCACAAGCAAGCCGTGCTGCCGTTCATGCACGAGCTAGCGGACGCCGCGCGCGCGATTGGCGCAGTCAACACGATTGTCGTAGATGGCAACCAACTGATTGGACACAATACTGATGCAAGCGGTTTCATGCGCGCCCTGACGGAAGCGAGATTCGATGCGAAGAACAAAGTGGCATTGGTGTTGGGCGCGGGCGGCGCGGCGCGCGCGGTGGTGTACGCGCTCACGCAAGCGGGCGTGCACGTGATGAGTTGGAATCGCACGCATGAGCGAGCGTTGCCGCTTGCGCGTGATTTTGATGCGACAGTCATAGACGACTTGCCCACAGGCGGCGTGTTTGATTTGATCGTCAATACGACTCCAGTTGGTATGACGCCTCACCATGACCAGACGCCTTTGCCTCTGACTTCCGAGTTTGATGTGCGCGTCGTCTATGATTTGGTTTATAATCCCCGCAACACCGTATTGCTGCGCGAGGCGCGCGCCCTTGGCGCGCAAACGATTGACGGTCTTGCGATGCTCGTCTATCAAGGCGCGGAGGCCTTCAAGTTGTGGACAGGACTCGCTGCGCCGATTGACGTGATGCGCGCGGCCATAGCAGATAGCGGATAGCGAATGGCGAATGGCAGATAGCGGATGGTTAGGCGTTATTTGCCATTGACCATTGGCTATACGCCATTATGGGAGGTTGCATGTTGCGGTTTCTCACCGCCGGCGAATCACACGGTCCGTGTTTGACGGGCATCGTGGAGGGCGTGCCTGCGGGTTTGAAAATTGATGTGAATGCCATCAACGACGATTTGCGACGCAGGCAAGGCGGCTATGGGCGCGGCGGGCGACAACGCATCGAGCAAGATCGCGTGGAAATTTTAGGCGGCGTGTTCGATGGCGTGACCATTGGCGCGCCCATCGCGTTGCGCGTCGAGAACAAGGACTGGGCGAATTGGAAAGATAAAGTTGTGCCGCCGTGGTACGTGCCCCGTCCGGGCCACGCCGATTTTGCAGGGCGCGTGAAGTACGACATCGAGGATATGCGTCTCATCGCCGAGCGTGCCTCGGCGCGCGAGACGGCGATGCGCGTGGCGATTGGCGGCGTTGCCAAATTGATTTTGCGCGAATGTCACATCAAGGTCGGCAGCTTCGTCACGGAGATTGGCGGCGTCGTGATGCCATTGCCTGAAGACGTATCGTATGACGAATTGTTCGCGCGCGCCGAAGAATCCGACGTACGGTGTCCCGACGCCGAGTGGTCGGAAAAAATGCACGCGCGCATCCGCGAGACGATGAGTAAACGCGACACCATTGGCGGATGTTTCATGGTCGTGGCGACGGGCGCGCCCATTGGCTTGGGCAGTCATGTGCATTGGGATCGCAAGTTGGATGGGCGACTCGCGGCGGCGGTGATGAGCATTCACGCTATCAAAGGCGTCGAGATTGGCGCGGCATTCGAGAACGCGCGCAAGTTCGGCACGGAAGCGCATGATGAATTTTTGCCCGACGAAGGCTGGCGTTTGACGAGCGGTGAATTGGCGCACACCGACGTGATCTCCATTCGCAATGATCCGTCGCTCATCCCACGCGCATCGAATCGTGCGGGCGGACTCGAAGGGGGCATGACGAATGGACAGCCCATCGTGTTGCGCGCGGCAATGAAACCCATTTCGACGACGCTCACCCCGTTGCGCTCGTTGAACATGCAAACGGGCGAGGCGACGGCAACGAACTACAGCCGCTCCGACATCTGCGCGGTGCCTGCCGCTTCGATTGTCGGCGAAGCAATGGTCGCGTGGGTGCTGGCGGAGGCAGTGCTGGAGAAGTATGGGGGGGATAGTCTGGGGGAGTTGAAACGACATTTCAGTAATCAGTAATCAGTAGCCAGTAATCAGTAGTCAGTAGTCAGATGGATGCGCGTTACTCTGGCTACTGGCTACTGACTACTGGCCACTGGCTACTGACTACTGGCCACTGGCTACTGACTACTGGCTACTGGCTACTGGCTACTGGCTACTGGCTACTGGCTACTGGCTACTGACTACTGGTTATTGAACTATGGAAAACATCGTCATCACGGGTTTCATGGGCACAGGCAAAACGACTGTGGGGCGCGTTGTCGCGCAGCGTCTAGGACGCGAGTTCGTGGACATGGACGAGCTCATCGGCGCGCGTGAAGGCAAATCCATCGCGCAAATTTTCAAGGACGAAGGCGCACTCTATTTTCGCATGAAAGAAAGCGAGCTGTGCGACGAGCTCGGTCAGCGCGAAAGATTGGTCATTGCGACGGGCGGCGGCGCGTTGATTGACGACCATAATCGCGCGGTGTTGTCGCGCCAGGCGCGCGTGTTTTGTTTGCAAGCCGCACCCGCGACCATCGCGCAACGTCTGGAAGGCGATGCGCGTCGCCCGTTGCTCGACGAGCGCAACGAAAC
>CAZDYP010000061.1:0-25814 GCA_964509505.1 uncultured Anaerolineae bacterium | reverse complement strand
ATACGCACGGTCAAAGTCGCGCACCTCAGGCGGCACGGTCTGGTAACCTTCGATGGCGCTGAGCGACGCGACAATGGGCAACTGCGCGAAGTAATCGAATTTGTAGGGATGGTTGCGCGAGGTGTAGCCGCCTAACAAGCGCTTCTGATGTACGCTCTGGTACGATTGCACTCGTGTATCTTCCGCGCCCAAGGTGCCGAATGAGTTGCGCCAACCCAGTGGCACCGTCAAGATAGTGTAAGCGTCGGCGTCGCGCGCGAGCTGGGTATAAAACGCTGGCACACGCGCATCGGTCATCGGTAATGGGATGGAGAGGTGGTCAATGATCAACAGCAAGGAGATCAGGGGAAATAAGAGGAAAGAGGGGGAAATAAGCGCGCGTCGTCCGCGCCCCCTAATTTCCCCTAATCTCCCCTGATCTGCCCTTATCTCCCCTAATTTCCTCAAAATGAAATGCACGCCATAACCAACAAGCACCGCCAATGATAAACCTAACAAGACACTGAAGCGATTTGCCACGCGATTCGCTTTGATGATGGGGAGGTAGTGCAATACGATGAACGGCATTGGGAAGTTGACCTTCAAGCCGTCGAGATCAAAAATGGATTGGCCTCCAATCTGCAACAACGGTCCCAAAGCAAACAGCGCCCACAGCGCTGCGCCCAACGCCCACAAGCGTGTTGCGCGGCGTTGCGTGAACCAACCAAGCGCCGCCAGCAACAATGTCGCATAGCCTAAAAAGACCGTGTTCACGTCGGCGAAACGTCCTTGTCCTTTGATGACGCTCGTTATCTCCTGTGTCCAATCTAAACCCGACCACGTGATGAGCGCGCTTGGCGAAACAAAGCCGAGCAGGTCCACCGACAGTTGTTGCGCGCTGCCCCAGCCTTTCAACGCGTAATCGCCGCTCAATGATTCACGCAAGGCAGGCATCAAGACAGGCGCACTGAACATGCCCGCAAGCAAAGCGGTCACCGCCCAATGCGTCAACCAAGTGCGCCAGCCAGCCGTGCGCCATGGTTTCATCACTAGCGCATAGAGCAAAAACAGGCACGCGAGGAACACCCCGAAAAATGTTTCGATGTAGAGCGTGAAGGCAATGCCCAGCGCCGCCATGAACGTATAACGCCACAATGGTTTCTGTCGCCATTTCAACAAATACAACGCGCAGAATGGGAACCATTCTGTGCTGATCATGTCATAGTGACCAATGGACAGGTAAACATAGGTGTGGGTCGTAAATGTGTACGCGATACCCGCGCACAGCGCCGCACTCTCAATTGACCAATAGCGGATGGCGGATAGCGGATAGCGGATAGCAGCTGATTGTCCGTCATTCGCTATCTGCCATCTGCCATTCGCCATTCGCCATTCGCGCATCCCCTTAAGGGGACATTTCGCCAGCGCCCATTTCGTGAGCAGATATGCGCCATACGCCGAGATGACCAATGAAAACAGATTTGCTATATTGACTGCCGCAGGCAACGGCAGCCACGCTAACAACGGCAATGCCAAAGCCGCATTGAAAAAGTTGAATGTGTAGAGCGCGAAATCAATGCCCAGCGGGTAATAGAGGTATTGGGTTTGCAGGGGCGGCTGCTGCAAATGCAGCCACGAGTGCTGAAACCACCACGTATTCCAGACGAAGATATATTCGTCGAGAGCCCACAACAGCGAACCGTTGACGTGCGTGGTGAATTGAGTGATGAGGGGATAAGTGAGGACGAGCGAGAGAAACAGAAAGAAGGACAGCGGAAAGAGGAGATGGAGTAAACGTCGCATGGACCGTGAACGGTGTCCAGTGTCCAGTGAACAGTGTCCAGTGAACAGTGTCCAGTGAACAGTTCGATAACTGAACACTGCATCCTGAATACTGGTTACTGAACACTGTTCACTGATAACTCTAGGTGAAGTATCGCTTCCAACACGCCGCCGCCAATGGCTCGCGCTTTGTCGGAGATGGTGAAGCAATGGGCGACGATGCCGCGTGGGTCAATGTCGCCAATTTTCAAACCGCGTGTGACGGGTGTGCCGTGCGCGATGAGACCGCGCACGACGCCTGACACCTCTGCGATGATGGGCATGGTCGAGAACTCCGACACGACATGTCCCACGATGCACGGCGCAATCATACTTTGACCAATCTGTGCGCGTGCGTGAAATACGCCATCCAACGGCGCGCGCAACACGCGCTCACGCGTGAAACCATTGACTTCGGCGGGTATAGCGGTGTCCGCTTCCGCCGCGCCCTGATAATAAACGCGGCCCAAGTTATGACCGCGCTTTGTCTCGACAATCGCATGGCAATCCACACCGACCGTGAAGCCCGGCCCCAACGCGACGACGATGGGTGCGGCGTGAATGGTCGTGCCTGTGTTGCGCTTCGCCATGATCGCATCCACGATGGCGAGTGGTTGCGCTTCGCGCACGACCTGCGCCTGCGGGTCAACCATTACGGCGATGTCGCCATGCGCGATGCGCCCTTGCGCTTCAGTCCAACTATTCACACGACAGGCGCGCACAGCTTCAATCACCATCGCGCCGTCATGCACCGCCGCCGCGAAAGCAACCGTGCGGCGCACGACCAACGGCTGCGGCAGCTCCGTAATCAAAATCGCAAAGCCTGCTTGATGTAGCCGATGCGCGACGCCGCTCGCCAAATCGCCGCCGCCCTTGATAATGATGAGGTGGTTGGTTGGTTGGTTGGGTGGTTGGTTGGTTGGGTGGGTGGGTGGGTGGGTGGGTGGGTGGGTGATGATACTCATAAATTCTGGTTGGATGACAAAGCGCCCAACAAACCAACTAACTTACCATCTTGTTCTTTGGTTTCCACCGCAGATGAATCGGCGCGCCGTCGCCGCCGCGCCGTTGCATGATAATTTCAGACATGATAGCGACAGCGATTTCGGCGGGCGTCTCTGCGCCAATATCAATACCGATGGGCGCATGGATGCGCGCGATGTCCTTGTCGCCAAAGCCTTGGGCGCGCAGCTGGTCGGCGATGAGTTGGAATTTGCGGCGGCTGCTGACGAGGCCGATGTATGGCGCGGGCGACTTCAAGATTTGCGCGAGTGCAGGTTCGTCCCAACCCCATGTGGCGACGACGACATGCGTCGCCGCATCAATCTTGACGGGCATCAGTTCGAGCGTCTCGTTCTCGCGCGTATAATGCACGTGAATCGTTTCGTCGGCGGTGGGGAAACGCTCCTTCGTAATGAAGTCGGGGCGATCATCCACCACCGACAACCGATACCCACATTCGGATGCCAGCTTGCCGAGCGGAACGGCAATGTGTCCCGCGCCGACAATCATCACCGTTTGACGCGGGCGAATCGCCTCGATGTAAATCGAGGCGGTGCCGCCACACAAGCCGTAGGATTCGTCTGGGTTGCCGTCGTTGGCGCTGATGAGCGAATACTCGCGGAAGCGCGGACGACCCTCGGTGATGACCTCTTTCGCTTCTTGAATGACCTTCTCCTCCATCGTGCCGCCGCCGATGGTGCCGAGAATCGTCCCATCGCGCCAGACGAGCATCTTCGAGCCAGCGCCGCGTGGCACTGACCCGCTTGCCTTCGTCACCGTCGCAATAGCAACCGCTTCACCGTGCGCCAACGTCTCAAGCACGGCTTGATAAAATTCTTGTTCGCTAGACATGACTACCTCGCGGATATTATAATGCGCCTGTCCAAAATTCCAACTTTATCAAGTAGTGGGCAAGTTGCGCCTGTGCTTGCAGCGCTGGCGCAAGCAAACTCGCCCTACATTCACAGGGAGACACTATGTCCACCGATAATCCTGCAGCACAACTGGCCAGTGACATCAGCTCACTGCAAGGGGAGCTCAATTCATTGCAAGGCAAAGTGCGTTTGGCGTCGCAACGGGACGCGCTCGAAGACCTCACCACGACGGTGCATGGTCTCGCATCGCGCGTGAGTGCGCTACGCGCGCGTGGCTTTGCGTTTGGCAAAGAGCTGGAACAAAAAGCCACCGCCTGGGTTGAGCAATGGCGCGAGTTGCGCGCCAGCGTGCAGCAACAAATTGATGCGCAAGCAACGCAACTCGAATATGAGCTACGCCTCATCGAGTCGCAAATGACGCAGCTCGTCGCCTGGTCGAGCAACCCCGATATGGCGAACCCGCTGGTCGCGCAAATCAAGGCGTTGACGAGCGCGCTCAACAGCAAAGTGGACGCTGTCGCCAACACCATTACAGGCTCGTACAACTCGTTCAAGAGCGAGCTCGACAAAGTAACCAGCTATCTACAAAAAATCGAATGGATGTACAAGCAGCTCGACGAGGCGACATTCAAATTGCGTCCAACCGAATCGGGCATCATGGCGGTTGAGGCGGCGTGGTATCAGCAGGTCAAGAAGAAAGTGGACACAGACCCCGACGGCGTGTTGTATCTGACCGACCAACGCCTTATCCTGGAGCAGAAGGAAGAGGTTGCTACAAAGAAAGTGTTGTTCATCACGACGGCGAAGGAGAAGGTGCAGAAGGTCGTGCTGGAAGCGCCGCTCGACAAAATCGAGAAAGTGGATTCGATTGACAAGGGCTTGTTCGGACACGAAGATCATCTCGAAGTGCATTTCGGTTCTGGTGTGCCGACCCGGATGGCGCACTTTCATTTGAAGGGACAAGACAATGAGGAATGGAAGCGACTCATCGGGCGCGCACAGGCGCACGAGTTCGACGGCGACCGCGCGATTGCCATTGAGCAGACGGCGGTGGATAAGGTGAAAGCCGCGCCGACGAAATGCCCGACGTGCGGCGGCCCCATCACACAGACGGTGACGCGCGGGATGGATTCGATTAAGTGTGATTTTTGCGGGGCAGTAATACGGTTGTAACGAGGATCACAAAAGACGCTGTGACATTTTCTTCTGAGGATGCTTATGCCTCAAGTCATCATCATCGGCGGCGGCGCCATCGGCGCGAGCATCGCCTATCATCTCGCCGCGAAGGGGGTGCGGGATGTGTGGTTGTTGGAAAAAGAAAATGCGTTGGCGATGGGTAGCACGGGAAGGTCCGTGGGTGGAATCCGTCACCAATTTTCGACGGCGACGAACATTCAGCTCTCGCTACGCAGCGTCGCCAAGTTCAAACGCTTCAACGATGAAATCGCCCCCGCCGATTTTCATTGGGTCGGATATTTGTTCTTGTTAGATAACGAAAATGACGTGAACGATTTTCGTCGCAATGTTGCCTTGCAACAATCACTCGGCGTGCCAGCCGAGCTCATCACGCCGCAAGCAGCGCGCGACCTGTTGCCGCAACTGAACGTGGACGACATCCTCGCCGCGACGTTTTGCCCTGCGGATGGCTTCGGCGATCCGTCGGTAATCGCGTTGGGTTATGCGAGCGCAGCGCGGCGAATGGGCGTGCAGATTCGCGCGGAGATAGCGGTAACGGGAATACGGGCGACAGGTCGCGGAGGACGGGTAACCGGGGTGATGACGAAGGACGAGACAATCGGGTGTGAATGGGTGATTGATGCGGCGGGACCGTATGCGGCAAATGTGGCGCGCCTGGCAGGCGTGGAGTTGCCCATCGCGCCGTATCGCCGCCAAGTGTTCATCACCGAGCCAAACGACTTGCTGCCAAAGTCGTACCCGCTGACGATTGACTTCAGTAGCTCATTCTATACACGGCGCGAAGGACCGAGTATCTTGCTTGGCATGACCGACAAGCGCGAACCCGTGAGCTTCAAAACACATTGGGATGCAGAATGGCGCGACAAGGTGATTGAGAAAGCGATAAGCCGTATGCCTGTCCTGGAGAATGCGCGCATCGCGCGTGGATGGGGCGGATTGTATGACACGACGCCCGATGCGAACCCCATCATTGGCGCAGTGCCTGAAGCGCAAAACTTCCTCGTCGCCGCGGGTTTCAGCGGACATGGCTTCATGCACTCGCCCATGACGGGACAGCTCATCGCGGAAATGGTTTGCGGAGAAATGCCTTCGCTCGACGTGAGCGAGTTGAGCGTGATGCGATTTCGTGGTGGGAGGATGGATGCGGAGAAGAACGTGATTTGAAAGTAGTCAGTAGCCAGTAGTCAGTAGCCAGTAGTCAGTAACCAGTAGTCAGTAGTCAGTAGCCAGTAATCAGATTGCGACTCGACCTAATTACTGGCTACTGACTTCTGGCTACTGACTTCTGGCTACTGACTTCTGACTACTGACTTCTGACTACTGACTTCTGACTACTGACTTCTGACTACTGGATACTTCTGCGGAGCATATCGAGCGCGCGATTGACGATCCACTGCCGCGAGGTTTCGCTGACGCCGCCATACGGAAATTTTTCGGGGGTGATGGGCTTGGGACCATGCAACGCAATCCAGCATTCGCCCGTGTTCTGTCCATAGAGATGCTCGTCGCTGCCGACGGTGCCCATCACCGCCATGCCCCAATCCGCCCCCGCCATCCGCCGCGCCCATGCTGCTGCGCGCATCGCGCTCTCTGCGCTCACGAGTGGCTGCGATAGCTCGAACATCCGCACTGCTTGTGGCTCATTCGGCACAATCCACGCGCCGCGCACGACATCTGCGCCATGCAGCGCGCCCGTCAAGCGTTGCGTGACGATACCACCCGTGTTCGTCTCGACGATGGCGAGCGTCGCGCCTGCCTCTTTGAATTGCTTGACCGTCACGCTCTCCAATGTTTCTTTATCCACGCCAAAAATAAATTCGCCCAAGCGTGCGCGCACCCGCGCTTCCATCGCTGCGATCAGCTGATTCGCTTCGTCTTCGGAATCGGCTTTCGCGGCGACGCGCACGTCCACCTGCCCCGTGTGCGCCATCGTGCCGACGCTCGGATTGCTCTCCTTCATCAAGTCGGCGATGCGCTCGCCCAACACGCTCTCGCCCATGCCCGCGACGCGCAGCAACTTACTCTTGATGACGCCGCGCAAGCCAAAGCGTTGGCGCAGGAACGGCATCACGGTCTGCTCCATCAAGAACGTCATCTCGCGCGGCACGCCGGGCAACGCGAGTAAGACGTGACCATCGCGCTCCACGATGAAGCCGGGCGCCGTGCCCACAGGATTCTCGATGGGGATGCAGCCTTTGGGCAACATCGCCTGCACACGGTTGCTGTCCGACATCTTGCGCCCCCACTTCGTGAACATGCCCTCGATTTGTTTGAGCAGGTCTTCGTGCAACACCAACTCCACGTTCAACGCGCGCGACACGGCTTCGCGCGTCACGTCATCTACCGTCGGACCCAATCCGCCCGTGGCGATGGTGATGTCGCAACGACTGATGGAGCGACGCAACACATCCGCCGCACGATCCACGTTGTCGCCGGCGGTGACGTGATAATAGACGCCGACGCCAACCGCCGCGAGTTGCTGCGCGATGTACGCAGCGTTGGTGTTCACGATTTGCCCCAACAACAGCTCAGTGCCAAACGAAACGATTTCAGCGTTCATGCTGTGCCTCATGCCATAAGATGTGTGACACGCTATACGCATCACGAGGCACGATTATAGTTTTCGCGGGGCGGGGATGCAAACACAGATGGCCGATGGCAGATGGCCGATGGCAGATGGCTGACTAGGTTTGCCATTCGCCATTCGCTATCTGCCATAGGCTATCCGCCATCGGCTATTCGCTATTCGCTATCTGCCATTCGCTATCGACTATGAGCCAGCTGCGGTTGCGCCGCTGCGTTCGTCTCGCTTTGAGTCGTTAGCAACGAGATGCCCAACCATACCAACCCGATACCATACACGACGCCGCCAATGACGCGGATGAGGTTCACACCCGCGAGTGAACCGAAGGTCATAAAGACGCCCACGCTGATAAGCAAGCCAACCCAACGCGACAACATGCCCACGCGCATCGTCGCCACTCCCACCAGCACCCAGCCTATCAAATAGACGAGCAAGCCAGAGAGCAGCACGGGAATGTAACCTTGAATCTGCGGCGTTGCATTGGGGAAAAAGTCGTTGAGCGTCTTGATCGCAGGGTTGCGTGCCGCCGCGTCAACGAGGAAGAACGACTCGTCAATGACGAAGCCCACCGTCAACACAGTGCCAACAAAAGCACTGATGAAGGCGAGGAACCCCAACTTGCCGCCCGCGTCGGCGTGTCGCAGATACCAGCCGACGAGACCGAACGCCAACGCCATAAATGAGACGGCGGCGATGAGGTGAACAACAGGGAAGAGAGGGTCGAGCAACGCGCCTGCTTTGCTTTCGTCGGGATGGAGAAAGCCGATGATGATTTGCAGCACTCCGCCCAACGCCAACGCTATACCACTGAACCGCACGAGAGAACGAATCATGTTTAGCTCCTTGCGAATTTGAATGCTTGCAAGGAGTATAGCGAGAGATGGGCAGGCACGCATCGGGCGAACGCCCTATTTTGGCTTATGGCTTATGGCCTATGGCAGATAGCGAATAGCGATTTACCATTTGCCATCGGCCATCGGCTATTCGCTATTCGCTATCTGCTAATCGAGGAGATTGTTTTGCAGCGCATACAGCGTCGCGCCCGCGCGGGTGGAAACATCAATTTTGTCGTAGATGTGTTGGATATGATGACCGACGGTCTTGGGGGAAATCGAAAGCCGTTGCGTTATCTCTTTGTTGGAGAGACCGCGGGTGATGAGCCGCAACACTTCGAGCTCGCGCTCGCTCAAACTTGTGGCAGGCGCGCGCCGAGTCGCCGACGGCTTGTGTCCTACCACACTCAACAGCGCGTCAACGGCGTGCGGGTCGAGGCGTCCCGCTTTCGCTTCAAGGTGCAATTCTTTCGTGACTTGGTTAGCAAAAAACGCGGGACGATGAGGACGCACTTCACGCAAGGCGCAATACACATCGGCGACGGCGAGGATGCGCGCGGTGAGCGGCAACATGGCGGCAGGCATCCGCCGATGATACCCAGAACCGTCAAGCCGCTCGTGATGCGAGGCAGCCAGCTCGCCCAATGACGCCAACGCGGGCGCACGCGCCAACACGCGCTCCGTGTAATAAGGATGCATCCGCACGCGCTCCCATTCGCCATCGGTCAACGCGCCCGGCTTGCTTCAGATGCCCGCCGACACGCCGACACGCCCAATGTCGTGCAACAAGCCTGCGCGTCGCAAAGCCACCACCTCGGACTCAGGCAAATTGCATTGTCGCGCGGTCTGCGCCGCCAACTCCGCCACGTGACTGGAATGCCCCAATGTGTAGGGCGATTTCATATCTGTAAAATCGGCGACGACGCGTGCGCCCATGTCGAACTGCGCTTCTGTCAGCCATTGCGCCACGCCCGGTTCAGCTGCTAAAACTGCATCCCACATGGATGGTGTCTGCAAAGGCTTGAGTACGTCGGCGGCGTGCTGACCAAAGAAATCGGCTAAGGTCGGATCGAAGTAACGCCCCGCCCGCGCACGCACCATTGCCGTGGCAGTCTCGGCATCACTCACCTGATAAAACGTCGCCGCGTCTTGCGCGAGCTGCACGATCCGCACAGGACGCAAGATGTCTTCGCCCTTGATTTTCTTCGGCCCTTTGCCATCCCACCGTTCGTAAACTTGCGACAACCCTTCTTGAATGCGCGCCGACAGTCCCAATGTTTGGGCGACGCGCTCACCCACCTCGCAATGTCCCTGATGATTTTCGTCGGCGGCGTGAGGCCCCGCGGCCATCATGCGCGCAATCATGCTCACGCGCGTCAAGGTCGGCAAGCCTTTGCCGACGCTACGAAACAGCCACGCCATCATCGCCTGCAGGTCGTCCATGTCGAGCGTCAGGCCATCGGCAATCGCCAGCTCCTCGCCAAACATGGCTGCGTCTTGGTGCGCGTACGCCGTGCAACCAACGTGGCGCAACAATGCAAGGTAATACACCTCCGCGCATTCGTCCTCGTTCAAGCCCAACGCTTTGGCGAGGCTGACGCCCAGCAACGTGCAACGCAATACCCATTCGAACGGCTGTCCTGTGCCGAGATCAATCGCCAACGAGAGCGAGGCGAGCAGTTCGGCGAGACGTAAATTTTGCGTCTCGGGTGAGGTAGGCATGGACAAGATTATACCGCAATTACGCTTGCATCCAGCTAGAGTATGAGCGTGTCCATCAAGGGCAAAGCCATCAGAGTAAAAGCCTCTCGTCGCCATCTAGTGCAACGGAATTTTTTTTGTTGACGATCAACTTTTTCCAAAAATTTTTGTATCGTTTCGTAACACCTCACGTTATCCGTGTTGACAAACGCAGCGACCTCACAGGTCTGTGAGAGCTGTGAGGTCTTGCGCGCGCGCGCAAAAATTCTAACGTGACACACGTTAGACAGAATGCTACTCACACAGGAGGTGTTAGCATGTCAGACCGTGTCAGGTCATCCCTGTCCGTCCCCTCATTCATCCGCCGCTACGCGACGCGCGGCGTCGTCTTTGCCCCTTTACTCTTGCTGCTGGTCATTCTGTTCGAGAGAGGTAGCCCGCCAGTGGCAGCGCAAACAGCAGCCTCGCTGGCTAATGGGTTAGAGAATGGGGCTGCCTCGACCCAGACCACGACTATCACTGTGCGCGGCGATTTAGGCGATGCGCCCGATTCCACGAATCATTATTCCCACACAGCCAATACCGCCTACCCAGGCGTGCCTGGTCGCTTCCCCACCGTATGGGATACGGCGACGGGCTCGCCCAGCGGGCCCTTACACTTCAACCCATCTGTGTTGCATTTGGGTAGCGGTGTTTCCAGCGAAGCCGACGCTGACCAATTGCCTGATGAAGACACCGTGACCAACATTCTCAACAATGGCGGTGACAACGCCGACAACGATCAGTACGATGATGGCTGGCTCAATCGCAACGTCACATTTGAAGACTGCCGCACGACCACGCTCAAAGTTCGCATCTATCACACCCCCAATTACACGCATGAGCGCGCCTATCTCAATGTTTGGTTCGACGGCAATCGCGACGGCGATTGGGAAGATCAGCATGGGTGTCCCAATGGCAATCTGCCTGCGTCGGAATGGATCGTGCGCGACTTCGTGGTCAACACAACCACGCCAACGCCGACGCTGGATCTCATCGTGCCGACGTGGCCCGTGTTGAACGAAAAGCCTGATAAAACCGCCTGGGTGCGCTTTACGTTGAGCGAGGAGCCTGCCGTGCGCCCTACCACACTCGCTTCAAATGATGATGGGCGCGCCGATGGGCGTGGACCGTCTGCGCCCAATGGCTACCAATTCGGCGAGACAGAAGATTATCTTTATCGCCCGATCACCGAGACGCTCCCGCCCGGCCAAGTGGTTATCAGCAAGACCGCTCAAATTTCGGGTCCCGTGTCGTTGGGCGGTGAGTTCATTTACCACATCAACATCAAACACTTTGGCAACTCTAGCAACGCCAGCATCTTTGTCACGATGACTGACCCGTTGCCCGAGGGGTTGCAATTGGTGGATGGACCCTGGGTCACCGAAATCATCTCCGAAGTCGAGCCGCTCGTTGCCGAATTTGAAAGCACCGAAGGCCCCCAGGGCGCGATTGTGTGGCGCGGCAAGCTGTCGCCCGGCGCGCACGCGCATATCTCGTTCAAAGTGAAGGTCGTGCGTTGTCCGCAGCCAGCTCCCACGATTGGCTCCATCATCAATACCGCCTACCTTCACGCATCGAATGGGCAGACGATGGCTGCGCCTGCGCTTGTCTATGTCGTCTGCACCATTCCCCCGACCACACACATCACGCTCACCAAAATACTCCTGCGTCATCCCATCAGCGAAACGCTCAACCATACCACCACCTTCCGCGCCGCCGAGTTTATCAGCGAGACGGAACTCGTTGCGGGTGAAGAGCTGAACTATCTCTTGGTATTGGTCAGCAGCGATACGATCTCGCAAACCGCGCGTATCAGCGACACCTTGCCATTGGGCGTCGTCGCCGTCGCCGTTGAAGCGAGTGATGGCGAAGCGCACCTCATTGACGCAGGTCGCACCGTGATTTGGAATGGTGTGATTGGCTCGCGCAACTCGCCTGTGTGGATTCGCATTCGCGCGCGGGTGACAGAGCGAGTCTTGTGCAACTACACGCTGACGAACATTGCGAAGTGGTGGACGCATTTCGCGCAAGGACAAAGCAATCCCGTTACGTTGCGCCTCGCGTGTTACGACTTGGGCGATGCGCCCGACAGCACCAATCATTACGGCGCGCCGATGACGGCGTATCCGAGCGTGCAAGCGCATTATCCAACCGTCTTCGCCATTTCGCCGACGTTACGGGGCCCCCTGCATCAGCATCCGCAACCGTTGCATCTCGGGCCGCGCGTCAGCTTCGAGCGCGAAGCCGACCTTGGTTTTGATGCGGACGGTGTGAACAATATCCAACCCTGGCTGAATCGTCCCAACCTCGATAAAGCAGACGATGGCTTGGTGCGCGAGAAATTGAGCTTCAGCGATTGCAAGCGCACGACGGTCCCTGTGCTGGTCACGATTGCCCCCAGCGCTGCAGCGTTATTGAGCAACACCAATGCCATTGCGTATCTCAACGTCTGGCTCGACAGCAACCGCGACGGCGATTGGAAAGATGTATTCGAGTGTCCTGCCGAGACACCGAACAATGTCGCATTGCGCGCGCGCGAACACATCGTCATTGACTATCCCATCAACGTCGCCGCGTTGGGCGTTGGCATGCACCTTGTCAATGCGCCAACGAGCGGTCCGGTCTCGTGGCCTGTCTCGCCAACCGCGATGCTCGTCAAGCCCGCATGGTTACGCCTCACGTTGAGCGAGCGCCCCGCGCACAAACCATTTTCGGATACGCTAGGCGTAGATTACGGTGATGGCCGCGGCCACGATACGCCTTTCAAACTGGGCGAAACTGAAGACTACTTGTTGCCTCGTCTCGAACAACCGCAGCCCGATCCCGCCGTCGAGAAACGCGGTTACATCTATCCCCACTACGACTTGAACGCGAAACGCTGGCACATCGCGTGGGGCATCGAGTATCGTAACATTGGCACGGGTGTGGCAAGCGACGTGCATGTCGTGGACACGTTCGACCCATCGCAAAAATTCGTCAACGAGTTCTCGCATCCGCACATCACACCAACGCGTCCTGCGCCGAATGTGCTGGATTACAACGTCGGCACGCTCACGCCCGGTCACACAAACTACATCGTGATTCAAACGGCCGTGCCATTCACGACGCCGCCAGGCGCCGTGTTCACCAACACAGTCGTTATTACCAGCAGCAACGACATCACCACCGTCAACAACATGGACTTGGTCACCGTGACCATTCCATTGCTGCCGCCCATCATCACCGACCCCATCCCTGGCACGACCTGCGAGATGACGTTCACCATCAAAGGCAAAGCGCAATTCGGCGCGGTGGTTGACCTCTACATCAACAACGTCAAAGTCGCCAACGATTTGCCTGTGGATGCGCTGGGCAACTGGTCGTATCAGGTTGTCTGGCTCGACGGCGAGCATAGCATCTTCGCCGTGGCAGAATACGGCGGTATGACGAGCCTCCCATCCGCTTACGTGGTGGTGAAAGTGGATACAGGTTTGAGCTGGAGTCCCATCAGCCTCACGTTCACCGATGCGTTCGGTCACGTCACGCGCCCACGCGATAGCGAGGGCCGGATGGACGAAACCGGTTGGCGCATTCGCCTACGCCCCTACATGACGTACACAGTCAGCGTGAAACTGTGCTGCACCGACCCGAACGCCGTCGTCACGCTGCAAGTGCCTGGCGTCACGCCCACCGTGCAACTCACTGACCCCGACGGCAATCATATCTATACGGCGACATTCAAGACAGGTTCGCAAGCGAGTCTCAGCAGCGGCGTCCTGCGGTTGTGCGTGACGTGCTACCTGATTCGTCGTTGCTCCGATGGCACCGTGTTGATTGACCCTGAAGGCGTCGTGTTTGATGTCACGCAAGGCATGAGCAGCTTGATCGCAGGCGCGAGTGTGACGTGCTATCAAGGACAAACAAGCGGCGGCACAACGACGTACGATGTGTGGGACGCTGGCGCATTCGGGCAAATCAACCCACAGACAACCGCTAGCGATGGCTACTACAGCTTCTTCACACCCGCAGGCATATATCAGATTGGCGTGGCGAAGAGCGGCTATCAATCGTATCGCAGCATGGACATCATCGTCACCAATACGCCTGTCGAGTTCAATGTGCCATTGACGCCCATCGCCTCGCAAGGCGCTAACTATACCGTCACCATCACCGCGCGCGGGTTCGAGCCGCCCGTGTTGCAAGTGCCGCCCGGCGCCGTCGTTGCGTGGCTCAATATGGACGGCACGCCGCACACGACGACGAGCAACTCTCATCCCGCATTAACTAACACTGACGGTTGGGATAGCGGCTTATTGAATGGAGGCGGTAGCTACCTGCGCCAAATGAACACGCTCGGCACATACACCTATATTGACCAAAACAATCCAACTTACTCAGGCACGATTGTCGTCGCATACAACAAAGTGTATTTGCCGTTGATTGTGCGGTAAGCTTTAGAGCTCGCAGAGTTTCGCGTAGTCTGCCCGCGAGAACTCCGTCAAGCAAAAACCCGTTGGTTCGTCGCACGCGACGAACCAACGGGTTTCTTTTCGCTACTCACCTCCCCATTCCCTCGTTGCTTATTCATGGCCGCATTTAGCCGTTGACTCGCTTTTCATACGCCTCCATCGGCGTTTGCTGTTGTCCCTCCCAATCCCAAAACCAATACGCCAGCGATTTGTATTTGCCCCATTTGGCGAACACTGCATCAACTTCTTTCGCACCCACAGGCTTCCCACCGTAGAAACCTTTGGAGACATTGCTGATGGCTTCCGTATCCACACCAATGTAATCGTAACGTCCCAAGATGCCAAGCAACGTCGCCGCCGCATAGGGCCCGATGCCGGGCAACGCCAACAACTGCTGGCGTACATCGTCCGTGTCGTGTGTGCCATCTTTCAACGCCTCCAAAGCATATTGACCCGATACGACGCCGCGCGCGAGTTGCAGCAGATAAGGCGAGCGATAACCCAACCCCAATTTACGGAGCGTCGTTTCACGGCTGCGCGCAATTTTTTCGGGGATGGGGAACGCGCGCATGGTTGCCTCATCGTCGCATGGTTCACCGAAATGGTTGACGAGCGACGCGACGAGCCGCTTCGTGCCGCCCCATTGGATGTTCGTCGTCATCATCACGCGCACCACATCTTCCCACACCGTCGTCGAGCGCAGGTAACGCCCCAACGCTTGCCCACGCACATGCGCGAGGCGTGGCTCTGCGTCGGCGAGCGCGTAGAATTCGGTGAAGTCTGCGTCGAGCGCGAACATCCAGCGCACCTTCTCGGTCAGCTCGGTTTGTTCGCGTTTGTTCAATTTGGATTGTGTCTCGACATGGACGCCGTCGTGATCGCCCTGTATGGTTAGGGACACGACGCGCCCGCTGTCAAGACGTTCAGGTTTGCCCAACATGCCGCGCTCCTTGTCCCACGTCAACGGCGCGAGCTGATACCAGCCGTGCGAGTGGATGACGGAGTGGAAGTTGAAGGGCGGACGAGCCGATAAGGAAAGTTTCATGTGTGCCACCACCGCGCCACATCCTGCATCGCCCGAAATGTTTCGCCGATGGCCTCTTGCCCACATGGTGTATAATGAACGTCGGAGGCGCATCTATGATTCTCGAAGAAACCATTCTTGCCAAAGTGCAGCGTCTGCCGGCGCGTGAGCGCAGGCAACTGTTTGAACAAATCGAACAGTGGATCGAGCAGGCTATGACCACACAGGCGCTAGACATCCAACGCGCGCTCGCCGTCGTGGCGCGCACTTGGGCGACCATCCAATTGAATCCAAAGACGCTACGTTGGATCGCGGAAAGCAAAGAACTCGAATATGCAGCTGACTGAACTGCAGCCGGCCGACAGCATCTTCATTGACGCCAATATCTTTATCTACCACTTCAGCGGGCAGTCAGCCGAATGTAGAACCTTGTTCGAACGTTGTGCGCGCCGCGAGTTGGCGGGATACACCTCAACTCCTGTACTCGCGGAGGTCTTGCATCGTTTGATGGTCGCTGAGGCGATTCAACAAGGCTTGGTCACGGCGAAAAATGCCGTTCAAAAACTCACTGAGAAACCCGCGTTGGTCAAGCAGCTCCATCAATACAACGAAAATGTCAGCCAAATTGGGCAGATGAATTTGGTTGTAGCTAGTTTGACGCCCGCAGTGCTTGCCGCAAGTGAAGAGCTCAGAAAGACCGAGGGCTTGCTGACGAACGATTCGTTGGTGGTGGCAAGTATGCTTGAGTTGGGTCTCACCAAACTGGCTTCGGCCGACGAAGGATTTGAGCGCATCGCTCGGATTCAAGTCTATAAGCCAGCGACTTGTGAGTCCCTCCCCGAGCAACTCAGTGATTTAGCGATTCCCCCGCACGGCCACCACCGCGCCACATTCTGCATCGCCCAAAACGTTTCGCTGCTTGCTTTCTGCCAGCCGATGTGAACAATGAAAGGTGCGAGGCGCGGCTCGTGGTCAGTGATTGAATGGTTCAGCTCTTTAAGTCAGAGGTGAATTGTTTGATCTTGCTGGGCCACTGAGTTGTTGTACCCATCACCTCAATCATCAGCTCCTGCTCCTCACCGAATAGTTGCTCCAACCTCTCGCGGATGTCTTCTATCGGCGCATCCACACCATGCACACGCAACCGCAACGCGCCATCGGCAAATTGGTGCAGCTGATACTGTGGCAACGCGAAGCGTTTCAGCGCCGTCGAGACATCAATGTTGTTGATGGTCTCGCCCCTCATGCCGCGAAAGATCACAGGCTCGCGCCCTTCGAGTCCGACGAGGATGGGCTGTGCGCCGCGAAACGTCAGACTCGCGTAGTCGCCCGTGCGATAACGCAACAGTGGCAAGAACGGATTGAAGCCACCGCTCAACGCGATTTCACCGCGCACATCGGGTGGGCAGGGTTGTCCTTGCTCATCGAGTATCTCGATATAGATGCGATGCGGCAACACGACATGCCCCGCGTCGTGCGCGACAGCAATCGGGCCTGCTTCGTTCATCGCGTAGATGTCAATGACGGGACAACCAAAATGCGCGGCCAGCTGTTGACGGAAGGCGGGCAGCAATGCCATCGAAGTCGAAACCAACGCTTTGGGGCGCGATTGCAAAGGCAGCTGCAGAAGTTCCGCAAACGAGAGCGGGTCGCCCGAATAAATGGCGGGGTTGCACGCATCGAGAAATTTCGCACGGTCTTCTTTATCACGCCAATCATCGGGATTCAGATTGATCTTCACCAAGCCCGCATGAGCGAGATACGCCGACACCGCCGCATACGTGAACGTGCGTTGTTGGAAGCAGACCAGCGC
Organism: uncultured Anaerolineae bacterium; assembly: GCA_964509505.1. Classification (GTDB taxonomy): domain Bacteria; phylum Chloroflexota; class Anaerolineae; order JACRMK01; family JACRMK01; genus CAZDYP01. The sequence continues at coordinate 8,495 of CAZDYP010000061.1, read as the reverse complement.
GATGGCGACGCGCCCTGTCGTCGCGTCCAGCCTCACGCCGACTTGTTGCGTCGCCAACGCAAAGCGCATCAATGGCAGATACATCGCCAATGGTTCGGGATGGGTGATGATGTCGAGCGGATGTCCCGTCGTGCCTGAGGTTTGATAGACGGTGAGCCCATCGAGCGGTTGTGTGTCTGGCACAAACGCCCACGGCTCACGGCTCAGGTCGCCGCGCGCGCACGTCGGAATGTCGGCGAAGCGTGCGGGCAGCGCGCCGTGTCGCCGATAGAATGGCACGGTGTCGTAACACATCCGCGCGAAATCGGGCAGCCAAGTGGGGAGCGAGTCGTGCGTCCAACCATTGGACGCTTGCGACAACGCCGCTTCAAAGACGCGCACACGCTGCAAGCCATCCGCGCTCAGGCGATCAACACCGAAGTGGTTGTAGCGCGGCGCGTGCGGATGTTCCTGCAACCAGCGCAACAATTGACGACCTGCATCATCAATCAATGGAAAATGATCCGTGGCAATCATAAGCAATGAGTTCCAGTTCCAGTTCCGAGTTCAAACAACATGAACTGGAACTGGAACTATTCTCGCATGGCTTTCGCATTCGCTTCTTCTGCCGCCTTGCGGCGCATCGCCTCACGAATGGCGCGGGCGCGTTCTTCGGCGGCGTGGGCGGCGCGCAAGACACGCATGCGCTCGTTGCTGTTAAGCGTCGTGAGACGGTCTTGCGCTTGTGCCAACGTCTCGCCCGCCGGACGCAACCCCAACGCTTGCAACCCGCATCGAATAAACTCCTCACGCCGTTCCGCGTCGGCGATATATTTTTGTGCGGGCGTCGCACGAGCAAGTTCGCGGACGTCTTCCGTCAAAAAACGATAGATGAGTTGCGCAGCGGGTGAAGCTTGACGAAACCATGTTTCATGGAACAGCCAGCAGCCGATGAGCGTGAGCTGTAATTGATTGCGCTGCTGGCGCGCATCAACATTCCGAAAAACTTTTGCACGCGTCGCGTCCAATGGCTCGCTGCCTAAGAGTCGCAACAAATCGGACACCACAGCGTCCACATAGACGACGCCACTTGCGCCAATGCGTGGCTCTGCGAGAAAGTCAGCGGGACATTCCGCCAGATGACGCATGAGGGTTGCGAGAGAGGGACCTTCGGTTTGCATGGGAAGTAAGCTGTAGCCAGTAGTCAGTAAACAGTAGTCAGTAAACAGTAGTCAGTAAACAGTAGTCAGTAAACAGTAGTCAGTGACAGGTTTGAATCACGGTCTTCAATCTTTAATCTTTAACTTTCGACTTCAAGGCGACAATAAATCGAGCTGCCATGTGTGATTGATGAACCGATAGCGCACACGGTCGTGCAAAAAATCATCGCGTCCTTGCCAAAACTCGAACATGACGGGGCGCACGCGATAGCCAATCCAATGGGCAGGGCGAGGAACGTCGCGCTGCTCATATTGCACAATGAGTGAGAGCAGGCGTTGCTCTAACGTCGCGCGTTCCTCCATCGGTTCACTTTGGTGCGACGCCCACACGCTCAAGCGACTGCCCCAACGCAACTGCGGAAAGAACGCATCGGCTTCCACATCGGACACGCGCTCTACATATCCTTCGACGCGCACTTGTCGCGCCAGCTCACTCCAATCGAACACCAGCGCCGCACGTGGATTGTGTGCGAGCTCATCTGCTTTGCGACTGCGTTGGTCAGTATAAAAGACGAAGCCGCGCTCGTTGTGACCGCGCAAAGCGATAAGCCGCGCGGATGGTTGACCGTCTGCGGTTGCCGTCGCCAGCGTCATTACGTGTGGTTGATACAACTCGGCGTTGCGCGCGTCGTCGAACCAGCGTTGAAATTGTGTGAATGGGCTCGCGTCGGCGTTGCCGAGACTGAAACCTTGTTGCATGTATTGGTCACGCAGTTTTTGGATTGTGAGGGTATCCATCTTTCTAACACCAAGACACCAAGAAAGCGCGAAGGCATAACACTTTTTCGCTGATGAGGCGGGAGTTGCACTCCCGCCTCTATCCCGCGCAAGAGCGCAACGCTTGCGCGAACGGATAGCGGTCACAGAAACTTCAAACTTCCAAGCCCCAACCTCTAACTCAAACTCCCAACTCAAACTTCCCAAACACCTGCGTACTCATGCAGTCATGGCAGGGCGCAAGCATCGTGTGTCGTTTGCGCGCCGCAAAGTGCATAGGCGCTTGTTGTAGTTCCTCCACTGTGTGTAACTCTGACAAAGCGATGCCGTACCCATTGGCGGTGAAGCTGCATGGCGCAAGGAATCCACGCTCGTCAATGAACCAGAAGCGTTGTCCTGCGTGACAATCGGCGATGGGGATGGCGAGATTTTGCGCGGTGCGCTTCAACCGGTCAAGATAGGTTGTGCTGCCGAGTACCCGCAAGCCATGTTGCGCCATACGCTCGCGCAAGGTCGGCAATTGCGTTTGTAACCATGCGATGTGCGAAGGCAACAGGTGGTGTTGCTGATGGAACGCGTCACATGATTCGCTGCCAAGCGCGTTGAATGTGACTTCGTTCACACCCCACTCCGCCAACGTCTCGCACAAACGTGGAAACTCTGTGAGGTTATCGCGCATCAAAATCGTGTTGACGCGCAACAACAAGGCGCTGCCGGTTTGCGTTTTGCGACGACATAGCTGCGTGATGATGCAATGCAGACGCTCGAACAACCCTGCTTGCAGACGGTACTCGTCGTGTCGCGCGCCCAGCCCGTCTATGCTGAGGGTGAGTTGATCGTAGGTGGTGATGATGTGGTCGAGCCATGCGTCCGAGTCGAGGCGTGCGCCATTCGTCGTGAGGCTGAGCCGCAACCCATACTCATGCTTGAATGTCGCTGCAATGTCCATGAGCGGCGGCCACACCGTCGGCTCGCCGCCCAACCAACTAACCAGCATGCGGCGCTGCGTTTGCGCCTGATAGTCGCGCAACAGTACACCAAACGCCAACACCTCATCAGGATTTGCGGCGCTGCGGGACCGTGCGAGCGTGCGACGATATTCGCAGAAAGGGCAGGTGAGGTTGCAATGCTCGTTGATGCGCCAGACGATGACAAGGTCGTTCATGTGAGGCCGAGTTCAGAGACAGAAAAGGTCATCATCGTTTGGGATTTTCACTGCAGAGTCGCAGAGACGCAGTGGTTCTCAAAATTTTTCTCTGCGCCTCTGCGGTCATCTCAATGTGACCTCTAACAATTGTCCTGCTTGCAGCGTTGTCACAGGCAGCAGCGTAATAACAACTTCGCCGTCGTCCACCACGCTCATTGTATTGACCATAAGCCCATCTACTTTCACGGCAACGGTTGGCGTGGCGTGCGCGCTGCGCAGACAGAAGCGATGCAGTTGCAACGCGCCATACGCCAGCGTGAGCGTCGCGGTTTGTGCGCCATCGCTGACCTGTTGCGTGAATGTCCCCCACCCATCGCGCGTCACGAAAGGCGCGCGATAATCGTCGGGTGTAAGACGCGGCGCAAAAGCGAGCTCACCCACGCCTGCATCGTAACGAAACCCCGACGCCGCTTCGAGCAATGACCACGACGACATGGCGCGCACGTAATGGTCGCCGCATTCGATATCGTTCCACGGATTTTGCTTGCGCCCATCGTAACGCGCGCGAGTCGCCTCCACCATTTTCACTGCAGGCTCCGTGATGCCTTCATAGAGCAACAACCCTGCGACTGCATACTCGATGCCCGTCCACACTTCATCGGAATAGAGCGTTGGCACAGCAGGGCGTCCGTCGCGGGGCCACGTGCAGATTAATAAGCCTTGATCGTCGTCGGTCACGAAGACACGCGGCTTCTGCTGATGCCCATGGAAATTTTCACGGAAGTTGTATTTGAAGATGGACTGCGCAGCGGCGCGGATGTGCGCCGTGGGTAAGACATGCCCTAACCCCAAGTTGTGCGCCCACCATTGCCCCAACAACTGATCGGCGTGACAACCCGTTGCCCAATTTTGCTCGGCGTATTTTTCGAGATCAACTTCTTGAATGTAATACTCGCCGTTCCACAAGCGTTCCAACGCGACGCGCCCACGCTGATACGTTTCATGGCAGTCAGAGCCAAACGCATCATCCTCGACCCATCCCGCCATCAACGCCGACGCATGCAGCGCCGCGAGATACAACGTGCCGATGAAGGTGTTCGCGCCGTAAATCGAAATGTCATACGTGTTAGGCTGCTCGCCGAGAATGATGCCCGTATGCTCTGGGTCGTGCGTCGTCCAGATGTAATGAAACGCTTGCTTGACCGACGACCACAAACGCCGCAGCCATGTGCGGTCGCCGCACGCGCGATACTCCCGATATGTTTTGAGAATCGCGCCGAGCAAGCCGTCGAGCGCGGGGTTGGCGGGACCTTCCAGTTTGCGATCCCACACACGCGGCAAGTAGAGCGGCAACAACACGCGATGCGGCAAATAGCCCGATGGATGTTGTTGCGCGTCCCACTCGGTTTCGCGCATCGTGCGCTCCAACGCAGGAAACAAACGCGCGAGCGCCATCTCGTAATTCCAAACGTGCGTGCAGTTCAACGGACAGCAGCCGCCATAAGGCTCGGTGTGATCGGCGGTGGATGCGCCGTTGCAACCCTCAAAGCCATAGAAGCGTCCATCTTCTGTCCAGAAACACGCAGGCGTGCGCATGATGCTCATTTGCGACGTGACCGTATCAATCAGCGCGTGTGGCAACGTCGTGTCGTAAAATGTGTCGCGCGCGAGTTGCGTTTCGTGTGTCAAGCGTGCGAGGTTCGCTTGCGCGTAGGTCGTGACATCCAATGCAGAACGAAACCATTGGTTGTATTGGTTGCCCAACCAAAACTTGCTGCGCGTGTCGGCGAGACCGAAGAAACGATTTTGCGTCCAATTCACATAACGATTTGGGAAGTGCCACGCAACGATGAATGTGACCGCGTGCGACTCGCCTGCCGCGAGCGTGAATGGCGTGGCGAGTGCGCCATTCCACGTGCGTCCCATCACGCTCGGCGTGCTGTCGGCAAGATTGCTCAATCGTCCATCGGTGCTGAAGTCATCCCAGAACACGCGCACGTCATTCCATTGCGTGAGATAGGTCGCATCAGGCGCAAGTGTTGCGAGCGCCATCGTGCCATACGCATCATCGTCTTCAGGCAGGCGTGTCGTGTGCTTATGAATCACCGTCAAGTCGCCCACGCGCGCGAGCATGTTGCTGTTGCCGCCATAGACCGAACACTTCGTATCGAAGATGGGCGTGAGGCCGTCCCAGCCCACCGCGTTCTGCAACGTCACCGCCAGTGATGCGAGCATGTCGTGTGGATTGGGATTCGTGACGGTGAAGTTGAAGATGAGGCAAGGCAAGCCAGAATCTTTGGCGTTCAATGGGATGAAGGGGTTGAACGCTTCGAGCGTGATTTGCAATGGCAAGTCGGCGTCATGATAATGCAGCTCGGCGATGGGATACTCGCCGATGAATTCGGTGCGCTCGACGCCGCGCAACTGCTTGAGCAACGAGCGATGCGTGGGCGGCACGAGGTGATCGTTGGCAGTCGGCGGCGGCGTGATGCCTTGCGTATCGTACAACGCACTGGATTGCAAGACACGCGCGACAGGTTCGTTGGATGGACGCACGCGCCGCGCCCAGATCGCAAAGAACGAATGCGGCACACATGCGAGGTGATTGACCTGATTGTGAATCTGCCATTGGCGCAACGAACCATCACCACACAATGCGATGCTGCCTGTGCCGAGACCGCCAAGCGGCATCGCAACAGCGCGCAACGCTTCGCCGCTATATATTTTGCGTGAACGGGTAGGGGACATGAGAGACCTCAAAAGATGGGATGCCATGCGCGCACATTATAACGCCGATGAAGAATTGTGTTATAGTTCCACAACTCTTCCGCGCCATCTTCATAATCGCTTCACAATCTTGCGTGATACTGCCGTTCAGAATAATCAATCACAGAGGTCATTGCGAGCGAAGCGAAGCAATCTCCACATCGTATGTGGAGAAAGTCATCTTTAGGGGATTGCTTCGCACCGCCAACAACGCTGTCGCTCGCAATGACCAACAAGGAGATATAAGATGAACGGAAGAGTTTTCGGTGGGATGGTTGCGATGGTGTTGTTCGTAGCGTTGCTCATTGGTGTAGGCGGGGCAGCGTATCAGTTCGGCGTGATGCAAGGCTTGGCGGAGGGCGGCAGGTGGGTCGCGCCGCCCGTAAGCGCTACGCCGCCCGTCAGTGCGCCATATTACTACTACGGTGGAGGGTGGCATCAACCGTGGGGCTTTGGATTCTTGGGATGTTTGTTCCCATTGTTTGGTTTGCTCCTGTTCTTCGTCCTGTTGCGCGGTTTGTTCTTCCGCCGTTGGGCTTGGGGTATGCATCCTGGCAAACATTGGGAACATGGCGCGCCGCCGTTCTTTGAGGAATGGCATCGTCGTGCGCATGGTGAACAACCGAGCAAGAGCGAAGAGACGCCTGCGAAGGAGTAACAAGATGCAGGATGCAGGATGCAAATTGCAAGATGCACGCTACATGATGAGCCCCCCTGCATCCTGCATCGCGTATCTTGCATCCTGCATCCTGTAGCCTGACACGACATGAAGACGATTCTCGTAGTAGACGACGAACCGAAGATTGTGCAAATTGCTCGCGACTATTTGCAGCACGCGGGCTTTGCGGTGGTGACGGCGCGCGACGGCAAAGAGGCGTTGACACAGACACGCGCACACAAACCTAACCTCGTCGTGCTTGACTTGGGGTTGCCATCACTCGATGGTCTCGACGTGACGCGCGCCATTCGCAAAGAATCCAATGTGCCGATTATCATGCTCACGGCGCGCGTCGAGGAGAGCGATAAACTCGTCGGACTCGAAATCGGCGCAGACGATTACCTCACCAAACCATTCAGTCCCAAAGAACTCGTCGCGCGCGTGCGCGTCGTGTTGCGACGTATAGAGAACGCGACGGCTGCTGTTGCCGAAATGGTTCGCGTCGCCGATGTGACCTTGGATGTGCCGCGCATGAAAGCGACGGTGGGCAATCGCGCCATCGAGCTGACGCCCACAGAGTTTCAATTGCTGGCGACGCTTGCGCGACAACCTGGGCGCATCTTCACCCGCGCGCAATTGTTGGATACCGTGCGCGGCGTCGCATTTGAATCGTACGAGCGCGCGATTGACGCGCACATCAAAAACATCCGCCGCAAACTCGAACCGAACCCGCACGAACCGCGCTATTTGCTCACGGTGTATGGGGTGGGTTATAAGTTTGCCGAGCTATGAAATCAGCATCCTGAGCTTGTCGAAGGATGCGTCCCATTAGGAGACGCATGGTTCGACAAGCTCACCATGCTTTCCTATGTTCCCCAACCACTCTCCTCGCCAACGTCCCCCCTGGTGGCCCCACAACGAGCCATGGCCGCCCACACGCTTGGCGCGTCAACGCTTCTTTCGACGCATGGCGTTTTTCTTCCTGTTGTTCATCGTGTTCAGCGTGGGTTTTGCGCTGACGTTGGCGTGGTTCGTGTTCACGTTGGTCACCCAATGGCTGCTGCCTGCAGCCAGTAATGGCTTGCCCAATCTAGGCGGTTGGCTCGTCATCTTCTTCGTTGGCTTGTTGTTCATGTCATGGGTGTTGCGTCGCGCGGCAATGCCATTGGGCGATGCGATGGAAGCCATCGAGCGGGTCGCGGATGGGGATTACACAGTGCGTGTGCGTGAACGCGGCCCCCGCGCCGCGCGCCGCCTCGCGCGCGCACTCAACACGATGACTGCACGTTTGCAGCAAAACGACGAACTGCGCCGCAACTTGATGGCAGATGTCGCGCACGAATTACGCACGCCGCTCGCCGTCATGCAGGGCCATCTCGAAGGCTTGCTCGACGGCGTGTATCCACGCGATGATGCACATCTCGCGGTTATCCTCGATGAGACGCGCGTGTTGTCGCGCCTGATTGAAGATTTGCGGACGTTGGCGCTGGCTGAGAGTGGCGCGCTCAAATTACAAAAAGAACCAACGGATGTAGGCGTGTTGGTACATGAGGTTATCGTTGCGTTTCGCGCACAGGCTGACGAGACAGGCGTGACCTTGCGCGCCGACGTTGCAAGTGCGACGCCGATTCTTGAGGTTGATCCAACGCGCCTCCGCGAGGTGTTGTCCAACCTCGTCGCCAATGCGTTGCGACACACGCCGCGCGACGGCGCGATTGAGATTCACGCATCGCACGACGCCGCTGCCAAGCAAATCGTGATGCATGTGAGCGACACAGGCAACGGCATCACACCTGACGATTTGCCACACATCTTCGATCGCTTCTACAAGGCGCACGATTCGCGCGGTTCTGGCTTGGGGCTGACGATTGCGAAGAACCTCGTCACAGCGCACGGCGGTGAGATCAACGCGCACAGCGAAGTTGGCAAAGGCACGACCATCATGTTCACATTGCCAGTAGTCAGTAGCCAGTAGTCAGTAGCCAGTAGTCAGTAGCCAGTAGTCAGT
>CAZDYP010000060.1:0-25976 GCA_964509505.1 uncultured Anaerolineae bacterium | reverse complement strand
GGCGCGCCCGAATTTTTCTCGAACGGCACCAAAATTTTGGTGACGCAGGGCAAGCATGGCAAACTTGATCCCAACGAAGTTGAGAAGCTCATCACCAAACGCAGCGACATCCATTACCCGAAGCCCAAAGTCGTGACGCTCACGCAATCCACCGAGTTAGGCACAGTCTATACGCCCGAAGAAATCCGCGAGATTTGGCGCGTCGCGCGCAAGCATGGCTTGAAAGTTCACATGGACGGCGCGCGGTTCGCCAACGCAGTCGCGTCGCTGGGTGAGTCGCCGCGCAAATTGACGTGGGAAGCAGGCGTGGACGTGCTGTGTATGGGCGGGACGAAATGCGGCATCGGCTTGAGCGAAGCCGTCGTGTTCTTCGACCGTGAGCTCGCGTTGGAATTTGCGTATCGCTGCAAGCAAGCGGGTCAGCTCGCGTCGAAGATGCGTTTTCTCGCCGCGCCTTGGACGGCAATGTTGCGAAACGATGTGTGGGTGCGTTACGCGGAGTGCGCGAATCGCGCCGCGAAGCGACTCGCGCAACAGCTCACACAAATTCATGGCGTCGAGTTGATGTATCCCGTGCAGGCGAATGCGGTGTTCGTGCAGTTGCCCGCATCGTTGCAAGCGGCGTTGCGCGCGGAGCAATGGGCATACTACTCGTTTATCGGCGGCGGCGCGCGTTTCGTCTGTTCGTGGCAGACGAGCGAAGCAGACATTCAAGCGTTAGTCGCGTGTTTGCAACGCGCCGCCGGAGTGCAGAACTAAATTCAATGCAAAGGCACAAAGATTTCACCAAGACGCCAGAAAAAAGGTTTTGGGATCTTTGCGCTTGGGTGTGCCTTCGGGTTGAATAGAATATGAGATTCTCGTAATGCCATTGGCAATGTCGTTCTCATCGTGTATCGCATGAGGAGGAACGATGAGCAGTTGGCTTGATGATGCGCGAGAGGCCTGGCGTGTCATCCGCCTTTTCATGGATGGCTTCTTGCTGCTGTGCCCGCGTTGTCACGCAGGCAAAATGTTCAATGGTCTCAGGATGTATGACATCTGCCCTATCTGCGACTTGCCGTTCGAGATGGGCGCGGGCGAAGTGACGGGCGGCATGGGCATCAACGCCGTGGCGTCGTTCGCAGTCGTTATCATTGTTGCGGTCTTGGTCATCACGCCCAACATTCCTACAACCTTGGCGATTGGTTTGGTCGCTTTCGCAGGCATCGCCTTTCCCATCGCATTTTATCGCTCGTCGCGTGGCTTGTGGGTCAGCTTCTTGTATTGGTCAGGCAATAACGAGGAGTCGGATATTCATGAGCCAACGGAGTGACGCTTATATGAATCCCTTGAACTATACTCCCATCATTTATCTGGACGAACGCGAGCCATTTCCTCCCACGCGCGTTGGCTACACTATCCTCACACAATCGCAAGCGTCGCCGTCGTTCCAGCGCTTCATCGAGATCGAACCGCCTGCCACATGCGCTATCGAATACGCCATTTGGTCGGATTGGGACATCGGCCATCTGTACGAGCTGGAGCATGTGTGGGTCTATCTCGATGCGGCGCAAACCATCGTGGGGTGTGAAGCGTCGTGGCATGGCTTCTACCATTCGATGGCAGTGGATGGCGTGCTGCGCATGGAAGATGGACATCCCGTCGTCTATTCGGCGCCGGGCAAACACGCTTTCGCGCCTGCACCCGAATTTTTCGACGAATCCATCCGCGCCGAATGCGAACGCGAATGTGGGCCGCTCGCAGGCAAGGGCGGCTTGCTCGTTACACACTTGTATCTCGAAGCGTTGCAGAAACATCCCACCGACGATCAACGCATTCGTGATTATTTGCGTCGGCGCGCCTTCACACCATCGTGGCATTTTACGCGCCGTTGCGTTATCACTGCGGAGCTATTGGCGACATGGCGCGAGCTGGACGCCTACATTCCATCACGGGTGAGGTGGTGGCTCGAACAATTGGCAGCGGGCTTACCGTGAAGCGGACAAAAAATACTGGACGTGGGCATACTCTCATAGCTGCTCAAATTAAGAAAGACGAAAGACGAAACATCATGTTTCGTCTTTCTTCTTTCCTCTGTCTTGTTCGATCCGCGAGCGGTTATTTCTTGGTTCTCACCTTTCGTTTCGCCATTGGTTTCTGCCCACTGGTCTTTGGCTTCGCCTGCGGCGTCGTTGAGGATCGCCGTCTCGTCGTCTGCGGCGTCTTGCGCGCGCGCTTGGGAGACGGCGCGTGTGTCACCGTCTGATTTTGCGGCGCAGGCGGCGCAGCCATTTCGATCGCCAACTCTGCCCCCGCTTCGATGGCGGCAAAAATATCGGTGTCGCTGACCAACCCGATAATTTGGTCGCCCACCATCACGGGTAAGCGCCGAATGTTGCGCTGGGTCATGAGCCGCGAACACTCACCGAGCGAGGTTTCAGGGCTGACCCTGATCAATCCCTTGCTGGCAATCTCGCCCACCGTCAACATATCAGGGTCCTGTTCGCGCGCCACCACCTTCGATACGATGTCGCGCTGCGTGACGATGCCGAATTGACCGCCTGCTTGGGCAGGCTCGACAATCAAATTGTCCACGTTCTCAGCTTCCATCATCTCCAATGTTTGGCTGACCGTGGCATTCGCCGCGATGGATAATACTTCACGATTCATCACGTCTGCGGCGGTGTGTCCATGCGCTTTGGCGATGTGGTGAATTGGAGGACGCGCTTCGCTGGAGACGTTTCGTCGGAACGTCTCCACGCGTTTGCCTTCGACTGCGCGAAAGATGTCAGTGTCGCTGACAATCCCCACCGGCTGGTTGTCATACGTCACCGTCAAGCGGCGCACGCCAAGTTCCACCATGCGCGTGGCGCACTGCGGCAAGGTGACGTGCGGCGCGATGGTGTAAATCGGCGCGGACATGATGGCTTCCACACGCAAATGCTTAGGGTCACGATTCTGCGCGACGACCTTGCTGATGATGTCGCGCTTGGTCACGATGCCATAGACTTGCGCCCCCGCGCGCGGCATGACGATCAAACTAGAGATGCCGCGTTCAGCCATCCGCACAAGCGCATCGGACACAAGCGTCTCTGCGCTGATCATAGCGACGGGTTGGCTCATCACTTCGGCCACGGTCGTGCGCCGAATGCGCGCGAGCGTGCCGATGGCGCGCAGCTTCGATTCACCCAATTGATCGGGCCCCCACCCACGCTCCTCGACTGCCATGAAGATGTCGGTTTCGGTGATAATGCCGATTGGCACGCCCTGTTCATCGCAAACGGGCAAGCGGCGCACCTTCAAGTCCACCATGCGCGCCGAGCATTCGCGCAACGAGGTGTCAGGTGAAATGCTGACGAAGGGCGAGGTGCAAACGTCGGCGACTTTGAGCTGCGCGGGGTCGCGTCCGGCCGCAATGATTTTGCCTAGCACGTCGCGCTTGGTAAGCAAACCATATTTTTGCTGGGGCAACGTCACGAACAAGCTCGAAACTTCTTTTTGCGCCATTGTATGCATCGCCTCGCTCACCGTCGTCGCGCCGTCAATCATGAACACAGGTGAGGACATCACATTTTTAACGGTGTACATCCGCACTCCTTTTATTGCGCGTCTTCGGGTCCCTTATCTTGATGCGCGAGAATGAAACCGCGCACTTGCGCGTCGTCATAATCGTCCAATGGCAAGTAGTAATTCCATGCGGCCAACGTGAGCTTATTGGAAATTTTACTATAAGGCGAGACCAACATTTTCAAGTAACCATACTTACTGCGCGGACCTGTTTTGTATAGATCGCTCAACTTGTTGAGCAACTCCGGGCACCCTTGTGGGCAGTTGTACAGCGCGACGATGCCGCCATGCTCAAGATTGTGAATCCATACTTCTTCGGGTTGTGGCTCATCATAGCGTTTCCACTCGCCCCAGTGCGGGAAATGCGGTCCTGAGGTCGGCGGCGTCGAATTGTAACGCGCGTGGGGTTCGCCGGGATTGACGTGGGTCGCGCCCAAATTGGGCACAGCGGTGCCTTGCACGAGGTTGGTGGGAAGCGGGCCACCCGTCGTCGCCGATTGTGCGGCAAAAGCGGCATAGACCGCATAGCCTAGGACTGCGATGAAGAGCGCCGCCAATGCGCCCCCCGCATACCACAGTGGCCGTTGATTCGAATTACCCTGCATAGGTTGATTATATTTCGCTGGCGCGCGGCGTGCGCGCCGTTCACGCGAACGAGACATGTCTGACTCCATTATTGTTATTGGCTAACTACTACCAGCCTATCAATCTGCTCGAATTGCATTCACGACGAGGTCGCCCACCTGCGCCGTGCTTAACTGAGGGTTCGCATCCACGCTTGGAATGTGTCTGGAGACGAGCAATGCTTGCACGGCATGTTCGATGCGTTGCGCTGCGCCCGTTTCGCCGATGTGGTCGCAGAGCAACGCCGCGCTGAGGATTGCGCCGATGGGGCTGGCGATACCCTTGCCCGCCAGGTCGGGCGCAGAACCATGTACAGGCTCAAAGTAAGATGAGCGGCCAGGGTGAATGTTGCCCGAGGCCGCGCTGCCCATGCCGCCTTGAATCATCGCGCCCAGATCGGTCAAGATGTCGCCAAACAAATTGGTCGTGACGATGACATCGAATTGCTCAGGATTTTTTACCATGAACATACACGCTGCGTCAACGTAGAGATGATGCGTGCCCACGTCGGGATAATCGCGCGCCACCTCCGCGAACACGCGCGTCCACAAATCCATTGAGCGAATCGCGTTCGCTTTGTCCACCATCGTGACCTTCGCGCCCACACGCCCTTCCGCCAACAGCACTTGGGCGCGTTTACGCGCCGTCTCGAACGCATAGCGAATGATGCGCTCTGTACCCTTGCGCGTGAAGATCATCTCGGCAATGGCAACCTCGTCGGGGCTGCCGCGCTTGAAGTTGCCCTGCGCGCCCGCATAAGCGTCTTCGGTGTTCTCACGAATTACCACCATATCAATATCAGCGGGCGTCTTGCCTTTCAAGGGGCAGAGATGTTCCGCATACAATTTCACGGGACGATAGTTCACGTAGAGGTCGAGCCCTTGTCGTAAGCTAAAGATGATCGCGCGCTCGATCATCCCAACTTCGACGCGCGGATCGCCCAATGCGCCCAATAACATCGAATCGAGTTGCGCGCACTCATCAAGCGCGGATTGCGGAAACGTCTCTTTCGTTTTGAGATAATGTTCTGCGCCGAATGGATACTCGATCAAATCAAGCATGAATGTTTCGCGCTCCGCGACCGCGCGCAACACCTTCACTGCTTCGCGCGTCACCTCGGGCCCGATGCCGTCGCCGCCGATGACGCCAATGTGATAAGTCTTCACCCCTGCTCATCTCCCGTTATCCCCCATCTCCCCTCATTTCCTTTGCGTCAGAGGAAATGAGGGGAGATAGGGGAAATTAAATGGCGCTCCAAATGGCATTGTGTTCACGTAATTCGACCTTCACCTGTCCCAGTCGTTGTAGGTGCGCGAGATACGCCGTGATAATAGACTGAAACAAATAGAATTGCGAAATGGTGTGATGCTGGAGGTCGAGCATTCTACCGACGCGCGCGACGATTTGCGACACGTTGGCGGGCGATTGGGTTGCCTCACGCACCGCGTCGCAGGCGCGTTGCATCGCAGCGAGGTTCGCCTCAGCCACGGCGCGCACGTCGCTCATGGGTTCGCCGTGCGCGCACACGATTTTCTCGACGCGCATCGTGAGCAGTGTGTTGATGCTCTCGATTTGCTCCCCGATGTGCGCGCCAAATGGAATCTTATACTTCGCTAATGTCGCTTCACCAATCACCGCATCGCCGCAAAAGAGCACGCCATTCGCTAGCACGCCAATCTGGGCGCGCGAATGGCCGGGCAAGCGTCTAACTTCCAATCTCCAACTGCCAAATTCCAAAAAATCTTCTGTGACTACATGATTGATGATTGAAGACTTAGCCATCAACCACTTGTTTTGCAGCTCGTTAATCGGATACGCGCCATTGAACAGATACGTCGGTTCGAGTTCAGGATAGCGCATGATGGCTTCCTCGAAGGGCGGCGCGTACACGGCGACGCCGCAATTGCGCGCGAGATAATCGTTGCCGCCGAAATGGTCGGCGTGCGCGTGTGTGTTGATGACGGCGACAGGTTTGAGTTTCGCTGCCTCACACGCCTTGCGAAGCGCCTTGCCATAATCGGCGTCTTGCCCACTGTCAATGATGAGCGCGCGGTCAGTGTCCAATGCGACAACGCCACAGTTGATGACGTTGGGCAAGTAGTAAATAGATTCGGAGAGTTGGGTTAATTCAGACATAAGCCAAGCGTCAAGGATCAAGGATCAAGGGTCAAGGGTCAAGGATCACATGACACATGACACATGACACATGACACATGACACATGACACATGACACTTCTTATGGCGGTCGCTTCATCTCAAACAACTTGCCAAGCGTCGTGTACCACGAACTGCCGCCGAGGCGCGCAATCGGCGCAAGCTTTACGGGATCAACACGCCCATGCGCATCCAGCACTTCGTCGGCGATGTGCATATAAATCACTTCGCCGATGACGAGGGTGTAGGCGGAGCGTGGCAACGGCACGGTCTGCGCCAGCACGCATTCCATCGTCACATGCGCTTCTTTCACGCGCGGCGGTTTCACCTTCAGCGATGGAATGGGCGTGAGGCCCGCGACGACGAACTCATCTACCTCCGGCGGATAGTTGCCCGACGTGAGGTTCATGTTCTGCGCGATGTGTTCGCTGGCGACGTTCCACACAAACTCTTTCGTCGCAATGACGTTGGCAAGTGTGTCTTTCGCGCGTCCTTCGCGCTGTCCTACTGAAAAGATCAACATCGGCGGGTTGCCCGAGACGCCGTTGAAGAAGCTGAATGGCGCGAGATTACGCGCGCCATTCGCATCCAGCGACGACACCCAGCCGATGGGGCGTGGGATGACGGTGCTGGTGATGAGATGATAAGGGTTGGGATGGGTGGAGGGATCTATTTCCATAGGGAGTAGTAATTAGTAATGGGTGATTAGAGATGGCATCACACCAAATTCAGATTGGGGTCTTCGCGGATTGCCGAGCGAAAGTCATTGCCCATGACCATTCGCAGACAACGCGTCAAGACAAGCGCGAGCGTACGCTGAAACTGACTGAGGACGTTGCCTGGCATCAACTTTGTTTAGCGCGAATGCGCCCGCCAAAACGGAACCACTCGATGCGCCCCTGGGCGTCGCGCAAAAATTCGCCTTGCACGTCGTTGAACGGCGCATCGAGCGCGACGACGCGATTCTCTTTGACGAATGCCAGCCGTGAGGGCGGCGGTGTGGGACCGGGCTTAGAGTCTTTATTCGGGAAGCCGCCTTTCGGCGTCGTGTGCATCATTAGCGTACCATTCTCCAACTTCAGTGCAACCTCAGCCAGTTGCGTCGTGTAACGTCCAACATACTCCGCCAATTGTGCTTCACTCAGCGTGAGGGGCGTCGGTTCTGGTTCGCTCGCGTCGAGAAAATGTTTGAAGGCGAACTTCGTTGCTTCACGATGCAGTTCTCCACCGCGAGTTGCATTGGTCAGCACGGTGATGGCGAAGTGGTGGTCGGGCGCGAACATGAACGCCGAGAGTTGCCCATTGGTCGCGCCGCCATGTCGCACGACACGCACGCCACCCAGATTGAATACGAAGAATGATAACGCCATCTCGTCATCTAACGCTGCTTTCGTCACGGGTGTTTGCATCTGCTGAATGAGACCTGATAGGTTTTGGAAACCTATCAGGTCTAGCTGCCCCATGTGAAAGCGCGCGTAACGCAATTGGTCTTTCACGGACGAAGCGATAGCGCCCGCTGCATGAGCCGAACGCGCGAGCGCCCATGGTTGCGCGACCTGTGGCTTGCCGTCAATGACGTGATGCCCAACGGCAAAGCGATGCGTCAGCACATCATTCGGAAAGATGAACGACATGGAGAGACCGAGCGGGTCAAACACAAACTCTTTCAATGCAGACTCGTATGTCTTGCCCGTCACCGCTTCAATCACGCGACCCGCGAGCGAGAAGCCTGCGTTGTTGTATGACCACACCGTTCCCAACGGCGTCAGTTGCGGCAAGTCCGCCATTCGTCGTACATACTCCGCCAACGCGTCGTCGCCGTTGCCCGTGTCGTCGAAGTAGTCGCCGAGCCAACCGCCCGTATGCGTCAGCAGATGTTGTGTAGTGACTTGTGCCGTCACGTCGGGGTCTTTCATGCGAAAGTTGGAAAGGTAATGGATGATGGGCAAGTCGAGCTTGAGCTTGCCCTGCTCGACCAAACGCATGATGATGGTGCCTGTGAACGTCTTGCTAGTCGAGCCAATTTGGAAGAGCGTGTCAGCATCCACAGGCAAGGGATGATTCACATTCGTGACACCAAAGCCTGCGGTGTGCTCTTGCCCATCGTAAATGATGCCGATGGCGACGCCGGGCACCTGAAAGCGTTGCATCGCCTCTTGAATGAAATGGTCATACTCCTTGAACTTCGCATCAGCTGTGGTCATGCCTTCTCCTTATGAAAGCAGAGGTGGAACAAACTAGCAACTGGCCCCTGAGTAACTAACACTTTCGTATCACGAACCTTGCGAAGGTTAGATGGGCAAGGTATTTTGTAGCGCACACCAACCTTCGCAAGGGTAGATTGGCAAAGCGTTAGTGACTCAGCAACTGGCCCTTAGCGCATCACTTCAGCTCTGAGACTCAGAAACAATTCAAGCAATTTCAAGGTCACTGCATCATGGATATTTTTCGGTGGGCGCAGCTGCTCCGGTGTTCGTCCCGTGTAGAAACCTAGCCAACCAGAAGCCATGCTTTTGGATTGTTTGATGAATTCCTCAAATTCCTGCGCCGAGCAGTAGAGGCCCGATGTTTCTTCAATGACGACTGGCTTGCCCACGGCGAAGTCTTTCACTGTTTGGATGGCGTCGGAAACCTTTGAGGCTCGAGGATAGACATGAGCGCTGAGAAAATCCAGCTCGCCCACAATCTTGTCCGGCACAAAACCCGAAAAGTAACCCAGCTGTGGGCTGGGCGGCAAAGCGCCAACGGTGATGAGGTGGCGATGGTCATGCTGGCGAATTGCGGCGGTCATCTGGCGAATCCATTGGCGCGCGATCTCGTCCGTTGGACGGCCCGCTTGATCCAGCGAGAGGTATTGGACAAAGTGAAAGCCAGCAAATTCGCCATTGAGCAAGTCGTCTGGATTTTTGCGTCCGGCTGGCGCGATTGGCTCGTTCATCAGGTTATAGCAAAAGATGGCGGGACTGTGGCCGACACGCGCGGCGATGGCTCCCCAGAAGCGGGCTTGCGCCTCCCAATGCTCTTTTTCTGAACGCGCATGATACCAAGCAGGCACATTAGCCTTGCGGAAAGCACTAAGGCCCGTCAGATCGAGATAGAGGCCTTCTTGCTCTGCCAGCGCAACTAAACGCGCCAGTTGATTCAGCGCTGTTTCATTGGGTTGCGTGGGGCTCGTCATGAATTTTCCCACTTGCAGGAAAATTCGCACGACGTTGGCGCCGAGCGTCTTCATTTCTCGGAAATCCTCTACCACCTTCGACCACTCAGCGTCCCAGTAATCTTCCAGCAGGCGATTCTGCTCATCAATGCCGTAGTTAAACCCCCAGACGACGAACTTTTGATTCGATGGTGACTTCATAAATCCGCGCCCATCCTTTGCAATCTGAATCCATTCTGTGATAGGTTGTGGTGTTGGCGTGGCGGTTGGCGCAGGTGTCAACGCTGGTGTAAACATTGGCGTTGGAAGCCCTTCTTTAGAGGGTTGCGGACTTGTGGTTGGGATTGACGCACAACCCAGGAGCAAACAGAAAATGCCAACGATGGCGATAGATGAATGAAACACGCGCCAATGCTGCTTCATTGCGTCACCCTTTCACCTGTTCAACGGAACAAGCCGTCAGCTTCGAGTTTGATGAGATGCGCGTTTAGGGTCATAACTCATCGCATGGTAACCGCAGCTGAACGTAGATAAACGCAGATTTTTTATCTGCGTCCATCTGTGTTTATCTGCGGTTCCATTTTATTTCAAGAACTCTCTTGGATCCGCCACGCGCCCCGCAAGCGCGCTCGCCGCCACCAGCGCAGGGCTGCCGAGATAGACTCGCCCCTTGCCGCTACGCCCTTTGAAATTGCGATTGGATGAATAAACCGCGACTTGTCCTTCCTCGGTTGTGCCAGGGCCCATCGCAATACACGCGCCACACGCCGACTGCGCGATGTGTCCGCCCGCCGCCATGATGTCGCGCAAATAGCCGCGCCGCCCCGCCTCGCGCATCACGTTCAACGTCGCGGGCGCGACGATGAACTGCACGCCTTTCGCCACGCGTCGCCCACGCACCACCTCTGCCGCCGCCGCCACATCTTCGAGCTTGCCGCCCGTGCATGAGCCGACCCACGCAATATCAATTGGCACGTTGCCCACCTCGTCAATCGGTTTGCCATTGGCGGGTGAATACGGCGCGGCGACATACGGCACGAGTGAAGCAATGTCGAAGTTTAGCGCTTGCTTGTATTGCGCGTCGTCGTCAGAGCGCAATTGTCCCACGGGCCAGATGCCGCACGTTGCGCCGCCTTCAACCGTCATGTTCGAGATGGTCGAGCGATCATCGGCGGTAAGATGTGCGAGCGCGTCGCCGCCAAACTCCACGACGCAATTCGTGAAGCCGTTTTCTGTCACGCGCGCAAGGATGTAGAGAATCACATCTTTCGCATAGACGCCCTTCGGCAATGTGCCTGTGAGATTGACCTTGATCGTTTGTGGCACATCGAGCAACAACCGCCCCGACGCCATGATCTCTGTGAGGTCAGTGTTGCCGATGCCAACGGCGAACGCGCCAAACGCGCCATGCGTGCTCGTGTGTGAGTCGGTGCCTGCGACGAGCGTATCGGGTTGAATCAAGCCACGCTCAGGAAACAACACATGACAGATGCCCTCTGATGTGAATGGCGCGGGCGGCAAGAAAGCGTTTTTGATGCCGAGCGCTTTGACGTATTGCGCTGACTTCTCGACCATGATTTGCGATTCCCAATCGTCACGAATCAATGGAATCTGAATCGTGTGATCGGCGACGAACAACAATTTGTCAGGGTCTTTTGGTTGGGCGTTCTCACCATAGCCTTGCTTAAATTGTTCGGTGGCGACGGGGAACGTGAGCTCGTGCATGATGACGCGATCCACATTAGCGTAAATCAACATGCCGGGTGCCACGTAAGCTACGCCCGCCGCCTTCGCCAAAATTTTTTCAGCGACGGTCATCGCTCGCGGTGGCGCGGAGGGTTGCGGAATTTTTTCGCCGCGTTGGTTGAACGCGGTCAGTCCGCCCGCTGTGAGAATCGCGCGATGCAATGGCTGCATCGTGCCAAGAAACGCCTCGCTCTCAACCTCTATGCTCAAGCTCTCGCCTGTATCTGCCTCATTGCCCAGCGTGTAGTTGCGTGTGATGTACAAGCCCGTGTTCACGGAGTTGCGATAGAAGATACGCGCGAACGATTTGGCGATGACGGCTTTGATGCCTGCCTTCATCAGCGCAATCGGCGCGACCTCGCGCGACGAACCACAACCGAAGTTTTCGCCTGCGAGGATGATATCGTATTTGCCTGCCTCAAAAGGCAGACCTGATGGATTCTTGTGCGCAGCTAAATCTTCGAGCGCGTGCGGCCCCAACGTATCAAGGTCGGTCGTCGCGCACCAACGCGCAGGGATAATCTCGTCGGTGTTCACGTCGTCGCCGACGACGAAGACTTTGCCTGAGATAAGTTTGGACATGAACCAGCTCCTTATGAAATTCAGCAGGCATCATAGCCCGCTGTACTACATTCTACTCAATTTGAATAATGACTCTGCAAACGATTCAATCGCCTCCCGCATCGCCACCTTCCCCCGCCACTCTACCGGAATCCCTTCCTCGCCATAATACGCGCCCGCAAGTTGCCCATACACCGCGCCCGTCGTGTCCGCATCCTCGCCTAAGTTTACGGCGAGCAAACACCCTTCACGAAATGATGTGCTGCGATGGAACGCCCATAACGCCGCTTCGAGCGAATTGACGACGTAGCCTGTGCCACGAATCGCGGGTGGGTCTTTGTGTTTGAACGAGCCAGCAGCGACGACATCAATCTCTGGCGATAATGGATGCTGTAAGTAGTAATTGGTAACAGCGAAGCGGCGCTTTAGCATTGGGCAGTAACGTGATGACAGCAATTCGTCTTTGCTCACGCCATTCAACGCGCCGACGAGCAAGCCTGCGAGGTAACGACACGCGTCAATCGCAGTGGGCGCGCCGTGTGTGGTACGCGAGCTGTCGGCCGCGCGCTCGAGGGCTTCGTGGGGTTTGCGCGCGTAAAACATCGGCACGGGCGCGAGGCGCATGATGGAGCCGTTGCCTGCTGCGTTGGGATTGGTCGAGCCGCACCAGGCCTCGTGCGTCCGCTCAAAACGATGCAAGGCTGCGCGCGTCGTGTTGCCGATGTCGAAGCAGACGCCTGTGCTGCTCAGATGCCCATGCCGATACCAACGCCCGTAACGTTGCAGTTGGTCAATGGGGTCGAAGCCGTTGCGCTCGATCAAACTCTCGGCGAGACACAACGCCATCGAAGTATCATCTGTCCATTGTCCGACTTGCAACTGAAACGGTCCGCCGCCGACCATATCCGTCAACGGCGTGAATGAATTGGGTTGCGTGAATTCCAACGTCGTGCCAACCGCATCGCCAATGGCGAGACCAAGCAAGCAACCACGATAACGTGAGCTGAGTTCCATAATGGCAGATTGCGAATAGCGGATAGCCGATAGCAGATGGTTTGTTGACGATTGGCTATTCGCCGTTCATTATACGCAATTAGCTGGCTGCCATCGAGCGCGGCTCGACATGCACCAGCACCGGTCCGACATTGTCGATCTCACGGCGCAAGCGCGCTTCGAGTCGCGTGGACAAATCGTGCGCGAGGCGAATGGGCGATTGGTCGTCAAAGAACACATGCAAACTGATGTCGAGCTCTCCATCCATGCACCGCACATTGATGTGATGGAATCCATGCGCGCCACATTCTTCGCGCGCGATACGCTCGACCTCCGCTCGCGCCATCGTCAACACGTCATTGGGCAGCGTCCCCTCGGCGCCGTGATGTCCCGCAGGTTCGATGTGGCTCGTGACCTCGGCGACGTTTGGAATCTCGCGTCTCACTTCGTCTTCAAGATGACTAACCAGTGCGTGCGCCTCTTGCAAGGTGAGGCTGTCGTCCACTTCGACGTGAAAGAGGATGTAGAGCTGATGCGCGATATGCTGAATGCGGACACTATGCACCTCAAGGTCGTGCTTCGCCGCCAGCCCGCGCAACGTGTCCATTAAACTCTCGCCGCGCGGCGCGATCGGATCCACATGCACCAGCACATCGGCGTGTGGCACAAGGCTATGCACCACGGTTTCGACGGCAGACGCGATGCGATGCGATTCTTCAAACGTCGTCGCGCGCTCGACGGCGATGCTCATATCTACAAACGTCGTCGGTCCCACGCGCCGTACCCGCACTTGTTTGGCCGAGACTACCCCGTCCACTTGCCGCGCGCGTTTTTCAATGTCGCTCGCCAGTCCGCGCGGCGCCGCATCGAGCAGGACATCACTAGAACGTTTGCCCACGCGCACCGCCGCCAGCAACATGGCGAATGCTAGAATCAAGGCGGCCACCGCGTCGCCGCGCTCCAACCAGGCTTGACCCGTCCATTGCCCCAAGCTCACCAAGCTCAACCCGAGTAGCGTGAGCATGCTGTTCCAAATATCGCCGCTGAAACGCAATGCGCTGACCTCTAGCGCGTCGCTCTCGTATTGACGCGCCGCTCGCAGCAGCTGGCGTGCCAGCCAAAAATCTATCGCCATCGTGACGCTCATCGTGCCAAACGCCCACACGTTTGCAGCCACGATGACGCTTTCAACGAAAAGGCGTCGCAGCGCTTCAGCCATAATGGTGAAGCACGTGACGATGAGCAAACCGATGGCGACGAGCGCAGAGAGGTTCTCGACTTTGCCGTGACCATAGGGATGACTGTGATCGGCGGGGCGGTCGGCGAAGCGCACCGCAAACACGGCGATGCCCATCGCCAAGATGTCGAGCGTTGAGTCGGCAGCCTCGGACAAAATGCCGAGACTGCCCGTCGCCAAACCGACGACGAGTTTGAGCGCAGTGATAAAAATCGCCGCAAGCACAGCCCATGCGGCGATTCGCGTCTTGTCCGTCATTCGAGTGTTCAGTAGTCAGTAAGCAGTAGCCAGTAGCTAGCTTGAACGCGCTCAAATCTAGCTACTGACGATTGAATACTCTCTACTTCTTCGCCATTTGTTTGATGGCTTCCAGCACGTCAATCGGCACAGGGAAGATGATGGTCGAGTTCTTTTCGACGGCGATTTCGGTGAGGGTTTGCAGATACCGCAGTTGCATCGCGCCTTCCGACACCGTCAGCACGCGCGCCGCTTCCGCCAGTTGTTGCGAGGCGGAGTATTCACCTTCGGCATGGATGATCTTGGCGCGCTTCTCGCGTTCCGCTTCGGCTTGCTTCGCCATCGCGCGTTGCATCGTTTGTGGCAATTCGACATCCTTCACTTCAACCGTTGACACTTTCACGCCCCACGGTTCGGTCGCCTCGTCAATGATGCGCTGCAAAGTTTGATTGACCGCCTCGCGGTTGGTCAGCAAATCGTCCAGATTGGATTGGCCCAGCACGCTGCGTAGCGTCGTCTGTGAGATAAGCCATGTCGCGCGCCGATAATCTTCGACTTTGGTGACGGCGGCGGCCGGATCTAGGACGCGGAAATAGACCACCGCATTAACCTTCACCGTCACATTATCTTTGGTGATGGCTTCCTGTGGCGGCACGTCCAGTGTGACCACGCGTAAGTCCACTTTCCACATGCGATCAACGAAGGGGATGATGAAGAACAAACCCGGCCCCTTCGCGCCCATTAAGCGTCCTAAGCGAAAGATGACGCCGCGCTCGTATTCTTGCACGATGCGCACGGCGGCTGCGATGACGCTGAAGCCTACGATGAACAACACACACAACAAACTGATGATAAGTTGGGTTGGCATAAATCACCTCGCTAGTTGTTAGTCGTTAGTCGCTAGTCGTTAGTCGTTAGTCGCTAGCGACTGGCGACTAGGTTGTATGTCGTTCAAACGTTGGCGTATTACTGCGCTCTTTCGGCCCCGACGTAATCTCGGAATCGTTCATGGGTAACGTGGGACCGGGCACGAGCAACAGCTCTTTCGTGTAAATAAACTCTTTGCGAGTTTTCGCCGAGAGCTCGTACTGATGGGTCAGCACAATGGCTTCGACAGGACACGCCTCTTCGCAGAAACCGCAGAAGATACAGCGAATCATGTTGATTTCGTACGTCTTGGCGTAACGCTCACCGGGCGAATAGCGCGCGTTGGGTGTGTTTTCTGCCGCCTCGACGTAGATAGCCTGCGCGGGACACGCCGCCGCGCACAACGCGCAGCCGATACAGCGCTCCAAGCCGTTGTTGTGGCGCTGCAAAACGTGGCGCCCCCGAAAGCGCTCTTTGACGACGACCTGCTGCTCTGGATATTGCACAGTCGTCGGCGGACGCACCATATTTTTGAGCGTGATGCTCATGCCTTTTGCTAGCGCCATTGCGCCATCCAGCGTCTCCTTGAGGATGCCCATTATGAAAGTCCTTGTGTGAGTGATGAGTAATTAGTAATTGGTCATTGATGAGCAGTGCGCTATCGCTGCCAATCAACAGACACAGCTCACGCCAATCTAAAATCAAAAATCTGAAATCGAAAATGAGCTACCCGAGCTCTTCCATGTGTCTCGATGTTCAGCCCGGCTTGAACGCAGGCACTTTTGCGTCGGCGTCGCTGAAAAGCGGTACGGCGACGACGTTCAAAGCTTGTGCAAGTTCTTGTGACAACGCATCGTAGTTGGCTTTGTTCCAACCGAGATTGACGCGTGTCACCTTGTCATCATGCAGCATGAACGTCGTCGGCACAGTGAACAAGTCATACTCAAGCGAAACTTTCCATTGCGGATCGAGTACGACGGGGAAGGTGATGCCCCACTCTTTGAGCGTTGTTAGGGTTTCGTCCGCATTGTCTTGTGAGACGCCCAACACTTGTAGCGTTGGGTAATTTTTGTGTAATCGCTCAATGAACGGCAGCGCCAGTTTGCTCGTCACGCAGCTCTGCTTAAAGAACACGAGCAGCGTCGCGCCGCACGCCGTCAGGGTTGCGAGGTGATATGACTCACCGTCCAATGTGTTGAGCGTGAAATCTGGAACAGTCGAACCGACTTCTGGTAATGACATACCCCATTGAGTAATAGGTAATTAGTCATTGAGAACGCGTGAGCAATGACTAGTGACTAATGACTTATTGCTCTTTACTCCTTCGCATCTGATATGATCGTTTGATGTGCTTCAACGGCAGCTGCACCATGCTCTTGAACGATTGGCGCACGACGATTTTGGACAACGCGCGATAATCATCTTTGCCCCAATGCGCGCCGCCCGCGTGTGTGTGGTGCGCTTGTAAGCTGCGGCGAAAGTCTGTGGCGGTTTTCCCTTCAAACTTTGTGTACGCCGAGCCAATAAGCGAGAGGATGTGCGCGTCGCTGCCGCCGGTTTCGGGCAGATGGCTTTCGTTGCGATTGAAGCGCGCGACTTGGCTGGCGACTACCTTGCCTGCGATGCTCGGATTGATGAGCTCGATACCATCAAAGCAAATGCCTGTGCGTGTGTCGCGCAGGATGCGACGAATGCCGTTGCGTCCGACGCTGCGAATGAGGGGACTCATCGGATGCGGCAGTACGCACCAGCCACCCTGATCGCGTATCGCGCGAATCGTCCAGTCGAGCGGCTTCATCATCCGCAACGGCTTCTCCAAATCATAAGCCAGCAGATGTCCTTCGAGCGTCGTGACTTCCATGCCGACGATGACTTCGAAACGATAATTTTTCTGTTGGATGATTTCGCGCGCTTCGAATGCGCCTTCGATGATGTCATGGTCGGTGATGGCGATGAGGTCGAGGTCGGTGCGATGCTCGACATGGTCCAAAATTTCGCGGACCGTCGGCAACCCATCGCTCCATTCGCTGTGGATGTGTAGATCGGCTTTGCCCATGCCGCAATTATAACATAGTCATTCCGCATTCGTCATACGTCATTGGACGCTTGCGCTGATCCAAGCATAGGCAGGCTTTTGAGGATACTTTTTCCAAGCGTATAATCTCCCCATCAAGCCCGCTTTCACTTTGTCACTGCCTGCGGCTTCAATTTCAATCCCACGTACTGCGGCTTGCGACCCCGGAGACCTAAACAAGCGCGCAAATCAGGAGGTCAAATGTTCTTTCGTCCTCGTTGGTCTTGGTTGGCTATCGGCTGGGCATTGGCATTGCTCACTGGCTTGAGCTATGGGCAAGCGGAGCCCACCGCCGCACAATCACCTGAACCCTCTTTAACGTTGGTTACACCTGATTCCCCTCTATATCGCCCAGCGGCAGATGCACGCCTCTTGATGGATCAGCGACGCGCAAAAAACAATGAACCTGTGCCCGAACCTCAGACATTGGCGCTCACTAGTGTGAATCGCGCCACGCAGCTCAATGCCACGCCCGATCAAACGACCGCCTTAGCGCGCACGGCGGATCCGCACGCGACGAATGCCCCTGCACCAGTGGGGCGGCTCACGGGCAAGCGTATCAGAGCGTTGGGAGAAACGCCGCGCGCCGCTGAACCACAAGCGCTCGGACCTGGTTGCCAATCGTGGCTCTACAATCCCCGCTTGACCGATGGCACGTCGTGGTACGCCTATGATACCGTCGTCACCATCAATCGCCTCTATTATTACTCACCGCCTAACTCGTTGGCGCTGTACGAAGACAATGATGGCGATTCAGCGTTCGGCAATTTTGATGTAGATGCGTTTGGGCAACCATTCGTCTTCCCAACAGACGCTAACAGCTTCGAGATTGATTACAAGATCAATTGGTTTCCGATGGGCGCGAGCGACCATGTGTATTACACGCTTTATGAAGTAAATGCCAGCGGCTTTTTGAGCGGGTTTCTGTTCTATAACGAAGTGCCTAAACCTGGATCCGGTGGTCCGCCCGCGGATGGTAATTGGTATGCGCGCTACTATGCTTCATTCTTTGGCGATGTGCAATCCAGTTGGAAGGGCAAAACCGTCGCGCTGGTGTTCGAGAGTTACACCGATGGAACTATCTCTGGAGGTCAACGACTCGATGTGTTGATTGACGATGTGGACATCAAACTATGCAGCCCCACCACCGTCCCAACGGGCATCATCTCCGGCACCTTGCAAACACTCGGCGTCACGTCTCGCTTCACCGACTCGTTGGTACTATTGACGTATCAGCCAACGGGCAGCAGCTCGGTGACGACGGTTGACTACGCCATCCCTACTCCATCCGGGCAATTCATCTTTGAGTACGTGGGGCGACTCAATACAGGCGATCAATATGCTGTGTGGTATTTGAACGACGGCACCAACAGTAATCGGCTGGCGTTATGGTATGGCACCATCGGGTCCTCATACTTTACGACCAACAGCTCGTCGTTCTACTTGAATCCAACCGAAGTCAAGAATCAAGTCCTCACGACGCCCACACACGAAGCGCTGGTCGCCTTTCCTGTCACCTTCACCTGGCCCATACGGAGTCCCATCAATGGTACAGATCAATATCGCCTGTGCTTATATGACACTCAAACATTGGTAGAAGGATGTTTCCCGCAAACCTCCAGTAACAGCTACCCGGTTTACAGCGGGTCCCAGTTGAGCGTGCTTAACTTCCAATATGGTCGGCGCTATGCGTGGTACGTGCGCGTGTATAATAGCGGTTCCGGCGGTGTGGGCTACTCTTTCCGCGCGAACGCCATCACCTTCGCGCCCAGCGTCACGCCGCCGCCTAACAACCCACCGCCGCCCAACACCAACGTCGTCACAGGCACCACAGGCGCGACGTGGTTGGTGATGATCTACATTGCAGGCGACAACAATCTGGGCGACCCTGCGCGCTATCCCAACGTCAATCACAATTTGCAAGGACAATTCGCAGCGCTCAAGCAGTTAGCGAACACTTATGCGCCAACGCTCACGCTCGTTACGTTGACCGATTTCTACGACGACAGCGGTACCCAATTTTGTCACCTGAAGCAAAACAACACACAAGTGTGCCAACAATTGGGCGAGAAAGACACATCCAATCCAGCGACGCTGACTTACTTCATCACGCGCACCCTCACAACCTTCACTGCCACACGGAAGATGTTGGTCATCTCCGATCATGGGCATAGCGTGGCAGGTGTTGCCGCCGACGAAACAACCAGCCGCACCGCGACCATGTATCCGCAACAGATTCGTCAAGCCTTCCAAAACGCGGGACTTGCCAGCAACAAACTCGACATTCTGTTCTACAACGTCTGCTTGATGGGTAGTTTGGAAGCCGCTTTCGACGCTGCCCCCTTTGTCAACTACATGGTCGCGAGTTCCAACGAGCTGTGGGTCGTGAATACATACGACCGCATTTTGCCATTGTTGACCAGTAATGCGACGACGACGCGCAACGTCGCCATTGGGATGGTGGACGCTTACAGCCAAACTCTGGCGAGCCTTGCGCCCAGCTTGTTCGTGTCGAGCGCGGCGTATGACCTATCGCGGGTTGCGCCTGTAACGCACACGCTCTCTGCGTTAGCGACGACCCTCAGCAACAACCTCGCGCTTAGCCGTAGCAGCATTGATTCGATTCGCAGTCAGGTGCAACGCTACGATTCGTCGGGCGAGCTCTCGCTCGGACCCGAAGATGCCTTCGTGGACTTGCGCCATCTGCTCAACCTGTTGGTCAGTTCGTCGGGCAACACAGCCATCAGTAACGCTGCCAACAGTGTGTTGACGGCGTTGGGACCTGTAGGTGGTGGTTTTTCACTGGTCATCGCTAACGCACATAAAACCGGTGATAACACCAAGGGCGGCATCATTGATCATTCCAATGCGTTTGGCCTTTCGGTGTACTTCCCGAACGGCAACAACAGTGGCGGACAGCCCACGCTCAATAATCTCTACCTCAACACCAGCGTCTATCAAACCTACATCAACCAAACGCAGTGGGACGAGTTCCTACGTACGTACATCAGCGGCGGTGTTGGCGCTGGGCCAACAGGCTTTGAATTTGGCTCGCGACCGATTGGCGCTGGCATTGGCGTGCCAGTCTATTTGCCATTCATCCGGCGTTAAAACGCAACTTGCCAGCAGGCTGCTAGAGTTCTGCCAAATTTCCAACGCTTGACAAAGTTTGACACGGATAGGGGCGCGCTGGTTGCGCCCCTTCTTTGTTTGGGAATCTGTGGAGCCATTCGTATAATTTTGCCAGCATGACTCAATCGCTTAACTACGACCAACTCGCGCAAGCCCTCACGCGCTACATCCCGCCCGCCGTCGTGCGTGCGATGCAAGCGCGCCAACGTCCGCAGCAGGAGCCCCTGACCGAACAATTTGACGCGGCGATTTTGTTCGCCGATGTTTCAGGCTTTACGACGCTCACCGAGAAACTCGCCGCACGAGGTCCCGCTGGCGCCGAAGAACTGACCTTGCTCCTCAACCGTTATTTCACGCGCATGATCAACATCCTCGAAAGCGAAGGGGGCGAGGTCGTGCAGTTCAGCGGCGACGCGCTCATGGCATCATTTCCTGCAGACCTAACCGGTTTCGAAAACCTGTCAGGTCTAGCTGTGAGTGTGCGCCGCGCCTGGCAAGCGGCCACGCAAATGCAAGCCGCGATGAGCGAGTTCGCAACCTTGGCGACCAGCGCTGGCGCCGTTGAGTTGGGCATGAAAATCGCGATTGGCGCGGGCAAGGTTTTTGGCTTCTCGGTTGGTGGGTTGCGGGGACGTTGGCAATATCTGATTGCGGGCGACCCATTACGACAAGTGAGCGAAGCGGAGCATCAGGCACAACGGGGAGATGTGGTTTTAAGCGCCGAAGCCCAAGCGTTGCTCTCCACTAAGCCTCTACCGCCGCAGCCTCTGCCTACCTTTCATTGGCATACTGCTGATGCAGAGACCATTGCGCTGGTCAGCACCCACGTGCCTTATGCCATTAAGTATCGCTTACAAGCCGATCAAGCCGATTGGTTGGCAGAACTACGCCGCTTGAGCATCGTGTTTTTTGGCGTGGGTGGTCTTGATTACGCTGTGCCCGGCGCCGTGACACGGGTGCAACAATGGATCGAAGCCTGTCAACAAGCGGTGTATCACTATGAAGGCAGCTTGAACAAATTGCTCGTGGACGATAAAGGCACCATTGGCATTATGTTGTTCGGCGCGCCGCCCTTCTCGCACGAAGATGACCCGCTGCGTGCTGTGCGCTGTGCGTTTGAAATGCAGCAAGCTGCAGCAGCGCAACAGCTCCATTTGGCGGTGGGCGTGACGACGGGGCAGGTGTTTGTGGGACCCGTCGGCAGCGAGACGCGCCGCGAATACACCGTGATGGGCGATGCGGTCAATCTCGCTGCGCGTTTGATGCAGCTGGCTGGCAGGGGACATATCTGCGCCGACTATGCGACCTATCAAGCCACACGTGCTAGTGTGGCGTGGGAGATTCTGGAGCCACAACGCGTCAAAGGCAAGGCAGCCCCCGTGCAGGTCTATCAACCACTGGGCTTGCAAAGCACGCGTGCTACGACGACGCAAGGTGAACAGCTCATTGGGCGTGATGCAGAACTAGCGCAACTCGACCAGGCCCTAGAGCGGTTGACGAACAGGCACGGCGGCATTATTTGTATCGAGGGCGAAGCAGGGATGGGCACTAGTCGTCTGGTGCGCGAATTGATTGTGCGCCAACGCGAACGGGGTCTCGTCAGTCTGCTGGGCAGTGGCGATGCCGTTGAACAGCAAATGTCATACAATGGTTGGCGTGAAATTTATTCCAATTATTTTTCACTGGAGACTGTGGACACGGCGAAGCTCACCGACACAGCCGCCGTACAACAACAACAACGCGAACTGGTCTTAGCTCGTTTGAATGAAATCGCGCCAGCCTTGCGCGAACGCGCGCCTTTGCTGAATGATTTATTGGGACTTGGTTTGCCAGAGACTGACCTGACGCGTCCCTTAGATCCGCGCCTACGTCAAGCGAGTCTTTCTGCTTTGCTCACTGACTTGCTCTCGTTATGGGCAGAAGAGCATCCACTGGTCGTATTGATCGAGGATGCGCAATGGTTGGATTCGCTCTCTTGGCAACTCGCATTGCAAGTCGCGCGCATTGTGTCCGATGTGCCAGTCTTGCTGGTATTGGCACTGCGTCCATTGGATAATCCACCTACCGACCATCCGTATATACAAATCGGTGCGTTGCCGCAGTGTCAACGCTTGAGCTTGGCGCCCCTCAATGCCGATGACGTAGCGAAGCTAGTATCCTTGCGTTTAGGTGTCAGGGAATTGCCTGCTGAGGTAGCCCAACTTATCGTGCAGCGCGCGAATGGCAACCCATTTGTGGCGGAAGAATTGGCGTTGAGTTTGCGTGAGCAACAAGCCATCAGCATTGTGGATGGGGAGTGTGTGCTGACGGGCAATCTCAATGAACTGCATGTGCCTGAAACCTTGCACAGCCTCGTCTTGAGTACGCTGGATCGCCTGCCTCCGCGTGAACAAATCACGCTGAAGATTGCTTCGGTCATCGGGCGCACGTTTGGCTACGCAACGTTGCGCGACATTTACCAGCCGCGCGTGGACGAAGACCAATTGCAAGCGTCGTTGGAACAGATCACGCGCTCTGCTTTGATTCAGACGCTGCCCACGCCCAGCTTCATGCGCACTCATGCGTTCAAACAAGCCATCACACAAGAAGTCACGTACAGCACCTTGCTGCAAACGCAATACCGCGAGCTCCATGCGCGCGCGGCGCAATGGTATGAAACGTATCTCACCGCAGGACAAAAAGAACTATATCCACTGCTGGCGTATCACTGGCGGCAAGCGGATCACGCCGAGAAAGAGCTGCGCTATGCGGCGCTGGCAGGCAAGGAACTGGCTGCCGAATACGCCAATCACGAAGCGTTGGGCTTTTTGAATCGCGCGTTGCAATTGACGACCGATCCCAAACAACGCACGGAGCTGTTGTGGCTCTGTCTCGATGTGCATGAGCGACTGGGCGACCGTCGCGCGCAACAACAAGACTTGCAACAATTACAGGCATTGGCGGAACAACAGGGCAACCTCGCAGAGCAGGCGCGGGTGGGCAATGCGTGGGGTGATTACTATCGCAACCTCAGCGACTACCCGGCTGCGCTCAATGTGCTCCAACACTCTCGCACTCAAGCGCAACAAGCGCATGACCTTGCAGCAGAAGCGCGCAGCCTCACGTTGTGGGGACAGGTGCTGGAACATCAAGGGCAATATCCCGACGCGAAAAAGTATTTTGAGCAAGCGTTAGTCACCTACCAGCGTCTTGATTACAAACGAGGCGAAGGGAATAATCTTAATCGGCTCAGCAGCATTAGTGGTTATTTAGGCGATTATCAAACAGCTAAAGAATACGCGTTGAAGGCTTTAGACATACGCCGCGCTACCCACGACAAAGCTGGTGAAATTACTAGCCTGACCAATTTACAATTGATCTCAACTTATTTGGGAGACGTTAAGGCAGCCAGAGCCTATCAACAAGAAGCGTTGCAAATTGCTCGCGTCATTGGCGACCGCGCTGGCGAAGCGTTTAGTTTGGCGACCATTGGCAATGATTGCTTGACGCAAGGTGACTATGCCGCTGCGCAACATTATTTGCAACAAGCATTGCGGCTTTTTCGGATGATGGGTGAACGGCGACGCGAGGCGAGCTGTTTGAACACACTTGGCGCTGTTTGGCGTGAAGTAGGCGATAACCAGCGCGCGCGCAATTATTTCGAGCAGGCGTTGGCAATCCAGCTGCAAACAGGCAGTCGCAGTTTCGTCGTCGTGTACACTTATCTCAATCTGGGACTTGCGCGGCTGCCCACTGATCCACCAGCCGCGCACACCGCCTATCAAAATGCGCTCGCGCTCGCGCGTGAACTAAGTAATCGTGGCACGGAGGCATTCGCGCTGAGTTATCTAGGAGGCTTTGCGGAACATCAGCGTGATTGGGAGGCTGCGCGCCAAGACTACGAAGCCTCGCTCGCCATCCGCAACGAATTGAAAGCCACTGCGCCTGCCATCGAAGACATCGCAGGCTTGGCGCGTGTGGCGTTCGCGCGAGGCGACTTAGCTGAAGCTCACGCGCACGCCGAGACTTGCATCACCCATCTCCGCGAAAAAGGCGTGGCAGGCATCGAGTTTCCTCTCGTTGTGTATCTGACCTGCTACGATGTATTGCGTGCGACCGGCGCAGACTCGGAAGCCCGTGCTGTGCTTGCTGATGCTCACACCTTGCTGCTGAAACGCGCCGATGCCATCAGCGACGCGAAACTGCGCGCGAGCATGGTGCAAAACGTCGCCGCGAATCGGCGGGTGATGGCAGAGTGGGCGCAGCGGAACGGATGAAGGGGTGAAGAGATGACAAGGTGACATTATGGAGGAGGCACGAAACCCGTTGTCCCTGAAAGGGTGACAACGGGTTTTCATTTTTTTTTCTATTCTGCGCTACAATGCCGCCTATTGAAGGGCGGCGAAGGCAACGGTTTAATCAAAGGAGACGGTTATGAAACATACCATGAATTCGTTCAATGTGTTAATAGGCATTGGGTTAATCATTGCCGTGATGCTTGCGGGCATCGTATTGTTTCGCGCGCCCATTTCAAACAGTATCCAAGTCGCGCAAGCGCCCACGACTGCACCTTATCCTTTGCCGGGGACGGCGACGCCGCGCTCAGCAACGCCCACGTCTACAACGACGCCGAATGTGCCACCCGCTCGTATGACGACACCCGTGCCAATACCAGCGCCCTCTGGATTTGAACTAGTCGCGGTTCATGGCGATACGCTGCTTGGCTACTCTGCACAAGGTGACCTCATCACATTGAATATAGCTAGCAGACAACAAAGCCTCATCTCTCCAAGAAAAAATGATTATACTCGCGCTTCTGACCAGTGGCTGGTTGGGTTTGAAGAGAAGACTGCGCCCAACGGCTGGCCGAGGGTTTATCAATTGCGCGCTTATAATCGGCTGCAAGCTAAGGAGATTCCTTTACCAGGACAGGCACCCAGTACCCGCTCTGATCTCAACCTGTCAGGAAGTATTGCCGTTTGGTCTGATCAGCGTAACTATGAAACACAGAAACGTATTGACATCTACGGCTATGATCTGGATAAAGGACTAGAGTTTCCTATCGTTCAGCGCCCTGGCCTTCGTACATTCCCGCGCATCTCTGGTGCTTGGGTCATTTACCTAGATGTGCCGGCCAGATACGAAGCCCATTTACGCGCTGTCAATCTCAAGACCCAAGAAGATTTTGAGATCGGCACCGTGCTTCACCCGAATGATGCCTCTACGGGACATTTTCACGCCATTGGGGGGGATAAGGTCGCATGGACCCATTGCGTGACAGGTCTTGATTGTGCTGTACACCTTTACGATTTGAATACGAGAACCGACCGTACCCTGATGAACGGAGGTTGGTGGATCAATCAGGTAACCGATGAGTTTCTTCTATATGGTGGTGGAAATCCATACATCTACGACCTCAAACACAACGTCAAGATAGGCATCGTCAATGGGAGCCCCGGTCAAGGAGTTGACCGTGTTTTGACGACTGATCGCCGCATCATTTGGTCCCTAAGAGACGTGAATTCAAAAGCCATATCTGCTGTATACATGGCTGACTTGCTCCGTTAACTGAACACCTAAACACTTCGTTAATCACAGCTTCACAGGTAAGCCCAATGAAAGATATTGCCCATCGCCTTTTATCTAAAGCCGCAATCTTTTTCTT
>CAZDYP010000059.1:3981-26049 GCA_964509505.1 uncultured Anaerolineae bacterium | reverse complement strand
ACAATCTACATTTTGATTTGAACTTCCCGCGCGGTATGAAGCCCTATCTCATCACATTGCAAAAAGATACGCCCTCGCCATTCATTCCCGCGCCGAAGCCGTTGAGCGATGAAAAGCCGAAGAATCAAAACGGCAAGGCGAATGGACAAGCGAGGGCGAGCAGTGCCGTTGAGCCTGGCAATGATCAACCAGCCGACACGAGCCGCGCTGCAACCGAGAGCAAGCTCGATGAGAAAAAGGAGAAGCCCATACACATTGATGTAGATGGCATCGAGAAGCGCGTGTTGGCGTTTCCTATTGAAGAAGGCATTTACGGACAGATCGCTGGCATCAAAGGCAAGGCGCTTTATACACGGTATCCTGTGGAAGGCGCGCTCAATCAAAATTTTTTCGCCACGACGCCCGCGGCGAAGGGTTGGCTCTATGTGTACGATTTCGAGGAGCAGAAAGAAGATTTCGTCGTCGGAGGTATCAGCGCGTTTGACCTCTCGTTAGACGCAAGCACGTTGATTTATCGGTCAGGCAATCGCTTGCGTGTGTTGAAGGCGGGTGCGAAACCCGATGACAAAGAAATCGGCACGACACGCAAGAGCGGTTGGCTCGATCTCAATCGTGTGCGTGTGTCCGTCGAGCCTGCGCTCGAATGGCGACAGATGGCGCGTGAGGCGTGGCGTTTGCAACGCGATCAATTTTGGACGCCCGACATGTCGCAAGTGGATTGGGTCGCCATCTATGAGCGTTACACGCCGTTGGTCGAGCGCGTCTGCACACGCGCCGAATTTTCGGACCTCATGTGGGAGATGCAAGGCGAGCTTGGCACCTCTCATGCGTACGAGTTCGGCGGCGATTATCGCCCTGAGCCTGAATATCGGCTTGGTTATCTCGGCGCCGACCTCACCTTTGATGAAACGACGCAGACGTGGCGCATCGCACGACTTGTGCAAGGCGACCCGTGGGACGAGCGACGCCATTCACCGTTGAGCGCGTTGGGCGTCAACGTGAATGTGGGCGACCAATTGTTGGCGATTGGCGGACGCACGCTCAGTCGCACGGCGCCGCCACAAGCGGCGCTCGTCAACCTGGCAGAGCAAGAAGTCGTGTTGACCGTGAAGAGCGGCGATGCGCAGCCGCGCGACGTCACCGTGAAGACGTTGGCGGATGAGACGGCATTGCGCTACCGCGAATGGGTCGAGGCAAATCGGCGGTGGGTGCATGAGCAGACGCAGGGACGCGTGGGCTACGTGCATGTGCCTGACATGGGTGCGCGTGGTTATGCCGAATTTCATCGTGGTTATCTGGCAGAGTTTGACCGCGATGGAGTAATCGTGGATGTGCGTTACAACGGCGGCGGGCATGTCTCGCCGTTGATCTTGGAGAAGCTCGCGCGACGACGCATTGGTTACAACATTTCGCGCTGGGGTGAATTGCCCGGCCCCTATCCAACGGATGCGGCGCGCGGCGCGCTGGTGGCGCTGACGAATGAGCAAGCAGGTTCGGATGGCGACATCTTTTCGCACGGGTTCAAGCTGATGAAGTTGGGACCGTTGCTCGGCAAGCGCACATGGGGTGGTGTGGTTGGCATCAGCCCACGACAGACGCTGGTGGATGGCACCGTGACGACACAGCCAGAGTATTCGTTCTGGTTTCAAGATGTCGGTTGGGGTATTGAAAACTACGGCACCGACCCCGACATTGAGATTGACAACACGCCGCAAGATTACGCCGCAGGCAAAGACGCGCAGTTAGAACGGGCGCTGGCGGAAGTGTTGAAGCTGTTGGAAGCGAATCCGCCGCAGTTGCCGAAGTTCGACGAGAGACCGAGTCGGGCGTTGCCGAAGTTGCCAAGGGAAGATTGACCACTGGTTGGTATTTGGTCGTAACGAAGGGCAGCTATCGGTAATATAGACATTCCATCAAGCGAGGTCGTGTCACGATTGCTGGTCATCCTAATGATGATTTAGCGCCCGGCACATTGAATAGCGTTTTCAAACAAGCTCAGTTACCCAGATCGAAAAAGAAAGGATGAGCGATGTATCGTTTTCTAATAGTCATCGAGAAAGCCAATGGCAACTATTCCGCTTACTCACCCGACCTGCCGGGTTGCGTCGCAACGGGCAAAACTCGTGAGCAAGCCGCCAACAATATGCACACCGCGATTGAGTTGCACGTGCGAGGCTTGCTGGAGGATAAACTACCAATTCCAGAAGCCCAGTCTTTTGCAGAGTATGTGGCGATTCCCGCAATGTAGTGAGCTGATATATCGAGTTGCTCATGGTGCCCGTTTTCTGTCGAGGTGTTTCGGGCGGAAAACGGGTTTTGTTTTTCCACGCAACATTCACAAAATGTGCTACAATGCCGCACGAAAAGTCCAACCAGCAAAAGGAAAAGATATGACGATTCGAGTGACCGTTTGGAACGAAGGCTTGCACGAAAAGCAAGAACCCGCGATTGCCAAGATTTATCCGCAGGGCATTCACGGCGCGATTGCCGCGGGCTTGCAGCCGTATGGCTTTGCGCTACGCACGGCGACGATTGAGGAGCCAGAGCATGGTCTCACCGACGAGGTGTTGGCAGCAACGGATGTACTAACGTGGTGGGGACATCAGGCGCACAATAAGGTGAGCGATGAAGTAGTGAATCGCGTGCAGCGTCGGGTGTGGGACGGTATGGGTTTGATCGTGTTGCATTCGGGACACGAGTCGAAAATTTTTCGGCGCTTAATGGGCACGAGCTGCGCGCTCAAGTGGCGCGAGTCTACCGACAAGGAACGCTTGTGGGTGGTCGCGCCCGACCATCCCATCGCGGAAGGCATCGGGCAGTACATCGAGTTGGAAAATGACGAGATGTATGGCGAGTTTTTTGACATTCCACAACCCGATGCGTTGGTGTTTGTCAGCTGGTTCACAGGCGGCGAAGTGTTTCGCAGTGGGTGTTGTTTCGCACGCGGGCGCGGCAAAATTTTCTACTTTCGTCCCGGCCACGAGACGTATCCGACCTATCACAACCCGCACATCATCCGCGTCATCGCCAATGCGGTGAAGTGGGCTGCGCCAACCGCGGGCCCGAAACCTGTGTTTGGGAATGTGAAGGCGTTGGAGAGGATGTAAGAGGAAATGACGAGTCAGATTGGGACATCCCATTCTGAATTTCCACCGCAGAGCCACTAAGTCTGTAAGTCGGATTGGCAATCCGACCTACATCATACTAGTCGCAGAGACGCAGAGAAAATCAAATAAAAAACCTCTGTGGTTCTGCGGTGAGTTTAATCATCCAGTAGTTATTTTCTAGCAAGGAGTCCTGCATGTATATCGGCGCAATGGCACGACAATCTCCCGACAAGCCCGCGGTCATTCAAGGCGATGAAGTCATCAGCTATGCCGAGCTGGATGCGCGCTCGAATCAACTCGCACAGCTCTTTCAAGCATGGGGCTTGCGTGTGGGCGATGGCATCGCTGTTTTGATTGGCAACGAGCCACGCTTTTGCGAGTTCTATTGGGCGGCGCTGCGTTCGGGTCTGTACTTCACGCCCATCAACACGCACCTTGCGCCGAGCGAGATGCAATACATCGCGGACAATTGCGATGCCAAGGTGTTCGTCACATCGAATGCATTGCGCGACGCCGCCAAACAATTCGCGCATCAGCTTCCGAAAGCCACGTATCGCATCATCACCGATGGGCAACTTGACGGCTTCATGTCATACCCCCATGTGGCGAGCGACATGCCCACCACGCCCATTGCCGATGAACGCGAGGGTCAAGTGATGCTTTACTCATCGGGGACGACGGGCAGACCGAAGGGCGTGCGCCAAGCGCTGTCGGGCGCACGCGCGGGCGAAGGCATGCAAATGTTGGCTTTTTACGCGCAGCTGTTGGGCATCTTGTCCGATGATCGTCATCTCTGCGTGGGGCCCCTCTATCACATCGGGCCCATTGCGTTCTCGTTGTTGTGCCATCGCCTCGGCACAACGGTCGTGTTGATGCCGCGCTTTGAGGCAGAGAACACGTTGCAACACATCGAGCGGTATCGGATCACGTCGTCATTCATGGTGCCAACGCATTTCGTGCGCCTCTTGCAACTGCCTGATGACGTGCGCCGTCGTTATGACTTGTCATCATTGCGCGTCGTCATCCATGCGGCTGCGCCATGTCCGCTGGATGTGAAACGACAGATGCTTGAGTGGTGGGGCAACCTCATCGAATTGTATTCAGGCACCGAAGGCGGCACGACGATGGTGCGTCCGGACGAATGGCTCAAGCATCCAGGCACGGTGGGGCGGCACGTAGCGGGCGGAAAAATTTGGATTTTGGATGAGCAAGGCAACGAAGTGCCTGCGGGACAAACGGGTCTCGTCTATTTTGAAGCGACGACGCCCTTCGAATATTTCAAAGACGAAGCAAAGACTGCGGAAACCTATCGCGGCAAGCTGTTCACGTTGGGCGACATCGGCTATCTCGATGCAGAAGGCTATCTCTATCTCACCGACCGTCAATCCCATACAATCATCTCTGGTGGTGTGAACATCTATCCCGCCGAAGTGGAAGGCGCGCTCATCACCCATCCGGCGATTGCCGATGTAGCGGTGATAGGTATACCCGAGGCGGACATGGGCGAGCAGGTGAAAGCCATCGTGCAACTGCGTGACGGCTTCACTGCCAGCGATGAACTGAGGCGCGACATCATCGAGTTTTGTCGCGCGCACATCGCACACTTCAAGTGTCCGCGCAGTGTGGACTTCGTCGCGCAATTGCCGCGCTCACCCGCAGGCAAATTGTTGAAGCGCGAATTGAAAGCGAGGTATTGGCAATGAGTTTCCTCGAAGTCGAATCATGGGAAATTGCCGAGGGCAACGAAGCTGCGCACCACCACATCATTCGTGACTGGTTTCGCTTTGTGCGGGAACATCATCCCACCTTATTCGCGGAGTGGAAGTCCGCGCGTTACTATCGGCAAGTGGACAAAGAGGGAAAGCCGACAGGACGTTACATCATGCTCTTCGAGTTTCACAGCATCGAGGGGCATCATGCTTACAAGGAACGACGCAAGGATTGGTCGGGCCCGTATGAAGCGTATAAGCGCGTTGACCCGTATCATCTCTTCAAACCCGATTCGGTGAAGATCGAGTATTGGGAACCGCAAGAGACGAGCTTGTGGTTTGAGTTTGCATAGCTCGCATCTCTCAGTGTTCGATGGTATTGCGCTCCTGTGCAGACATCGTGCGCGACGGAACGCGGTGAGGCGGCGGCGTTCTCTAACGCCGCGCGCGCGCGCTCCACACCAACGCACGTTGTCTTGACATGAACGTGGTATTTTTTACGCTCTGCTGAGTTCAATGTAGATTAACGTCAATGCGGGATAAGGTTGCGGGCGATTGAGAATCGCGCCTACTCACTGCGAAACCCGCCTGTGCGGGTTCAGTTCCAGCCGACGGAGGTCGGTTTGGCGCTGCGGTGCGCGCGCAGTGCCTTCGCGGTGGCTTATCCCGAACTCACGTTAGATTAGCAAGGTGAGCTGGTCGAATCATGCAGGGTGTTCCCAATCATTCACCTCCTGCGATACGCTCAGGTGCTGCGCGCTACATCAAAGATGGTGTGGTCTCCCTTGCGTAACAGCACCTGCCATGGGCCTGCCCCCCGCGCATTCAAGCGCTGCGCTTCGGGTGTGTCGCTCGCGGGCTCAACCACACGCAGCGCTACCCCGTTCACATCAAACAATAATGTCCCATTTTCCTCACGTCCAGCCGCGCCCACCAATACCGTGAAATCGGTGCGTGCTTGCGTGAGGTCAGACACCCATACTTCTAATTGCGCGATGCCAATGGCACCATTAGCATGCTGCCGCGCTGCGCCGCTCGGCACGCGCCACTCGCGCGGCGTCATGTCGTCAATCATAAACGGCAGCCCGCGATTTTGGTTGGATGGTGCGCCGCTGCGCCAACGCAACTGCATCCCATCGGGACGCACGCGCCCGCTCTCACCCGCGTAACGATAACTCAATCCACGCGCATTGACTACGTTGACCGCCGCTTCGACGGAATCGTAGCCCAAGCAGTAATCAATCACCCCGGGAAAATCACGGTAACGATCCCAACGATGCTCTGTGCGTTCAGGCGTTTTGAACGCGAGCAGTTCGAGATACGCGCCATCGGCAAAGCACACCAGCGCATTGTGGGTGTTGCCGTGCGTGTGTTCGCCGCCGGGCGTGACGGTGAACCCGCGCGCAATGTAATCCTGCGCGGCTCGCGCCAGGTCTGGCACAAGGATGACGACATGATCCAGTCGCATAAGTGACTCCTTCAGGCTCTACGCATTGAGCCGTTTTTTTATTTTTTCTCTGCAGCCTTTGTGGGCAAAGCCGTTTAGCCGATGCCGATGCTCCGCAGATACGCGCGCGTGCGCTGGGCGATGGGCAACGGTTTGTCGAATGGCGCGGGATACATGTCCTGCTCGACTATCGCGTAACCATCGTAATCAATTTCGCGTAACACATCGCGGAACGCAAGGAAATCTACGGCGCCATGCGACGGTTCGCAGAACATATCCATCGC
The DNA here is from genome assembly GCA_964509505.1 of uncultured Anaerolineae bacterium. Taxonomy (GTDB): domain Bacteria; phylum Chloroflexota; class Anaerolineae; order JACRMK01; family JACRMK01; genus CAZDYP01. The sequence goes on along the minus strand of CAZDYP010000059.1, from coordinate 19,502 downwards.
CACTGCCTTGGCGAAGGGGATGCGTTCCGCTTCGACCTGGCGTTGGATCTCACGGTCCACGCTCTTGAGGTGCAGATAGGGGATGCGCGCATGATGTTTTCGCATGAATGCGATTGCATCGCCGCCGCGATAGGCATGATGCCCCGTGTCAAAACAGAGCGCGACGCGCGCGGGGTCCGTGTCCGCCAAAAACTGCTCGATTTGCGCTTCATATTCGACGTGCGTTTCGGCGTGCGGATGGAACAACAGCTTGAGACCGAAACGCTGATGCACTACGGCAGCGGCGCGTTGCGTCGTCTCGATGAGTTGTTGCCACGCGTCGGCGTCGAGCGCGCGCGGTTGGACAAGCTCGCCGGCTGCATTTGTGTACGATGCGTCGAACAGGACGAAGTAAGTCGCCCCGACGCCGACGAGCAACGCGCAGGCATCGTTGATGAGCTTTTCAAGCGCGCGCCAAGCGGCAGGGTCTTCGAGCTGGCCCCCTTCTGCAAGCGCGACAGGCGTCAAACCACGCTGACCGAGCTCGTCTCGAATGACGGCAGGATCAGTCGGCATGTAACCATAAGGGCCTAGCTCCGTCCACCTGTAACCTGCGATGACGACCTCATCCAAGTAACGCTGCCATGGTGTCTGCTTGGGATCGTGCGCGTGCCACACGCCCCACGAATCGGGGGCGGTGCCCAATTTGATGTTCATCGGGATTACCTCGAAAGTGTAAGATGGGAAACATCAGGCGCGGCGCGCCTGGCGTCTCTGTCCTGAGCGTGTCGAAGAATTGCATAGCGATTGACAGTCAAGCTAGTTGGATTATACTTGAGGCAGTGTTTGATAAAAATGTTGCTTGCGCCTGATAAACTCCGTAGCAAGGATACTCGCATGTTGCGCCAATTCGCGTTGAGCGGTCTTCCCATGATCACAGAAGATGAGGCTACCGACGATGTAGCCCGCGTCTATACTGAGGTGAAACACGATTTTCAGCTGCCATTCATCCCTAACATCATCAAGACCCTTGCGGTTTCTCCCGCAGCGTTAACCATTCATTGGAATCTGATCCGCGGACTCTTCCAACACACGACGCTCCCACAATCGTTGATGGCGATGATTCTCTTCACTATCGCCAAGTCTAGCCATTGCGAGTATTGCAGCGCAAATCACGAGTTGACCTGTCGCACGTTAGGAGTTGACGAGGAGACGTTGAACGCGCTGGTCGAAGACTTGAGCCACGTGTCGCCCCAACGCCTGCGAGTCATCGTCGAATTTGCCCTCAAAGTTTCCCATCACCCCCAAAGCCTGACCGCAGAAGATTATGAACGAGTGCGCGCTGAGGGCGTCGCTGATGAAGAGCTGGTGGAGATCATTCTCATCGCGGCGCTCGGCAGCTATCTGGATATCTTAGCCGATGCGTTGAAGAGCGAAGTGGATGCGCAGGTCGTTCAAGCGCTAGGACGCTAAACCCATGGAACCAGACAGCAGGCAAATTCAAGCCGCGCGTTATGGCATGCTCTCCGAAGTGGTGTTGCTGATCGCAAAGACGACCGATTTGCAGCAACTCCTGAAAGAGCTAATCGGCAAAATCAAATGGGTGCTTGACTTTGAGCGCTGCACGTTGGCGCTGCTCAACGACGACGCTCAGACGTATCAATTGCAGACGTTGTTGGAAACACGGCGAGCGGTAGCGCGAGTCACAGAGGCCGCGTTGCCTTTGTCGCAAGGTGTTGCCGGCGCGGTGATGTGTAGCCGGCAAATGCGCCTGTTGACTGACTTGACCGCTGCTCGCCATGAAATCCCCGGCACAGACGACCCAGCTCTATGGGATGGATCGCTGGCAACAATTTTGGCGCTGCCGCTCGAAGCATACGGCAAGGTGTTGGGCGCTCTCACGTTCAGCACGACGAAACACGCTGGCTATCAACGCGACGACATCAAGGTGGCCGTCTCAATTGCAACCCATCTCTCCTTAGCCATTGATCGCTGGCAGCAGACCCGTCAGCTGCAGCACGCCAACCACGAACTGGCTCGCCTCTCGTCTTTCCCTGAATTGAACCCCGCTGCGATTATCGAGATAGATTGGCATGGGCAAGTGCATTACATGAACCCTGCTGCCCTCACGCAATTTCCTGAGTGGCGTCACCTGGGCTTGCAGTCTCCGTTCTTGTCAGACTTGCCTACGCTGATGACGATTCTGCATGAGAAGGGCCAACACGCCCATTTGCGCGAACTCAAGCTCGACGACAGGTGGTATCAACAAGTGTTGCAGTTGGTCTCCAATGACGAGCGCATCCGCAGCTTTGTCCTCGACATTACGGAGCGCAAACGCAACGAAGAAGCGGCGCAACGTCAAAACGAATATCTGGCTGCGTTGCACGCTACGACGCTGGGTTTGCTCTCTCGACTTGATTTGAATGAACTGCTCGAAGCCATCATCACCCGCGCGGGGCAACTGCTAGACACCTCGCACGGATTCATCTATCTGCTCGAACCCGGCGAAGAAGAAATCGTGCAACGCGTGGGCGTCGGCATTTTCGCGCGCGCTATTGGCTTTCGTTTGAAACGCGGCGAAGGCTTGTCGGGGCGCGTCTGGCAAACAGGGCGCGCAATGACTGTGCCTGATTACGATCACTGGGAGCATCGCGCCGTCGGCTTCGAATACAACGTCATCAAAGCCATTGCATCGGTGCCGCTCAAATCGGGCGAGCAGGTGGTGGGCGCAATCGGCATGGGCTACGGCGTCGAATCGGAGCGCGCCTTCGGCGAGGTGGAGATGGAACTCCTCACGCGCTTTGCCGAGTTGGCGTCGCTGGCGCTCGACAACGCGCGCTTGTTTGCGGAAGCGCAAGCGGCGCGTACGGCCGCCATCGCCGCCAACGAAGCAAAGAGCGCGTTCCTCGCCAACATGAGCCACGAAATCCGCACGCCGATGAACGCCATCATCGGCATGACCAGCCTGCTGCGCGATACGCAGCTGAACGATGAGCAACACGATTTTATCGAGACCATCCGCAACAGCAGCGAATCGTTGTTGACGATCATCAACGACATTCTCGACTTCTCAAAAATCGAAGCGGACAAGTTGGATTTGGAATATCAGCCGTTTGATTTGCGCGCCTGCGTCGAGAGCGCGCTCGACTTGCTGGCGACCCGCGCTGCCGAAAAACGCTTGGACTTAGCGTATCTGATTGATCCGCAAACGCCCGAAACGATTATCGGCGACGTGACGCGCCTGCGCCAAATTCTAGTGAACCTGTTGAGCAACGCGGTGAAGTTCACCGAGCGGGGCGAAGTCGTGTTGTCAGTGTCAAGTGAGCAAGTGTCAAGTGTCAGGTTAAATACGCCTCCTCGTGACACCTTGACACTGCATTTTGCAGTGCGTGATACAGGCATTGGCATTCCGCCCAACCGCATGAATCGTCTCTTTCAATCGTTCAGCCAAGTGGATGCTTCGACGACGCGGCGCTATGGAGGCACGGGCTTGGGGCTCGCCATTAGCAAACGCTTGAGCGAAATGATGGGCGGCGCGATGTGGGTGACGAGCGAGGTGGGCGTTGGCTCGACGTTCCATTTCACGATTCAAACCACCGCTGTACCTACGCCCGCACGCGCTGAATTGAACGAGCTGCAACCTATCTTGCAAAACAAGCGCGTGCTGATCGTGGACGACAATGCGACCAATCGGCGGTTGCTCTCGCAGCAAGTGGCATTGTGGCGCATGCGTCCGCAAGCCGCCGCATCGCCGCGTGAGGCATTGGATTGGCTGCGTCGCGGCGATACGTTTGACGTAGCCATTCTCGACATGCTGATGCCAGAGATGGATGGCATCACTCTCGCAGCCGAACTCCGTCGTCTTGAGACGCCGAGCGCTAAACTGCCGCTCATCATGTTGACCTCGTTAGGACACCGTGACATCAAAGAGGGGATAGAAGAATTCGCCGCCTTTCTAACCAAGCCATTGAAGCCCTCCGCGCTCTTCAATGCGTTGGCGACGATTTTCACGCAGCAACCGATACGCGTGTTGCCGCGCAAGGCGATGGAGCAACCACAGTTCGACGCTGAGCTGGGACGCCAATTGCCTCTCCGCATCTTGCTTGCCGAAGACAATGCGACGAATCAAAAACTGGCGCTGACTGTGCTAGGGCGCTTGAGCTATCGCGCGGACGTGGCGAATAACGGACTCGAAGCATTGGACGCGCTCAAGCGTCAAACCTATGATGTGGTATTGATGGACATGCAGATGCCAGAGCTCGATGGCTTGGAAGCGACGCGCCGCATTCGCCGCGAACTAGCAGAGACACAACAGCCGCACATCATTGCCATGACCGCCAACGCGATGCAAGGTGATCGTGAGTTGTGCTTGGCAGCAGGGATGAACGACTACGTGAGCAAGCCCATTCGTATCGAGGAGTTGGTGAGGGCGCTGAGGGCAAGTCGTGTGACTGAGAGAAGTGTCATAGCGAGCGAAGCCAGCGTGGCGGTGCAATCCCCCCATCTTGTACAGGAGATGGCTTCGCCAACTGCGCTCGCTGCGCTCGCCATGACGCCAGCGGATATGCTGGATCCAACGGTGCTGAAAAATTTGCAAGTGGTGTTGGGCGGAGAGTTTTCCAACTTGGTGATGTTGATTGATTCGTTCCTCGCAGAGGCGCCCAAACTTCTGAGCGAGCTCAATCGCTATGTCGCAGACGGAGATGCGGCAGGCGTGCGACGCGTGGCGCACAGTCTCAAATCGAATGGCGCTGACTTTGGCGCAATCATGTTCTCCAATCTGTGCAAGGAGTTGGAAGCGCTCGGCAGGTCGGGTGTGTTGGATGGCGCAGCAGCGTTGCTGGCGCAAGCGAGGGACGCGTATGGGAGAATGGAGGCGACATTAAAGGCGGTGAAAGAAAAGGGATTGTAGGACAAGTTTCAAACTTGCCTTACACTTCACGAACAGAGAACATCCCATGACAGAAAAACAAGGTCACATCTTGGTCGTTGACGACAATCGCACGAACCGGCTCAAGCTTTCGTTGAGCTTGCAACAGCAAGGGCATACGGTCGGGCTGGCTGAAAACGGTCAGCAAGCATTGGACATGCTCAAGGCTACTCCATTTGATGTAGTGCTGCTCGACATCATCATGCCCGAGCTGGACGGGTATCAAGTGCTGGAACGCATGAAGAGTGACCCGCAGCTACGCGATATTCCCGTCATCGTCATCTCGGCGCTGGAGGAGATAGACAGCGCCGTGCGCTGCATTGAAATCGGCGCGGAAGATTATTTACCTAAGTCGTTTAATCCTGTGCTGCTGCGCGCGCGTCTCAACTCCAGCTTGCAAAAGAAAAAATTGCGTGATTTGGAGAAGATGTATTTGCAACAGGAGCTGATGCTGCGGCAAAGCGAAAAATTGGCGACGCTCGGCAAACTCAGCGCGGGGATGGCGCACGAGCTGAACAATCCCGCCGCCGCGGCTCAACGCGGCACGAAGCAGCTGCGCCTCACGTGCGCGCGCTTGCAGGAAGCGTCTCTGAAGCTGAGTGCGTTGCAGCTCACAGAGGCGCAGCGCGCCGCGCTTTTGACGCTCGACCAATTGGCGCAAGCGAGAGCGAAAAAGCCGACGTACCTCGACGCGCTCACGCGCAGCGACCGCGAAGCCGAGCTGGAAACGTGGCTAGACGAACATGGCATCGCCAATGCGTGGGAGGTTGCGCCGACGTTGGTGAGTCTCGGTTATGATACGAGCGAGCTGACGACGCTGGTGGAACATTTTAGCGCCGCGCAATTTGCGCTGGCGATTGAGTGGCTTAACTGTAGCTCCAGCATTTACAGTTTGGCAGAAGAAATCAGCGAGGGCACGAGCCGCATCTCCGAGTTGGTCAAAGCGCTCAAGTCCTACACCTACATGGATCAAGCGCCCATTCAGCTCGTGAACCTGCACGACGGTTTGAACAACACGCTGATCATCCTGCGTAGCAAACTCGCGCAAGGCGTGTCGGTGCGGCGCGAGTATGCGACCGATATGCCGCAGATTGAGGCTTATGGCAGCGAGCTCAATCAGGTCTGGACGAACATCATTGACAATGCGATTGACGCCATGCACGGTCAAGGCGAGATCACATTGCGCACGCGGCGTGACGACCAATGGGCTATCGTCGAAATTGAGGACAATGGGCCCGGCATTCCCGAAGCCATTCTGCCGAACATTTTTGACCCGTTCTTTACGACCAAGCCGCCCGGTCAAGGGACGGGTCTTGGCTTGAACATCTCGTATAATATCATCGCGCAAAAACACAAGGGGCGGATTGATGCGCATTCGCAGCCGGGCAAGACGCGCTTTGTGGTGCGACTGCCGCTTCGTTTGGCGAAGAATGAGTAAGACTTCTCAATACGAAGGTTTTTGATGTAAGGCAAGTTTGCAACTTGCCTAATGGTGTAAACATCACGGCGGGCAAGTTCAAAACTTGTCCTACAGCATGGCTTGCGCGTTGAGAAATTCATGCAGAGGAAACGATTATGGCAAAGACAACGATTATGGCAGTGGACGATGACCACGCCGTATTGAACTCGGTGGAGCGTGACCTGCGTCAAAAGTATGGCCGCGATTATCGCATCGTCAAAGCAGATTCGGGCGCGGCGGCGCTTGACGTGTTGCAACAGCTCAAGCAACGCGACGACACGGTGGCGCTGTTCGTTGTGGATCAGCGCATGCCGCAGATGACGGGTGTGCAATTTCTCGAACAAGCCGCCCCACTCTTTCCCGACGCGCGCAAGGTGCTGCTCACGGCCTACGCCGACACCGAAGCCGCTATCAACGCCATCAACAAAGTGGGTCTCGACTATTATCTGATGAAGCCCTGGGATCCGCCAGAGGAAAATTTCTATCCCGTCCTCGATAGCTTGCTGGATGAGTGGCGTGCGAACGTGCGGCTGCCATTCGAGGGCATCCGCGTCGTCGGCGCATTGTGGTCGCCCGCCTCGCATGACGTGAAAGATTTTCTCGGACGCAGTTCCATTCCTTATCAATGGCTCGACATCGAACGCGACGCGGAAGCGCGCAGACTGTTGGCAACAGCCACTACCGCTGAACTGAAGGTGCCTGTGTTGTTCTTTCCTGATGGCAGCGCGTTGACGCAACCCACGTTGCAGCAAGTGGCGGAGAAAGCAGGCTTAAGCACTCATGCCGCCAACCCATTTTATGATGCGGTCATCATCGGCGGGGGCCCTGCGGGGCTTTCGGCGGCGGTGTATGCGAGCGCTGATGGCTTGCGCGTGTTGCTCATCGAGTGCAATGCGCCAGGCGGGCAAGCAGGCAATAGCCCTAAGATCGAAAACTTTTTGGGCTTCCCTAGCGGCATCTCTGGCGGTGACCTCACTCGTCGCGCGGTCACGCAAGCCAGACGTTTCGGCGCGGAGCTGCTCACCACACAAGCGGTCACAGGGGTGCGTGTGGAAGGCAATACCAAAATCGTCACATTGGCTGATGGCGCTGAGGTGTCAGCCAAGATGGTGCTGGTTGCGACGGGCGCGTGGTTTCGCACCTTGAGTCTGCCCGGTATCGAGCGCTGGAACGGCGCAGGCGTTTATTATGGCGCGGCTCATACCGAAGCGGCTAATTACCAAGATCAGGATGTCATCGTGATCGGTGCGGCGAATTCGGCGGCGCAGGGCATGTTGTTCTTGAGCAAGTATGCGCGCAAAGTTCGCGTGCTGATTCGCGGCTCAGAACCCACCTGGTCGAAGTATTTGGATGTCGCCATTCGCGCCAACGAAAAGATCGAGCTGCTGTTCAACACTGAGCTGGTCGAGATTCATGGCGACGACAACATGCGCGAGGTCGTCGTAAAGCACAATAAGAGCAACGAGCAAAGCACATTACCCGCGAACGCAATCTTCGCCTTCATTGGCTTGAAACCACAAAGCGATTTCGTCTCCAATTTAGTGATGCGCACGGAGAGCGGTCACATCCTCACCGGGCTCGATTTGGTGAAGGATGGCAAGCGTCCGCCGAATTGGCCCCTCAAGCGTGACCCATTGCTGTTGGAGACGAGTGTGCCGGGCATCTTCGCCGCGGGCGATGTGCGTAACGGCACGAAACATGGCGTGGCGGCTGCGACGGGCGATGGCAATGCGGCGGTGTCTATGTTCTGGCAATATCTTTCGACTATTTGATACTCAGGTTACACGGTCATTGCGAGTCCGTTTCACGGCGAAGCAATCCCCTTGATGAGGTTGGGGATGGCTTCGCACCGCCCACTATGCTGACGCTCGCCATGACCTCTTTGCGAAACGTGAGTGATAAGGACTATCTCTATGCAATATCGCACATTAGGTCAAACTAATTTGAATGTTTCCATACTCGGTTTCGGCTGCGGCGCGGTCGGCGGGCTCTTGGTGCGCGGCGACTATCCGCAGATGCGGCGCACCGTCGCGCGCGCCATTGAGCTCGGCGTCAACTATTTCGACACGGCTTCGCTGTATGGCAACGGCCAATCCGAAGTGAATCTCGGCGCGGTGCTGCGTGAGCTCGACGCGGAGGTGATCGTCGGGACGAAGGTGCGACTCGCGCCCGCGGACTTGGAGCGCATTGAAGCCGCTGTCATCCAATCCGTCGAGAGCAGCTTGCAGCGTATGGGGCGCGAATCGGTTGACCTCATCCAATACCACAATCGCATCGAAGGGCGACGCCAAGCAGGGCAAGAAGCGACGACACCCACCGACCTCGAATCCGTATTCAACGCATTCTCGAAATTGCAGCAACAAGGTAAGGTGCGTCATTGGGGTATCACGGGGTTGGGCGAGACGGAGGCGTTGCATCATGTCGTTGCGGCAGGCGGCTTCCATACGATTCAATCGTGTTACAATCTGTTGAACCCATCGGCGGGCGCACAGACGCCGCCTAATTTTCCATTCCAAAATTATCGGCAACTGATTGACCGTTGCGCCACGCAAAACATCGGCGTCATCGTCATTCGCGCGCTGGCGGCAGGCGCGCTCAGCGGCAGCGCCCAGCGTCACGCCAACGCGGCGCAACAGGTTGACCCCATCGCCACCTCGCCTGAGTTTGCGGCGGATGTCGCGCGCGCGCAAGTGTTCAACTTCCTCGTCGCCGCAGGATACTGCACGAATCTCATCGAAGCCGCACTGCGTTTTGTCATCAGTAAGCCGGCCGTCTCGACATCCCTGATTGGTATTTCGAGCTACGAGCAGCTGGAGCAAGCAGTGGCGTATGTGGAACAAGGCGCGTTGCCTGCGGAGGTGTTGGGGCGATTGACCGAGGTGTGGACAAAGTTCGCAGCCGTATGAAACAATCTCTCACCACCCAACTCATTCTCGGCGATTGTCACAGGGTCTCGGTCTTATATTTTCAAAACACTTTCTCAGCGAAGCCGATTTGCGCGGCCGCAAACTCAACGGCGCGGATTTGCGCGGCTCTATTCTCAAGCGCGCGCAGGTGGGCGCGCAGGAGCTGCATGGCGCAATCATTGATCCGACCCAAGCGCTGCCCATAGTGAGTTTGTTGGGTCTCACCATTAAGGAGCTAGATGTGTGAATTGGTATGACAAGGAGACGCGTTGACCGATATTCGACTGGTATTGACCGACATTGACGGCTGTCTGAGCGGCGGCGAGATGCAGCCATTTAACCTGCCATCGTTGGAGTTCATCGCCGACCTCAATCGGCGGGCGCGGGTGGGCGCAGCGCCATTCAGCGTGACGCTTTGCTCGGGGCGACCCGCGACGTATGTCGAAGCTGTCGCGCAGATGATTGACGCGCATCAGCCCGTGATTTTCGAGAATGGCAATGGTCTCTACTTTCCGACGACCTATCGCTTTGCCTTCAATCCTTTCATGACATCGGCGATGCGCGTGGAGCTCGCGGAGATTCGTCGCGTGGTGCAGAGCGAGTTGGTCGAGCGCGGCATGGCTATCATTCAGCCGGGCAAAGAAGCCTCGATGACGATGTTTCCTGTGCCAACAGATCTGTCGCTGGCGCAGCTCGCAGACCTCACGCGACAAACATTGCGCCCCATCGCGCGCGATTACGTGGTGAAGGCGTCGGTGTCGTGTGTGGAGATTTTGTCCGCGACGATTGACAAAGGGGTGGGGGTTGATTGGCTCGCGCGCGAGCTGCCCATGCCCACAACACAGATGGCGGGGATTGGCGACGCGCCCAGCGACCTTACGTTTTTGCGGCGCATGGGGCGCTCGGCGACGGTGGCAAATGCAATGGAGGAGGTGAAGGCGGCTGTGGGCTATGTGTCGGCGCAAAACAATGTAGAGGGAGTCGTGGATATTTTGAAGCGGTGGCTGGGATGAAAAAGAAAGAGATTTGACACAGACCCTAAAGGTTTTTCTCGTCTTGCCAACGAACCCTTTAGGGTCTGGCCTGGGTAGTGTCGCTTCATCCTCAATGTGTTGTTGTATTCATCGTCACTCTGTCGTCACCCGCAGCTCCAACGGCGCGATGTTCACGATGGTCGTACCTGGCTTGAGCGGGATGTGGTTGCCGTTGGCATCGGTGTAGTGGAACAAGATGTTGCGCCCTTCACGATTCCAGACCGCCTCATAGACTTGCCCATCACGCAACAACAACGCGCGTCCTTGCCCTTGCACCATGAAGTGCAACGAGCGCGACGCGACGTTATCTTCCAGTACGTCGGTGTAGGTGGCTTTGGCGAAGAGGACGATGATGTTGGCAAACGTCAACGCTTGTCCCGTGTTCGCATCGCTGTGCGGCTCGCCGCCAATCCATTTGGTGTAACGCCCCGTGTTGGTATTGTAAGTATAAGCCACATCGCTGGCGATGCCATAAGGCACACGCAGGGTCCTCGCAGGTCTGCCGCCCGTAGGCATGTCGTTGCTGAACGACAAGCCTTGCAAATCCACAGGTCCATTCAGACGCCGCTGATTCGCCACTGACCACAGTTCTCCGAGACTCGTATAAAGATTGTGCGGCGATGGACGCGACGCGATGCGACCAAAACCCGGCACACCGCGCAAAATCGGATCGAAGTCCGCTTCGCCAATTTCCGAACTCCAAATCATGTCGGTCACCACGACCGATGCGCCCGCGTGTACGAGAATCGCTTTGAACATCGGCGTCAGTTGCAAGTCAATCAGACGCGCGCTGCGAATAGGCCCGAGGTCAACGTCGCGCGATTCGCACAAGAAAACCGCCGTGAACCGTGTGATGCCGCCCTCCGCCAACGTCTCGAAGATAAGGTCGGCGCTGCTCAGTCCCGATTGCGGACGCGCGGGCGGCGAGTTGTCCACGCGCACATTGAGCGGGCGACGGTTCAACACGCTTGCATTCGCCAACGGCAAACCTGTGAGTGGACACACACCGGCAGGCACAGGCGGCGGCAGTTTGATCACACCTTTATCAATGTATGGCAATGGAAATGGAATCTTGATTTGCCCATGCAGATATTCAAACGTGCCAGCTGGGTAATGCTTGCGCCCGACATAATGTTCAGCGCTGACTGACATCGCGCCCAACGGCACGTAACCGCCGGGTGAGCCGAGCTGCGGATAAACGAGGTTGCCGCTCACACGCACGGGCGGCGCGATGACTGCAGGCACAGGCGTGGGCGGTGGGCCGACTGGCACTTGTCCTTCGGCGGGAATGTTGATGATTTGCCCCAACGCCAACTTGTTTGGGTCTTTGATGGTGAGGTTCACCAATAAGATTTGATCGAGTGTGACGCCCGCACGATACGCGATGCCCAACAATGTGTCGCCCGATTGCACGCGATACGTGCCGCTCAATTTGGTGGGTGTGGGGACAGGCGTGCGCGTCGGCGTCGCCTGTGGGTGAGGCGTAGCAGCAGGAATGATAGGAGTCGGCGATGGCCATTGTGGCGCGCGTATCGTTTGCGGCGGAATGGTCGTAAGCGGGGGGGTAGGCGTGTCGTCAACCACTTCAGCAAGAGCTTGTGAGTCAGCCCATGCGAGGAGAATGATGATGCCGCCAGAGAGCAAAGCGGCGCAGATGAGCAAGCCCATCAATATGAAGAGCCAAACTTCTTCGAGGGGACGGGTGTGACGCATGAGGCAGGATGAAAGATGAAGGGGGAAGGATGAACGGTAAAATGGTACTCATCCTTCATCCTTCATCCTTCATAATTCATCCTTTACTTCGATTGGCGTGGTTTGAGGACACGGCCTTTGCGACGCACAGGGGCTTTGGGACCGGAGGCTTCTTCGGCAGCGGCTTCAGCCACGAGGACAGGTATGGGTTGTTGCTTTAACACCTGACGGCGTACGACGAACACAGCTAATGCCAACACGATCAATGCGCCTGAGACGATTTGCGCGACCGCCACGCCGTTGTACGTCCACGCATCGGGGCGCTGAACCTCGGTGAACAAGCGAATCGTCGGATAGAGGATGAGATAGAGGTTCGCAATTTCGCCTTCGAGCAAACGCCCTTGATAGCGTCGCGCAATATAAAGCATCAGCCCCACGCCGACAAGGCATAGCGCCGATTCGTAGAGGAACGTCGGATGGAACAGCGTCGCTGGGACAAAATCGCGGAATTGCGCGAGCCGATGGTCGGCGTCAATCGGAATGCCCCACCAACCTGTTGCGGGCATAGGGTAACCGTACAGCTCTTGATTGAAATAGTTGCCCCAGCGTCCAATCGCCTGACCCAGCAACAAGCCAACCGCGCCAATGTCAAGCCACCGCAAGACGTTGAGCTTGCGCCATTTGACGTATCCCATCAAACCCAGCATCCCGCCCACAATGCCGCCATAAATGCCGAGACCACCTTCCCAAATGGCGAGGACTCGTGGGAATTGGAATTGTAAGCCCAGCAACGACACCGTCACCCACGGATTGTCCAGATAGAATTGCAGGTTGACGGGACTGTTCGCAGGCGACGAGATGACGTGGTAGAAACGCGCGCCCAACAAACCAACGACCAGACAAATGAACAACGCATCCCAAACATGATTGGGATCTTCGCCGCGCCGCTCGGCTTCTTTGGACGATAGCCAGGCGCCCGCCAGCGCGGCGCAGACGATGAGGACGCCGTACCAACGAATGTTGATGAAGCCGAACAACTCTTTGAACATAAACGCATCAGGAATGGGTAACATCTAATGAAACTCCATCTAATCAAATTGGGGTGATGATTCACATTATGCAGAGGGGGCATGGCAAGCGTGGTTTGCGCTGCAAGCTCCTTCACGCAGGAGGGCAATTACTTCGCCGTGAAACATGTGCGCAATGACCACGTAACATGCGTGATGATTCACTTACGGCGCGGATTATACCATAGCGTGAGGTGACACGGAAAGAGGTCAGACTTCTCGAAGAAGTCTGACGCCTATATAATACGCCACGACAAAACGACGCAATCGCGCTACCAGAAAGATAACTCCCTGAGGAGACCCTATGGCCACTACCCCCGTTTCGCACGACCCGTTTGAAATTGCGGTCGCGCAATTCAACAAGGCGGTGCAGTACCTCGAGATTGACGAAGGCACGGCAGAAATTTTGCGCCATCCGCAACGCGAGCTGACTGTGCATTTTCCTGTCGAGATGGACGATGGTCGTCTCGAAGTATATACGGGCTACCGTGTGCATCATTCGAGCATCCTCGGTCCGACCAAAGGCGGCATTCGCTATCATCCGAGCGTGAACTTAAACGAGGTGCGCGCACTTGCCATGTGGATGACGTGGAAGTGCGCTGTCGCGGGTTTGCCCTATGGCGGCGCAAAGGGCGGCGTCATCGTTGATCCGAAATACCTATCCATGCGCGAGCTGGAACGCTTGACGCGCCGCTATGCCACTGAGATTTCTGTGCTCATGTCACCGCAAGGGGATATCCCCGCGCCCGATATGAACACCAACGCGCAAGTGATGGCGTGGATCATGGACACCTACTCGATGCATCATGGCTACTCGGTGCTAGGCGTGGTGACGGGCAAGCCCGTCGAAGTCGGCGGCTCGTTGGGACGCTATGATGCGACGGGACGCGGTGTGATGTTTACTGCGCGAGAGGCGTTGGCGAAGTTAGGCATCAAACCAAGCGAAGCGCGCACGGTCGTGCAAGGGTTCGGAAACGTCGGCTCGGTCAGCGCAGCGCTGCTGCACGAGATTGGCTGCCGGATCATCGCCATCAGCGACGTGACGGGCGGCTACTATCGCGCCGAAGGCATAGACGTGAAAGATGCGCTTAAGTATGCGCGCGAACACAAAACGCTCAAAGGCTATCCCCACGCGCAACCCATTACCAACTCGGAGCTGCTTGAATTGCCGTGCGAATTGCTCGTGCCTGCCGCGTTGGAAAATCAGATCACCGAAGAAAATGCGGCGCGCATTCAAGCGAAGCTCATTGTCGAAGGCGCGAATGGGCCAACCACGCCCGCAGCCGATGAGATTTTGCGACAACGCGACATCATGGTTGTGCCTGATGTCCTTGCTAATTCAGGCGGCGTCATCGTCTCATACTTTGAATGGGTGCAGGGTTTGCAATCATTCTTCTGGGACGAGAACGAAATCAACAGCCGCCTCGAGCGCTTGATGGTCAACAACTTTCAGCGCGTGTGGGACATGGCGCAAGCGAAACAAGTGGACTTGCGCGCGGCGGCGTACATCCTAGCCATTGACCGCGTGGCGAGGGCGGCGGACTTGCGAGGGCTTTACCCCTAAGGAAAATTAGAGGAAATAGGGGGAAATCAAGGGAGAGAAGAGGAATGGTCGCACAACCTTATTTCCTTCTATTTCCCCTCAGAGAGTGTTTTGAAATTTAGACCCTAAAGGTTTTTCCGGCGCAGTGGGTTCACAAGTTGCGTAGAAAGCCTGCGTGAAATGCTTTGTTGCTTGCCAGCGAAACCTTTAGGCTCTCTGTCTTATATTTTCAAAACACTTTCTAAGCTCTCCTAGTATCCCCTTTGCTGTATGTCTTTATTTACAACGATTCTCATTGCTTCGCCCTCGCCTATCGTGCGCGAAGGCCTCAAGGCGTTGCTACACCCCGAGGCGGATTTGTATTGGATTGGCGATGCGACGAGCGGCGCTGAATTGTTAGCGCGAGCGCGCGATGTGCGTGTAGATGTCGTGCTATTTGATTTGGATTTGAACGAGGGACAAGACGATTGGCTTGAGCGTGTGCGGCAAATCGCAGACTCGAAGTTAGTTGCATTGGCAGATGCGTGGAACGATGCGCGCATCGTGAACGCGTTACGCGCGGGCGCGCATGGTTTTATCACGCGCCGTTCATCCGCAAGCGACATCGCGCAAGCGATACGCGCGGCGTTGAGTGGGCAGCTCGCGTTGAATCCCGCCGCGAGCGAATTGTTGCGGCAGCAGTTTCAAAGCGATGAACAAGAAACGCTCAGTCCGCGCGAGCGGGAGGTGTTGCGCGCATTGGCGCGCGGCTTGCCGAACAAGCTCATCGCGCACGAGCTCGTCATCAGCGAACACACCGTTAAGTTTCACATTCGCTCGATCCTCGACAAACTCGGCGCGACCAATCGCACGGAGGCAGTGAGGTTGGGGATTGAGCGAGGATTGGTGGCAATTTAGTAAACGCGGAAACG
>CAZDYP010000059.1:0-3881 GCA_964509505.1 uncultured Anaerolineae bacterium | reverse complement strand
ACATGGTTTGTGTTGCCGCTGCTTAGTGTTGTAGTGATTATCAATCTGTCGGTGATACCATCGCTCATCACGCCCCTTACCCAAGCCGCGCCTGCCCCTGCACCGTTGAACGCAGCAGGCGTGGGAGGCCCGCGCTATGATATGGGCAATCCAAGCTACACTGACATTTGGGTCAGCCCAACAGGGAATGATGACACGGGCAATGGTAGTCAGGGCAGTCCATTCAGAACGATTCGCGCGGCTTATCGCGCCGTGCCTATTGACAGCAACAATTATCGTGACCGCGCTTATCGTATCGCGCTGCTACCCGGCGATTATCCGGGCAACTTTCTCGACATGCTCGGCGACCGCCCCAACTATGGCACGCCGTCCACGCCGATTCTCATTGAGTCTGCCGACGTGAATAATCGTGCGCGCGTAATTTATTACGATCAAACCGCTAACCCTTGGGTACAGACCAATCAACTCACCATCTATCGAGCCAGCTACGTCTATTTGCGAAACTTCGAGATTCGCATGGACACCGCCGCTCTAATTGGGCAATCCGACAACGCGGGCGATGCGTTTCAGTGCGAGCAATGTGACCACGTGCTATTGCGAAACATGACCATTCGCAGCATTCGCCGCAACGCGCAAACGGAGACGGTCAAGCTGAACCAATCCAGCTACATCTACGTCGAAGACAGCGACATCTCCGGCGCAGGCGACAACGCGATTGATGCGGTGTCATTGTTTCATGGTTGGTTCGTGCGTAATCGCATCTATAATGCGGTTGACTGGTGCGCGTACCTCAAGGGCGGCGCAGTGGATTTCTTGGTGGGCTACAATGAGTTCTTCGATTGTGGCACGGGTGGTTTCACGGCTGGGCAAGGCACGGGCTTTCAATTCATGCGTGCGCCTTTCATTCATTACGAAGCCTACAACATCAAAGTCGTGAACAACCTCGTTCACGACGTGCAGGGCGCGGGCATTGGCGTCAACGGCGGTTACAATATCTTGATTGCCTACAACACTGTCTATCGCGTCGGTAACGATCAACGCAACCATCTGCTGGAGTTCGTGCCGGGGCGGCGCGGATGTGATGGCGGCGCAGTAGCAGATTGCCAACCTTTGCTCACGGCGGGCGGCTGGGGCACGGTGTCCGCGCAAGAAGAACAATTCATTCCCAATCGCAACATCTTCGTCTATAACAACGTCTTCTACAATCCTACTTTCACGACCACCATCAACGTCTTGCAGGTGCGCCAACCCGTGACCGTGCCAACGGGCTATGTCATCTCTGGCACCATCACATACTCAGATGAAAACTTGGTGCTCAAAGGCAATCTCTTTTGGACAGGGAACGTCACCGATACCTTGCTCGGCGCAGGCGACGCAGATCAAGGATGTCAACAAGCATACAATCCTACCTGCTATCCCGCGCAACTGTACGCCGACAATGCCATTAACACCGTCGAGCCACAGTTCGTGAACTTTGCGCTGGGCGACGTGCGTCCCGTGTTGGGCGGCAACCTGACGACCTTCACCTACACGCAAAGCATCCCCGATTTTAATCGGCTCGGTTTGCCTGCGCCCATCACCGCGTCCACCGACCTTGGCAGCCTGACCAACACGGTCGCCAGCGACTATCTAGGCGCGACTCGCGCCAGCAACACACCACCCGGCGCATACTTTGCGGCGGTGGGACCACAACAATACGTATTCTTGCCATTGGTTGTGCGATAATTATTTCTTCAACTAGAAAGTTCTCTCCTTGAACAAAATCTACATCGCTCTCGATACCGAAACGACGGGCCTCAAATCTGAAGATGACGCCCTCATCGAAGTCGCTGCCGTGAAGTTTCGCGGCGAGCAAGTACTCGATTCGTGGTCGTCACTTGTCAATCCTAACCGCGAGCTGCCCTTGAAAGTCGAGCGACTCACGGGCATCACGCGCAGCGAGCTGCGCAACGCGCCGCCTGCGCGCGTTGTGGCGCGTCACCTCGCGCGCTTCATTGGCGAGCTGCCTATTGTGGGGCACAACATCGCCTTCGACATGGGCTTCTTGCATCAACAAAATGTCCTGTTGGCGAATCCTACCATTGACACCGATGAACTGGCGCGCATCGTTGTCCCTCATGCCGCGCGCTTCAGCCTCAAGAAGTTAGCCGAAGAGCTCAACATCCCCTTGCCTGAACATCATCGCGCGCTCGCTGACGCGAAGGCGACGATGGCGCTCTTCCTCGCCTTGTGCGGACGCGCGACGCAACTCGATGTGAACACACTCAACCAAATCACGCGCGCGGCGAAGCAAAGTCAATGGGCGCTCTACGAGGTCTTTCAAGATGTGTTGCATGATGCGACGCGCAGCGCGTTTATCGGCAATTCGATTGGCGAACAGTTGCGCGCCAAGGGGCTCATCAAAAACAATCGGCTCGTCGCGCTCGACGACGCTGTGGAGAAGGCATGGCCCGCGCTCAAGCCCTCGGCGTATCACAAAGCAGTAGATGTGAAAGCGCTCGATGCGCTGTTCGCCGAGCAGGGCTTGCTGGCGAAGCACTTTCCCGCATTTGAAAAACGTCCACAACAGGTGAGGATGATGGAGGCGGCCGCGAGGGCGTTCAACGACAAAACCCACCTGCTCGTTGAAGCAGGCACAGGCGTAGGAAAGAGCATGGCGTACCTAGTGCCCGCGATTTATTTTGCCGTAGCCAACGAGCGCCCCGTCGTCGTCTCGACCAACACAATTAACTTGCAAGACCAGCTCATCGAAAAAGACATCCCTATGTTGCGGAAAATTTTGACGATGGAGTTTCGCGCGACGGTGATGAAAGGACGCAGCAACTACTTGTGTCGCCAACGCTTCGAGCAATTCCAGAACAAACCCAACAAATCGCCCTTTGAAGCGCGCCTGCTCGCCAAAATTCTCGCGTGGCTGCCGACGACGACGACGGGCGACCGCGCGGAGCTGTCGTTGAGCTACGACGAAGAGACGATTTGGAATGAGGTTTGCGCGAATGAGACGTGCAACGCAAACTCATGCCGTTACTACGAAGACGGCACGTGCTTCTTGTATCGCGCGCGGCAACGCGCCGAGGGCTCGCACCTCATCGTCGTCAATCATGCGTTGTTGCTGGCGGATATGGCGGTGCAGAATCATCTACTGCCGGACTATTTGCATTTGGTGATTGACGAGGCGCATCATCTCGAAGCGCGCGCCACCGAAGCGTTGAGCTTCGAGGCGACGCACAGCAAAATCGAGGCGTTGTACGAGGAGCTTGCGGGAAATCGCGGCGGCTTGTTAGGCGGCATCGTCACGGCGACGCGCAGCAGCGCTGCGCCGCTCGAAACGCAAGAGGATTTGATTGAGCTGACGACGGCGGCGAATGAAGCGAATGACCGTGCGCAGCGCGAAGCCTATCCCTTCTTCAATCAACTCGCGACGTTCTTGCGCCAACGTCACTCGCCCAGAGGCGATTATGACGAGCAAGTGCGTTTGACGAAAGCGTATCGCGCGCAACCTGCGTGGTCAACCATTGAGATTTTGTGTGAGGCGTTGACGAATGCCTTAAGCCGTCTCGACGAATGGTTGAGTAAGATTCATCGCCTCTGCAGCGATCATGAAATCCTTACAGGCGATGCGTTGCAGTTTGAATTGAACGCGGTGCGCCAGCGCGTCAGCGAGTTGCGCGCGAACCTCATTGCCATCGTCAGCGAGCCCAACGATAATGGCATCTACTGGGCGACAGTCCACGCGCGCAAAGATGACGTGACGCTGAATGCCGCGCCATTGCATGTAGGCGAGCTGCTGCAAAAAAATATCTTCTCGCCCAAAGAGACGGTCATCCTCACGTCGGCGACGTTGCAAAGCGCAGGCGGATTCAAATACGTGCGCGAGCGAC
>CAZDYP010000058.1:0-26264 GCA_964509505.1 uncultured Anaerolineae bacterium | reverse complement strand
CTGACTACTGACTACTGACTACTGACTACTGACTACTGACTACTGACTACTGACTACTGATTATGAATTTCTTGATTACAGGCGGCACAGGGTTCATTGGCTTGGCATTGACCAACTACCTCCTTGCGCAAGGTCATGCAGTGCGCGTGTTGGATGATTTGAGCGCGGGCGATCAACGCGCCCAGCTAGACCCACGCGCAGAGTTCATGCGCGGCGACGCGCGCAACAAACATTTGCTGTGGTCGCTGTTGCACGGCGTAGATTGCGTGGTGCATTTAGCGGCGCGCGTGTCAGTCTCTGAATCTGTGTTATATCCCGTGGAATACAACGAGGTCAACGTCGGCGGCACGATCAGCTTGATGACGGCAGTGCGTGATGTCGGTGTGCAACGTGTGGTGCTAGCTTCGTCAGGCGCGATCTACGGCGAGCAGCCGATACAACCCGTGAGCGAAAACGTGACCCTCAATCCAGAGACGCCGTATGCTGTCAGCAAGCTCGCCGCCGAGCAATATGTCTTAGCGATTGGCGCGTTGTGCAAAATCGAAACCGTGATCGTGCGGGTGTTCAACGCGTATGGACCCGGTCAACCATTGCTTCCTGTGCATCCACCTGTCATCCCGCGCTATCTCAAGCAAATCATCGGCGGCGGTTCGGTCTTAGTCTATGGCGGCGGGCAGCAGACGCGCGATTTCGTCTATATTGACGATGTGGTGCGCGCCCTAGCCTTAGCCGCGCAAACGCCGAACCTCAATCGCGCGATCATGAACATCGGCAGCGGACAAGAAACCAGTCTTAATCAATTGATCAGCGCGATTGAAGCGGTGACGGGACAAAGCGCACATCGTCTTGATCGCAACGCAGAGAGCGGCGGCGTCTCGCGTCTTGTCGCCGACGTGCGCTGCGCGCGCGCGCGGTTGGGTTGGACACCCCAAGTCGAACTGCACGATGGCTTGCGCGAGACGATTGCGCGGGATGAGAGATTCAGGAAGAAGTGACGAAAAAAGACAGAACCCATTTTCTGTTGGGGGCTCTACCGATTGTAGTGTGGCATGCTCGCGCGGGCCTCTCGTGGGTCGCACCTCGCCAGAAGACCCCTTTTTGGAAAACGAGTTGCTGTTTCTATGTGCCTTCTAACTCGTCACTATCTTTGGGCTCGGTTGATTGAGGCGGCGCAAATCCCATGTCCACCTTGCGTGCGAAGACAAGGTATCCCGTATGCCCCACCATGCGGTCATCGGGGCGCAGACGTTCTGGCACAGTCTTGTACGAGCGCTGCAAAAATTCTTGTGCCTCAAGCTGAATCCAGCCGCCTTTTTGCAGACCTGCCAATAACGCCGAGACTTGATTCGCGGTCGGCACAATCGCGCCGAAGAACCCGCCGCCTTTTAGCGCGCGATGCGCCTGCAGCAAAAAATCCTGCGGCTCGCGCACGTCGAGAAAGAGCGCGTCCACCTCTATTTCATCAAAGCCTTCGGCGATGTTGCGTTGCCTCATCGTCACGAATGGCAACACGCCCGCGCTGTCCAAATTTTTGCGCGCGAGCTGTTGCATATCGCCACGCTCTTCATAAGTATAGACCATGCCATCGGGTTGCACTGCCGTCGCCAACGCCAGCGTGAGCGCGCCGCTGCCCGTGCCTGCTTCGACGAGGCGCGCCCCATTCTTCACGCCGAGCTTCAACAAAATGAAGCCTATCTCTTTCGGATAGACAATCGCCGTCGCGCGCTTGACGCGCATGATTTGATCGTACGTCGAAAGTTGCAACAACAAGTATGGTCTGCCTTGATGCGTCAACACGGTCGTGCCAAAGGGCTTGCCAATGATGTCATCATGTTTCAACAGGCCATAGTGGGTGTGCAACGATTGCCCTGCTTGCAGCCGCACAAAAAATGCTTTGTCGTCGGGCCCGATGAGTTGCACCAATTCGCTAATTTTTGCATGAGTCGAGTTCATGGCGAGATTATAAGTGTCGGGTATCAAGTGTCAAAGTGTCAAGTATGGTTTGAGCAATGCGGCAACTCCTACTATAATAATGTCACGCCCTCGTAGCTCAATTGGACAGAGCAACAGCCTTCTAAGCTGCAGGTTTGCGCGTTCGATCCGCGCCGAGGGCACACGCGTAAAAGACCTGACAGGTTTCGACGTAGTTTGTCGCCTGTCAGGTCTTTGTTTTGCGCTAGACGCCGCGCACACAGCGTAGTAGAATGTCGTAACCTTCATTGTGGAGACGGGGTACATGGAACAATCGCAAGAATTTACTTTCGGCGGCAACATCGTCTGGCAACCCACACCAGAGCAGACGCAACGCACGCAACTTTATCAATTCATGCAACGGCACCACATTATTTCATTCGATGAATTGCTCAAACGCGCAAGCACCGACCTCGCTTGGTTCTGGAACGCTGTGCTGGAACTTTTGCAAATCGAATTTTACGAGCCATACACGCAGGTCGTGGATGTGTCACGCGGCATCCAATGGCCTCAATGGTGCGTCGGTGGCAAGCTGAATATCGTGCATAACGCGCTCGACAAACGCGCAGGCACGCCACAGGCGCAGCGACTCGCCATCCGCGCGGAAGGCGAAGACGGACAAACACGCACTTACACCTACGACGAACTGCGCCGCGAGGTCAACCGTGTGGCGAATGGCTTACGCGCCTTGGGACTCGGCAAGGGCGATGCGATTGGCGTGTTTATGCCGATGGTGCCGGAGATTGCCGTCGCCGTGCTTGCCATCGCCAAAATCGGTGGCATCATTCTTCCACTCTTTTCAGGCTACGGCGCAGGCGCGATCATCACACGCCTCAACGATGCCGATGCGAAGGCGTTGTTCACGGCAGACGGCATCTATCGGCGCGGCAACGTCGTGCCGATGAAGACAACGGCAGACGAGGCGCTCGCGCAATGTCCCACCGCG
Organism: uncultured Anaerolineae bacterium; assembly: GCA_964509505.1. Lineage (GTDB taxonomy): Bacteria > Chloroflexota > Anaerolineae > JACRMK01 > JACRMK01 > CAZDYP01. The sequence goes on along the minus strand of CAZDYP010000058.1, from coordinate 23,347 downwards.
CAACATTGCATCGTGCTGAAGCGCGCAGGCAATGAGGTGGCATGGCAAGCAGGACGCGACCATTGGTATCACGATTTCATCGCTCGCCAAAGCGACGAATCACCCACAGAGCGCACGAATGCCGAAGACCCGATGATGATCATTTACACCTCTGGCACAACGGGCAAGCCGAAAGGCACGGTGCATACGCATTGCGGCTTCCCCATCAAGGCGACGCAAGACATGGTAATGTGTATGGACTTGCGCGACGACGATGTGTTCTGGTGGATGACCGACATGGGTTGGATGATGGGGCCGCTGAATGTGTTCACCACTTTGATTCGCGGCGCGACGATGTTCTTGTATGATGGCGCGCCCGATTATCCCGCGCCTGACCGCGTGTGGGCGATGGTCGAGCGACATGGCATCTCGTTGCTAGGCTTGTCGCCAACATTCGTGCGCGCCATCATGAAGTATGGCGACGAGCCTGTGAAACAACATTCGCTCGCGTCGTTGCGCGCCTTCGGCTCGACGGGTGAGCCGTGGAACCCAACACCGTGGTTATGGTTGTTCGAGAATGTCGGTGAGCGTCAGCGCCCCATCCTCAACTATTCAGGTGGCACGGAAATCGCAGGCGGGATTCTCTGCTCGAATTGGTTGTTGCCCATCAAGCCATGTTCGTTTGGCGGGCCCGTGCCGGGCATCGCGGCGGATGTGGTGGACGAGCAAGGCAACTCTGTGCGTGGACAAGTGGGCGAGCTCGTCGTGCGTCAACCGTGGATTGGCATGACGCGCGGCTTTTGGCGCGACCCTGAGCGTTACGCGCAAGCGTATTGGTCGCGCATTCCCAACGTGTGGGTGCATGGCGATTGGGCGGCGATTGACGAGGATGGCTTGTGGTTCATTCTCGGACGCTCCGACGATGTCATCAAGGTCGCCGGCAAGCGGCTTGGTCCCGCCGAAGTGGAGTCGGTGTTGGTGCGGAATCCGGCGGTGCTGGAGAGCGCGGTGATTGGCGTGCCAGACGAGGTGAAGGGCGAAGCGGTCGTCTGCTTTGCGATGCTCAAACCGAACGCAACGCCAAGCGCGCAGCTCAAGAATGATTTGCATGAGCTCGTGATGGACGAGTTCGGCAAGCCGCTGAAGCCGAAAGAGATTTACTTCGTGAAGGATTTGCCGCGCACGCGCAACGCGAAGATCATGCGCCGCGTCGTGCGCGCAGTGTACTTGGGGCGCGACCCCGGCGATGTGTCATCGTTGGAGAATCCGGGGGCGGTGGAGGAGATTCGGAGCGCAGTAAAACTCTAAAGGTTCCGCTAAGCTACCTTTAGGGTCTCTAGTTGCAAGACGAGCCTGATATTTCCACGTCATGGCACAGCGACTGTCGTTGTCGGCAATTATGTTTACGTGTTGGGCGGTTACATCAACAACGAGGATGGTTCATTGGGAACTTGGCAGACGATGCATGCGATGAATCTTGGGCGAGAAGGTCATGCGACAGTTGCAGTCGGCAATTACCGCTAATACTGATGGAAAAGCGCCCTCACGACTAAACGAAAACCCCTCCCGCAGACTCCAATCCTGTGGGAGGGTCTTTTATCCTCAAGAAAAATCGCTTGACGCTCCCCCCGAAAAAATCTATACTTTCCACGCTTCTCATCTGCTTACTGACTACTGGCTACTGATTACTGCTCTATGACCGAACGACTCTACTACACCGACACCTACCTCCGCTCTTTCGATGCGCGCATCGTCTCCGTGCAACCGCGCGGTGATCAATTCGCCATCATCCTCGACCGCAGCGCGTTCTATCCGACCGGCGGCGGGCAGTTGCACGACCTCGGCACGATGGGCGATGTGAACGTAGTGAATGTGCTAGACGAGGACAGTGAAACGGTACACATCACTGACCGCGCACCATCAGCTACCGATGTGCATTGCGAAATTGATTGGGCGCGGCGCTGGGACTTAGCGCAACAACACACGGGGCAACACATCATCTCGCAAGCATTCTATCAACTGTTCAAAGCCGAGACGATTTCAGTGCACATGACCACCGATAATTGCACGCTCGATTTGCCGCGCCACCTGACCGCCGAGCAACACAGCGCTGCCGAAGAGCTCGCCAACGAAATCGTGCAGCAAAATCGCAGCGTGCGCGCGACGTTTGTGAGCGATGACGAGCTGGCGCGCATCCCACTTCGCAAAGCGCCCGCCGCCAAGCACACGAAAATTCGCATCGTCGAGATTGCTGAGTTCGATTGGTCGGCGTGCGGCGGCACGCATGTGCGCGCGACGGGTGAGGTCGGCTTCATCAAGCTCATTCGCGCCGAGAAACGCGGCAACGAGCAACGCATCGAGTTTATGTGCGGCATGCGCGCCCTGCGCGATTACCGTTGGAAAAATCAGAGCATCGTGTCGTTGGCAGCGCAATTCAGCGTGAAAGACAGCGACCTCGCGGGCAAAGTGCAAAGCTTGACTGACGAGAACAAAGACCTCCGCAAACAATTAAACGCCGCGCGCGCCGCATTGCTTGGCAGCGAAGCCGAACGGCTGTGGGCATCGGCAAACGGTCATGGTGTCATGCGCCTCATTCAACAGGTGTTTGAGGGGCGAACATTGGATGAGGTGAGGCAGCTGGCGCTGTTGCTCAAAGCGAAACCTACGACGACGATTCTCTTTGCCGTCGCAGGCGACAAACCCAATCTGATTTTTGCGCGCTCCGATGATATGCCGCATGATATGGGCAAGCTGCTGCGAGACGTGGCGACACAATTTGGTGGGCGCGGCGGCGGCCAACCGATGCTCGCGCAAGGTGGTGTGGCAAGTGGGAGCGATTTAGCGCAAGTGCTACAAGCTGCGGTTGTAAAAATTCAAAAGTAAAAAGTCATAGCGGATTTTCACTCATCACTTTTACCCATCACTTTTTACTTATCACTTTTTATTTCACTACTTTCCACTTTAGAGTTCACATGCGTTCTGTTTTACTCAACAAAAATTTGTGGGCGTTGACGCTAGGGCATTTCACCGTAGATGTGTATTCGGGCGCGATGCCGGTCGTCATGCTTTTCTTGACTTCGGCGCTCAAACTCAGTGTCGAGCAAGTAGGCACTGTCTTCGCACTCTACTCGTTGTGTTCGTCGCTGTCACAACCACTCTTTGGTTACATGAGCGACCGTTGGGGCGGACGGTTATTCGTCGCAGGTGGCGTGTTGTGGATGGCAGTTTTTCAAGGGCTCGTCGGTTACGTCTCCGATTATTACATGCTGCTGCTGGTCGCGCCCTTAGCCGGCTTCGGCGCGGCATCATTTCACCCGCATGGCGCATCGAGCGCGAATAACGTCAGTGGCGATAAGAAGACGGCGGGCGTGGCGATTTTCATGCTCGGCGGCAATGGGGGTTTTGCCTTTGGCCCCCTGTTGGCCGCCGTGATTCTCGGCGGCTTCTCGCTATTGGGCTGGGTGTTCAACTTTGGCTTGCAGGGCACCGCAGTCATGGCGATTTTGGGCATCGTGCTGACGCCCATCCTGTTCATGCTGACACCCAATTTCACGCGCAAGAAAAATACGGCTAGTCCCAACACTGTTTCAAACAAACAAGGCTTCGAGTTGAACAAAGCATTCACAGGCTTTGCCATTCTCTCGTTGTTATTGGTGATGTCGGTGCGCGCCTGGACGCAATCCGCTGTATCATCATTCGTGCCATTATTCTTCACACAAGAAGGCAGCTTCACCATTGCTGAAGCCAGCCGCATTTCGTTTTTGGTATCCATCGGCATCATGGTCGGTTCGTTGGCGAGTGGCTTCATCGCCGACCGCGTTGGCGGGCGCATCGTGATCTTCTTGGCGTTTCTGGCAACAGCCCCCATGACCTTCTTGCTCTTTTGGCCCAAAGGCGATGGCGCAGAGTTGATAGCGCCTATCCTGGGGTTCGTCGCGGGCGCAGGTTGGCCCCCAATGCTGGTGATGTCGCAAGAGCTGTTGCCGAAAAATGCAGGCGTGGCTTCGGGCTTGTCGCTAGGGTTCGTGTTTGCAATGGGTGGCGTTGGCACATGGATCACGGGCATTCTCGCCGAACCGCATCGGTTGGGATTGTATAACAGTCTGGTAGCATTGTCCGCCTTGCCCATCATTGCCGCCTTTTTGACATTGGCGTTGCCAACACAAGAAGCCATTGTCAAAGCAGCTCGCGCATCGCTTGAACCAAGCACGCCAACACAAGTCGCCGAACCTGCAAGCGATTAATTCCATTTCACTGAGGAACGCCTATGCAAAAACTTACCGAACACATCTATTTGCATCGTGATAGTCGTGGCGTCAATTTAGGCATGATCCTCACGCCCAATGGCTTCGTGTTAGTGGATAGCCCAATGCTCCCCGAAGACACACGCGCTTGGCGCGAGGCGATTACACAAATCACGACCGCACCACTTAGCTACCTCATCAACACCGATCATCATCTCGGACATTCATTAGGTAATTGGGCTTTTCCCGATGCGACGGTGGTGACGCATCGCCACGCCGCGTTTTTTATGCTCGAAAAATACGACGACACCTTTCGCGCGCGTTTCATCGAATCGTTCCGCAATACCCAACCCGCCATTGCCAATGAATTGGAGAATCTGCCCTTGCCGCATCCCCGTCTGGGGGTGGGCGACTTGATGACCTTGTACATCAACGATTTCCCTATCGAATTGATCCATGTGGGGGGACATACCCCGGGGTCTATCATGGTGCGCGTGCCAAGCGACGATGTGGTGTTCACAGGCGATGTAGTGGTGCATGGGCGCCATCCCAACATGGGTGACGCCAACAGTCAACAATGGCTGGAGGCATTGAAAAAAATCGAAGCAATGTCGCCCACGCTCATTGTGCCTGGTCATGGCGAACTTGCCACAGTTGAAACCTTGCGCGAAGTCGCCAGCTATGTCACCGTACTCTACAACACCGTCGTCAATTTCTATCAGACAGGCTTGAGCCGCAAAGATGTCGTCTCGAAAGTCAAGGCGCTAGAGGGCTTTCCGCTCGATATGGAGGACCGCTTGCGCTCGGAGTTGCGCTTGAAAGCCAGCTTGCAGCGCGTCTATGACGAATTGAAAGAACGCGATAAACGCGCCGAAGCTGGAGACTAAAACAAAATTCCGAAGTCAGCTGACTTCGGAATTTTACGTTGCGTTCATGCTGTGACTTTTGGTCAAGAGGGCAAGGGAGGTTGGTCAGGCCCCCTTGCCCTTCTACCAAAAGGAGGAGAAAACGGGAAAGAAGACTGGACGAGGGCTACCCTCTTCTCCTGCGCTTGGCCGAGGAGGCAAGGGAGGTTGGTCAGGCCTCCCTTGCCCCTCTACCAAAAGGAGGAGAAAACAGGAAAGAAGGCTATCGAGAAAAAACAAAAAGCCCAGAGAAAGTCGTCTCTGGGTGCCGGCTTTCTCCTTGGAGCCTACGAGGTTAGCTGTCGGGTTCGGGTGAGGAGACACCCTACACAAAACTTGTGATTCACCCCTTAATTGGGTCCCCCGTTCCTCAGATGAGGATTAGGCTTAACAAATTTTCACCGCTAGTATAAGCCGCAGCGGCGCGTTTGTCAAGGGAAATGAGTACTAATTTGAAGCGCGCTGCCTTTTGTCCTGGGGCGCAAAATGATGATGACTCACTTGCTTCGTTTGTGGTTGCTGCTCAATCTGCTCGGGCTGATTGCGTGCCTGCCCGACACGAACGACAACGCGCCTGGCGCTTTGTTCATCACCTCCGAGCCGCCCGATGCGGAGGTCGTGATCAATGGCAAAGTGCGCGGGCGCACACCGTTGACCGTGCGCGATTTGGAGCCGCGCGATCACGATGTGATCATTCGCAAAGACACCTATCAACCTATCGGCGTTGTCGTCACCGTGCGGTCACGTCAAACCATCAACGTCGCGCAGATATTACAACCTGACCGTCGCCCTACCGATCACCGCTTGGCGTTTATCTCGAATCGAGACGGCGCGTACGAAATCTGGTTGAAGGATCAACACAGCGCTCAAGGGGTGCGCTGGACAAACGAACGCTGGCCCCGCCCACCCATTGCTGTGGACATATCACCTGATGGCGCTTACTTCGCTATCAGCGCGCAACAAGCCAACGATAGTTTGACGACGTGGCTGGTGCGCGCGCCACAGGTGAACGTCGTCGTCAAACCCGAAACCGCTGCCATTCGCGGTGACTTATTGCGCTACATTGAGTGGGCGCCGGACGCGCGAGCTGTGCTGCTCAAGAGTGTGGTGAGCCAAACGATTTGGCAAGCGAGTCTCAATGGCGCCGTCAATCAAATTGCTATTCCCGACGTGCCGCGTGGCGTCACCAGCGCCGCTTATACGCCTGACGGCAACGCCATCGTGTATTCAGCTCACGACAAAACATGGCAAATCAACCTCGACGGCACGAGACGCAAGGAGCTCGCATTCAATGGCGCGGTGGGCAACGCGTTTCTGCGCTACTCGCCCGACGGACAAAAAATTGTCCACGTGCGCGCGCAGCGTCCAAACATCTACTCGGCAGGCGAATTATGGTTGATGAATGCCGATGGCAGCTTGCCCGACCGCTTGAGCTTAATTGGCACGCACGACTTCGATCCCATTTGGACAAAAGACGGCAAGCGCATCGTGTTTGTGCATCGTGAGAACGTCGAAGATTTGCAAGCCGACCAAGACTCACGCCGTCTAGTCAGCAACTTGTGGGTCATTGATTTGACCACGCGCAGCGTGCGCACGCTCACAGCGTTTCAAGGCAAGCGCGTGTGGGAACCCTCGCTCTCACCTGACAACGAGCTGGTGACGTTTATCTCGAATGCGACGGGCTTTGACGAAGTGTGGAGCGTGGATTTTCGCGGCGGCGACCCACAACGCATCACTAATGACAAGGCGACTGCCAGCTTTCCGATATGGCTGTGGTGATGAGGCGCATCACAAAGCGAGTTTCTGTGAGAAACCTGCTTTGTGAATACGCAGAAGCGCTTAAAAAATCCCTACTCAATGAGTGGGGATTTTTCATCGCCTATGGTAAAGCAAATTCCACCTTCAAGCGTTGGAGCAAATTCGTCTTTGCGCCGCGCGGCAAATAGCACGACTCCGCCGCATTCATCACCATCCGTTTGAGGTCGTCGAGCGTGAAGCCCAGCTCGGTCAGCGCAAGATAGTATTCCTGCGTCAACGTCGTTTGGCTAATACATGGGTCGTCGGAATTCAAGGTGACTTTGACGCCTGCATCATACAACGCGCGGAGTTGATGCTCACGCAATGACCGCGCTGCGCCCGTTTGGATGTTGCTGGTTGGGCATACCTCCAGCACAATGCCCTGCTCTTTTAGCAATGCGAGCGTATCGCGGCTCTCAACCGAGCGCACTCCATGTCCAATGCGTGTGGGACGCAAGAAATAAATGGTGTTTTCGACGATATCGGGCCCGCGCGCCTCACCGGCATGGGTGTTGATAAACAGACCATGCTCGCGCGCCCGATCGAACAAGTCCAAATAGGGTGGCAGCGGATTGTGCAGTTCGTCGCCTGCCAAATCGAGCGCGGCGAGGATACCGGCCGGTTGCGCGAGCGCTGCATTCACGACCTTCTCAGCCACTTCACGCGGCGATTCGCGGTTAGTCATCGGAATCAACAGCACGCTGATGTCGAACTCGCGCTCGGCTTGCACACGCGCTTCGTGCAACCATTGAATCACATCCTTCATGTCGAAATTGTTGTGACGCGTTAGATGCCCCAAGCTAAAACGCAGTTCCAAATGAACGATGTTGTCCCTAGCCGCATCCTCGATGACCTCATGCATGATGCGATAATAAATGTCGGGGCTAGTGTACATGTAATGCAGCAAAAAGAACTTCGACAAGAAGTTCATGAAGCTAGGCGGCTCGTCGGGTTGCACTTGCACGTGGCGTAATAATTCTGTAGGTTCGCGCGAGGGCAACAATACGTCTTGGTTCAACACTAATTCCAAAAACGTATTGGGGCGAATCGAACCCTCCAGATGACGATGCAAGTCTATCTTGGGCATCTTGGCGAGAGATTGGTAGAGGTCGGATGAGTGGGGGGGCATCGCAGTGGTCAAATGGTCGAATGGTCGCAAAGTCAAATGGTCACATAGGCGGTTAGCCCGTGAAGTCGTAAGACTGGCTATCCACCCCACCTTGCGACTAACTGACCACCTGCCCAATTGACTATGCGACTATATGACTATTGCCGTTTCGCCGTCGCAGGCGTTTGCGACGAGTCTTTCCGCATGTGACAATGCTTATACTTCTTGCCGCTGCCGCACCAACAGGGATCGTTGCGCCCCAATTTGCTCTGCCCATTGTGGCTAACGGCTTTCTTAGATGTCGTCGCTTGAACGCGATTGGTCTTCAGCTCGCGCGCGGCGTGCGCGGTTTGCGGCGCGGCAATGTTGAATTGCAAATGGAAGACCGTGTGCGCCGCTTGATCTTCAATCTGAGCTAGCAGGCGCGAGAAACTCTCGGAGGCTTCCTTGCGAAAGGCAACCAAGGGATCTTGCTGACCGAACGCGCGCAGACCGATACCTTCGCGCAGGTCATCTAGCACTGTCAAGTGACGAATCCATAGACGATCAATCACTTGCAGGATAGCGAAGCGGTCACGCCCTAATGCCACGCCTTCTGTGATGATTTCTTTGACGGCTTCTGGCTCTAGTTCACTCAAACGCGTCGTCGCCATCTCTGCATAATTCTCACTTTGCTGTGCGACCCGCGCGATAGCGCGAAACAACGGATGGGGATTCGTCGCCACCATTTCAAACGTCAGGCCATCGCGTTGCAATTGCGTCAACAACATTTTGCCCATACGCGCGGCAGATTCATCGTAATACTTCTCCGCCAGCTCGCACACCTCGTCCAGCACTTCGTCGCCATCGAGTTTCTCCCAACGGTGTATATCGTGGTTGGGAGGCAAGGGCAAAATTTTCTGCACGGCGGCGGCGAGCGCGGACAGATTCACCCCTTCGTCATTTTTGCTGTCGAAGTGCGGTTCGACAGCGGCCGTCAGCGCACCCTCCACCATCTCCAAAATATCTTCGCGCAGCGATTCTTTGCTCAAGACTTTGCGCCGTTCAGCGTAAATCACTTCGCGCTGCTTGTTCACTACATCGTCGTATTGCAATACGTGCTTGCGAAGGTCGAAGTTGTAACCCTCGACTTTCACTTGCGATTGCTCGATGACTTTGCCAATCATGGTGTGTTCGATGGGAATGTCATCTTCCAGTCCCGTCCATTCCATCACGCGCTTGACTTGCTCGCCGCCAAAGCGTCGCATCAGATCGTCTTCGAGCGAGAGATAGAAACGTGATGAGCCCGGGTCGCCCTGACGCCCCGCGCGCCCACGCAGCTGATTATCAATGCGTCGCGCTTCGTGTCGCTCCGTGCCGACAATGTGCAAGCCGCCGAGCGCGATGACATGCCGTTTGTCCTCTTCGGTTTGCGCTTTCGCTTGCTCGAGCGCCATTTGCCATTGCTCAGGCGTCGCCGTCGTAATGTCCAATTGTTGCTTCGCCAATAACTCGCGTGCGATGCCTTCGGGGTTGCCGCCGAGCAGAATGTCCACACCGCGCCCGGCCATGTTCGTCGCAATGGTAATCGCGCCAGGCCGTCCTGCTTGCGCCACGATGATGGCTTCTTTTTCGTGCAGCTTCGCGTTAAGAACGTGATATTCTCTCAACCCACGCCGCTTCAACAGCTCTGCCAACATCTCCGACTTCTCGACACTCGTCGTGCCGACCAGCACGGGTCGTCCCAGCTTGTGCATCTCATCGATTTCGCTGACCACGGCGCGATACTTCGCCGCCTCCGTCTTATATACCTGATCGGTGTAATCGTCACGCACCATCGCGCGATGCGTGGGAATCGGCACTACATCCAGGTTGTAAATTTTCTGGAACTCTTCCTCTTCGGTTTTCGCCGTGCCTGTCATGCCCGCGAGCTTTTTGTACATGCGGAATTAATTTTGGAACGTGATGGTCGCCAGCGTCAACGATTCGCGCTGAATCTGCACTTTCTCTTTTGCTTCGATGGCTTGGTGCAAGCCTTCCGAGAAACGTCGTCCGTGCATCAAACGCCCTGTGAACTCATCCACGATGATGACCTGCCCATCCTTGACAATGTAATCGCGATCCAGCTGAAAAATGACGTGCGCCTTCAACGCTTGATCGAGATACGGCGTCCATTCCAGATAGTCAGGCGAATAGAGGTTCGTGATGCCCAACATCTTCTCGACGCGCTCGATGCCCTCTTCGGTAAGCGTGACGTTGCGATGCTTCTCGTCCACTTCGTAATCGTCGTCACGGCGCAAACGCGAAGCGATGTCGGAAAATTTGCGATAGAGGTCGGTAGGCTCGTCGGCTTGACCGCTGATGATGAGCGGGGTGCGCGCTTCGTCAATGAGGATGTTGTCCACTTCATCTACAATGGCATAATGCAACTCGCGCTGCACACATTCATTTATGTCCCACACCATGTTGTCGCGCAAATAGTCGAAGCCGAACTCATTGTTCGTGCCATAAGTAATGTCGGCGTAGTATGCTTCGCGCCGATGGTGTACAGGACGCAGGTGATGATAACGCGCGTCTTGATGTGAGTAGTTCGGGTCGAAGAGAAACGCACTCTCGTGTTGGATCACGCCGACGCTCACGCCCAGCGCGTGATATATCGGTCCCATCCATTGCACACCAAACTTCGAGAGGTAATCGTTAGGTGTGACGAGATGCGCGCCCCGCCCCGTCAAGGAGTTGAGGTAGAGTGGCAAGGTGGCGACGAGTGTCTTGCCCTCGCCTGTCTTCATCTCGGCGATTTTGCCTTGATGCAGCACTATCCCGCCAATCAGTTGTACGTCGAAGTGGCGCAAGCCAATCGTGCGCCTGGAAGCATCGCGCACCGCCGCAAACGCTTCGGGCAAAATGTCCTCAAGCGTTTGACCTTTGGCGAGGCGCGACTTGAACTCGTCGGTCTTCGCGCGCAACTGCGCTTCGGTCAACTGTTCGTAGCTCTCAGCGAGCTCGTTAATTTTTGCGACACGTGGTTTGATTTGGGCGAGCGTTTTTTCTGCCGGGTCGCCCACAATTTTTTGGAATAAGCCTTTGAACATATAGGCTGATTATACCAATAGATGGGGAGGGGAAACAATTTGTAATCTGAAGAATTTTCTTAGTCTCTTGCTTTACGGCTTGATACAAGGTCCATCTACCATATCCATCGCACACGTCCGCCGCCGCAAGCGCGACAGACGATAGGTGTCGAACATCCAATAACCGCGGTCCGTGTAGTATTGCTCGCGCCCTTGTGGGAAACGGCGCTTCAATGTGGGGATGTGCCAATTCGACTTGTCGGGCGGCACAATGACGATGGCGGGTTTCTCCTCGCCTAGTGTATCGGGCAGATACGTTACATCCCTGACAAAACGCACGGTGGCTGGGGCAGCGGCCAACAGGCAAATTTTTTTAGGCGTGTAATCCAGCTCACCCACGAACCAAACGTCACAACAGTCCTGTTGTGTGCGCGCGTAGAGGCCGACGGCGCTCTCCAACGAATACCACGCGCCTTTTGTCGGATACAGGGTGAAATAGAAATGGATGTTCACCCAACTGATGCCGACGACGAGCAACGGCGCAAACAACCAACCTGCCTCCGAACGCGCCAGCCAATCCATGCTCAACGCGGCGAAGATGATGACCAACGGCACCAGCACAATGTAATGATAGCTCGTCGGCGGCTCGACCAACAGAATCGAACCTGCGACGAGTCCCGCCGCTAACCAAACCAACATGACCAGCGTGAGCTGGGTGTTGCGTCGCCATGCCAGCACGAGGCCGGGCAGCATCAGCAACGCCGACGCCAAATCCATCAATGGCGCATCAAAGTGGTAGTTCGGGCTGGTGTCATTCACGACGAAGAACGCGCCCACACTGCGCCACATCTGCCCAGAGAGCAACGTCAGCGTGTCGAGGGAGCCATACAGTTTGAGGTTGGCAGCGGCATAGCGTGGATTGAAAACGCTGAGGAATTCCATGCGCCCAAAGAGGTCCATGGGGTATTGCACGTACCACCACAAAATGGGCGTGGCGACGAGGAAAAAGCCAATCGCCAAACAGAGGGTGTCCCTGAGATAAGGGAGCCACGCAGCTTTCCAACGGGGTAGCGAGAGCAGCCACAGCGCAGCGATGGCGAAGAAGATCGCTCTTGCAGCAACGTATTCGTACAAGTTCAGCCCCAGCACGGCGCCCACGAGACCAAACAACGCAGCGCGCATCAGCCCATGACCTTGCCAGCATTGTGCTTTGAGATACAGTCCTATAGCGAGGAAGCTTGTCAACACCGAGGGAATGACAATGGTCGCAACGCGCCCAAAGTGAATCAGCATGTGACTGACCGCCAAGAGCCATACCGCATAGAGCGCGACGGGCGCGCCGAACATGCGACGGATGGCATAATACGCGACGGCGAGTCCGACCATGCTCCAGCATACCGTCATAAATCGCAGCGCGTACAGGTCGCCGCCGAGCAGCGCGTAAGGCGCATATTGCAAGAAAGCCCAATTGGTATCGCCATCTCGACGCACGCCATACCACGGCGTTTCGCCGCGTGCGACGACAAGCGAATACTCCGCCAGATTGACGCCATCGCCATGCACGAACGGGGGCATTCGTTCAAGCTCAAAAATCCGCAACCCAAAACCCATCAACAAAATGACCAACAAAAAAACTTTATGCAACCTACTCACAACGAGCGGGCGTTGTGATGTCATTGGCTGTTCCTCGCTATGCAGGAGATGGGTACTGCTTCGATGCAAGCCAATTGTAGCAGAATTTTGTTGCGATAGGGTTTCGACATTCAACTAGCGCATAGATTAACAGCGTGATGGGCGCGCAGAAGAATCGGCGTCGGGCATAGCGCCGCGTCCGCTACATTGCCCAAACAATTTCAGCCTCATGAGTTCGCGCGCCGCCGCCCAATCGCCAGTTGGCAAATCACTCGCGTACGAATTCGGGTTGCCCGTTGGCGCTGCCATCGCTTTGTCCACGTACAAACCCTCTTTTCACGCTCCTAAATGATAATGATGATGATGATGGGAAGTCCAATGCGCGTGCGTCTCTGCCCGTTGCACCGCATGGCGCACGATGCGGTCCAGCATGGCCGCATAATCGTAACCCGCTTGCGCGGCGGAGCTAACGAAACTGCTCTCCGCCACAATGTCGGGGTTGGGATTAACGTCAATGACTTGCGGCGTCTCACCTTGCAAACGCACGTCAATGCGCGCATAGTCTCGTAGCTCGAAAGCGCGATAGGTGTCACATGCGACTTGCTCAATACGCCGCTGCAACGTGCGCGGCAAACGCGGCGCACAGATCGTTTTGATACGCTGATAGTCTGTGGACGTGCTATCCCATTTGGACTCAAACGTGCGCACTCTTGGCGTGGTATGCGGCAACGCCGAAAAATCTATCTCGACCAATGGCAAGACTTCCAGTTCGCCATTGCCCCAGACCGAGACACAGAATTCGCGTCCATCAATGAACTCCGCGACCATCAACCGTTGATGCAGCGCGCTCAATTCGGCGATGCGCGCGCGCAACGCGCGCTTGTTATGCACGACCGAGCACGCCGTCAAACCCTCGCTGCCGTGTTCGTTGGCAACTTGGACGATGGCCGGATAACAATCCCACTTCACCCAACCATCGCCCAACACCGGACGCCAGGCGGGGGTGGGGATGCCGCTCGCATTGAGCACTTGCTTTGTGCGCGTTTTGTCTTGCGTCATCAAGAGGGTGGTCGTGCCTGAGCCCGTGTAGAGATACCCCAACGTATCGAGCGTCGCCGTGACCTGCGCGAGATCATCTGCGCCCCACTGTGCGCCTTCGTACCAGTTGAAGACCACGCACTCGCACGGTGAGTATGGTTTGAGCAACGCACGCAATTGTTGCGGCGTTGCTAGTTGCAATGGCACAACAGTATAGCCTGCTCGCGCCAAGCCATGATGCAATGTTTCGGCCGCAGCCAAGACTTCGGGCAGCGCTTCGGCGCTCCACAAAGCATCATGCTCACGTAAAACTAAGACGGTGTCTCGCACCACACCTCCCCACTGCTAGGATTAAACTAACGTGAATTCGGGATAAGCCACAACGAAGGCCATGCGCGCGCAACGCCGCGCCCAGCCGACCGCCGTCGGCTGGAACTGCACCCGCGCCGGCGGGTTTCGCAGTGAGTCGGCGTGATGTTCCATCGCCCGCCACCTTATCCCGCATTGACGTTAAACTAGGAAGTTCGATGATTTCACAATGGCTGCTCCGTATTATAGACACGCCACATACGTCCATCAAGTCTATTTCTCCATGAGCCACAAGCGTTCAACCATCTACGACTGCTGATGTCTGCGAATGGTTGAACACTCACGCTAAACAGACCACCCATGCGGTGAAGAGGGTAAAATGTCGCGCACACAAAAAGTTTTCCTAAAGAAGCATTTGGGGACAACCCTTGCGAAGGCGACTTCGTCGGAATCTTCGCCAGAGTGGCCCTCGCAGCTTGAACAAAGCCTCAGAAAAGCTTGCGCTAGACTTGAGAACTCAATCGTAAATTAGTGATATACTAAACCCTGCGAAGGTTCACGGCAGCACACACCACCCGGACATCACCTTCATAAAGTTATAAAACCCAAGCTGTGCGCGCCGTGACAAACCTGATTTAGTCGTATTGGACATCGGCTTGCCCGACCGCGCAAAAAGGCATCACGCTCACGCTCGATACACAGCGGCGCCATTCGTGCCAGCAGCGACGTGGGGCAAGGTTCACGTTTCACATTCACCTTGCCAAAGCTACAATCTTAACAGGAGGCGATCATTCGCATGTTCGATATTTTCCTACTCCTCGCCGTCATCATCTTTGCGGCCAAAGCGGGCGGTTGGGTCAGCACGCAGCTGGGTCAACCCGCCGTGTTGGGTGAGCTCCTCATTGGGTTGGTGCTCGGACCAACCGCGCTCGACCTGTTGCATTGGCCGCTCTTTGCCAAAGGTCATTTTGATGAGGTGGTCAAAGTGTTGGCTGAAGTTGGCGTCATCCTGCTTATGTTCATCGCCGGCTTGGAAGTCGAAGTCGAGGAAATGCGGCGCGCGGGCAAAGTGGCGACCTGGGCAGGCGTGTTGGGTGTGCTTGTGCCCTGGGTGTTGGGCACAGGCGTGGCGCTCCTGTTCAATTACCCTTTGCAAAAAAGCCTCTTCATGGGCATCATCCTCACGGCGACCAGCGTCAGCATCTCGGCGCAGACGCTCATGGAGCTGAAGGTGCTACGTAGCCGCGAAGGCATTGCGTTGTTGGGCGCGGCGGTGATTGACGACGTGTTGGTGATCCTCGTGCTATCCGTGTTTCTCGCGCTGACCAGCGGTCCCTCCGCCGATGTGAGCAGCCTGCTCTGGGTCATCGCGCGCATGAGCCTCTTTCTCACGGGCGCGGTCGTGTTGGGTGTATGGTTGATTCGCCCGCTCACTCGCTGGATCGAACAGTTGCCCATCAGCCAAGGCTTGCTCGCGCTCGTCGTCGTCGTCACGCTGGCGTTTGCGTGGTCGGCGGAGGCGTTGGGCGGCATGGCTGCGATCACGGGCGCGTTCCTCGCGGGCGTGTTCTTCGGGCGCACTCATGCCAAACATCAGATTGAGCGCGGCATGAATCCCTTGACCTACGGGTTCTTCGTGCCTATCTTCTTCGTCAGCATCGGGTTGGAGGCAAATGCTCGCGCCATTGGTTGGGAAGGCTTGCCCTTTGTCGTACTGATTATCTTAGCGGCGATTGTCTCGAAGATTATCGGCTGTGGGGTGGGCGCGCGCATCGGCGGGTATAATTGGCGCGAGTCGTGGCGCATCGGAATTGGCATGGTCTCACGCGGCGAAGTCGGCTTGATTGTCGCGTCGGTGGGTTTAACGAGCGGACTCATCTCCGACGCGGTCTTCTCGGCTGTCGTCGTGATGGTGTTGGCGACGACGTTGGTGACGCCCTTGTTGTTGCGCTGGGCATTCCAGCAGCAATCAGCGAATGGAGGCAAATCATGATACACATGTTGGTCGTCGTGATGGACGACGACGCCAAAGGCGAAGCAATTATCGAGGGTTGGAAACAAGCAGGCGTGAAGGGCATTACCCTGATTGATACGGCGGGGATGGGGCGCATTCATGAGCGCGCCATCCGCGACGACATGCCGCTCATGCCCTCACTCAAATCACTGCTGTCCGCCGAGCTGGTCGAGCATCGCACCTTCTTCGCGATCATTGACGACGACGAAACATTGGAGAAAGCCGTCGCTGCCGCGCACGCCGTCGTCGGCGACTTTGATCATCCACACACAGGGGTCATGTTCGAGCTGCCCGTCGCGCGCGCGTGGGGTTTGCGTCAAAGACAGCAGAGCGAGTGATGAGCCGTCCGCGCATTGCGCTGCTTCACTATGCTTCAGCGCCAACAATTGGCGGCGTTGAATGCTTGATTGCCAATCACGCGCGCTTACTGACGCAGCATGGCTACGCCGTCCAAATCGTCACGGGGCGCGGCGAGCCGTTTGCAGATGTGTGTAGAAAGAGGTTTTCTTTGCGTTTCAACCTGATTGCTGCCATTTACAACCTTGAACTCACATCAAATTGACTTTTGCAAGAGGTCTTCTGAATAAATTAGGAAAGACTTTCAACCTAACCACACAATCCCCACGCTCACTGTCAGTACTGTAATCGGCACGCCTGCCTTCAAATACTCACCAAACGTCAGCTTCACCCCCAACGTCCGCGCCGATTCCGCAACGATAAGATTGCACACCGAACCGAGTAATGTCAGATTGCCTGCTAGGGTTGAAGCCATCGCCAACGTGAGCCACACCCGCGTTGGATCAGGCAGTTGCGGCACGATGGGCCGGAAAAGCAATACGGCAGGCACATTCGATACAACGTTGCTTAACACGACAGTTACTAAGGTCAAGGGCATGATGCCCGCGCGTGTCAACGGCTCGACCCAACGAAATAACTCGGTTGACCAACCCGTGGCGCTCAACGCGCCCGTGACGACGAACAAGCCGCTGAAAAAAACAAGCAATGCCCAATCCACTTGCGCGAAGATGCGCGACGGTTTGAGACGCCGTGTGACGAGCAACGCCGCAGCGACAACCAGCGCCGTCAAGGGAATCGGTGCGCCCCACATAAACGCGACGAGCATCAACGCCGTCAACAATAAACTCTTGCGAAATAACGGCGCATAAACTTCACTCGTCAGCTCATAAGCGCGTTCAAATTTTTGCGACGTGAACTCGGCGCGATAAACCCACACAATCACCCCCCAGGCAATTGCCATGCCAATCAACGCCACGGGCGCGAGCGCCGCGAGGAACGCGTTGAACGAAATGTTGGACGCGAGCCCGATGAGCATGTTTTGGGGGTTGCCCGTGATGGTTGCTGTCGAGCCGATGTTTGCCGCCGTCGCAAGCCCAACGAGATACGGGATGGGATTACGCTTGAGCGTCGTGGTGACATGCAACACGAGCGGCGTGAACAGCAACACGAGCGTATCGTTGAGGAACAACGCCGACAACACACCCGCGCTCACGATGATCCACGCTAGTAATACCTTCGGCGAATGGGCGTGCGTGATGACCAACGCGCCAATCCAGTTGAAGAACCCCGCCAGACGCAAATGCACATTGAGCACCATCATGCTGAACAACAAGATGAGCGTGTCTGTATCGAGTGAGCGTATCGCTTCGTCAAACGACAGGGCGCCTGTGACGATCAATGCGACTGCGCTGACGAGCGCAATCGTCGCGCGGTTCATCCGCAAACGTGGATACTCGCCGATGGCAATGCCGATGTAGGCAAGGAGGATGATAGGGAGGGCGAGAGAGGAAAGGTGGAACATGGCGGAGGCGTAAATGGGGACATGAGGAGACGCGTAAATGAATCAACAGGAGAACGAGTGCACAAGCGACAAGTCGTGAGAAACGAGACGCGGAGAAATAAGGCCATCACGGCGCGCTGATTTTCCCCTAATTCCCATAATTTCCCTCATCGCCTCATCCCCTCGTTTACTCGTTTGCTCAGTCACTCGTTCACCAATTCCCCTACCGAGCTCCCACGATGAATGCGATCAATGATTTTGGCGATGAAAGGACCGACGGATAAGACGGTGAGATTTGGCAATTGCTTTTCGGGCGGCACAGGCACGGTGTTAGTCACGACGATTTCCTCGAAGCCTGCCTTCGCCAGACGTTCTGTGGCAGGCGGCGAGAAGATAGGATGAGTTGCGCACAGGAAGATACGACGCGCGTCCGCGTCGCGCAATACATTAGCCGCGTTGCAGACCGTACCACCTGTGTCAATCTCATCATCCAACACAATCGCATCCATGCCCTTCACTTCGCCAATCAAGGTGAGCGCTTCGGTGTGGGTATCTCGGCGCCGCTTCTCGATAATCGCCAGCGGCAGATCGAGCGCTTCGGCAAATTTGCGCGAGCGTTTCGAGCGCCCTTCGTCGGCGGAGACGACGACCGCGTCCCGTAATTGCTTCTGCAAAAAATAATCGCGCAAAATCGTGAACGCGCTCATTTCGTCGCCAGGAATGCCGAAGAAGCCTGCGATTTGTCCCGCGTGCAAATCGAGCGTCAAGAAACGGTCAGCGCCTGCGGTGGTGATGAGGTTCGCCATCAGGCGCGCGGAGATGGGTGTGCGTGGCACATCTTTCTTGTCGGTGCGCGAATAGGCGAAGTAGGGCATGACGGCCGTGATGCGCCCTGCCGAGTCGCGCCACAACGCATCAATCAAAATCAACAGTTTCAGCACATTGTCGCTGACGGGATAGCACGTGGGGTGAATGATGAACACATCGCGCGAGCGCACCGACGACAACAAACGCACGAAGATGTTGTCGTTGGGAAATTTATTGATTTCAACCCCATGCAGTTTCGTGTCTAAACAATCAGCGACTTCCTGCGCCAATGCAGGATGCGAGCCGCCGCTGATGATGGTCATTTCGCCATACATACGGAATGAGCGGCTGGAAAGCGAAGCAGTCATGATACCTCCTTGCCAGGGGTTTAGGAGTGCCACAGATGATGCGTATCATTCAAGGCATACACCCGAAAGCGTCGCCCCTCGAAACTGACTTTCGTAAGCGAGGCGTTGCCAAAATGAAATGAGGACGGACGATGAATGTCCATGCCCAGATACAACGCCAACAGGACGTGTATCGTGCCGCCGTGCGATACGACGACGACGTTCTGCCCAGAGTGTTTGGCGACGATGTCTTCCACGCAAGCGCGCACACGCGCGGCGAACTGCTCCATTGGTTCTTCGCCGGGCGCAGGCACGCGCTGAGTAGAAATTGCTTGTTGCGCGACACGCGCGGGAAATTGGGCGCGGATCTCCTCGCTATTCAAACCTTGTAGCGCGCCCAGCATGTGTTCGCGCAGACGTTCATCTAACTGCACCGGCAAATTCAAGGCGCGCCCGATCGCTTCGGCGGTGACGCGCGCGCGCAACAAATCGCTGGCGTAAATCGCCTGAAGGGTGTCGTGCTGTAAACGATGCGCGATGCGTTCCGCTTGATGCAAGCCATGGTCACTGAGCGGCACATCGAGCCAACCTTGCACGCGCCCTTCGTAATTGAACGTCGTTTCGCCATGACGGATCAGAAACAAGTGAGTGGACATTATTGGGGAAACGTGCTGCTGAAAGGATTTTGTGACTGCAATTGATTGCGCAAGATCAACGCCGAAATGAATGGCGCGACGAACTGCACGGGAATCCAAATGCAACAGCCAATTCCCAAGGTGAAGATCGTCAAGCCTCCAATACCGACAGCCATCGCCAACCACCAACCTATCAACAAGATAGCGCCGACGGTGATGTGCCCACCATACATCCAGCCGACGCCCATGAAGCCAATGAGTCCCAACACCAACTCAAGCACGAAAGCCGTATTCACGTCGGGCGGTGTGACAGTCGCTTTCACGATCGGAGCAGGCGCTGGCGTTGATGTAACAGGCGGAATCGGTGCGAGTGACGCGGTTTGGGGTGTAAGTGGTTGCCCACAATTCGCGCAAAAACGCGCATGGTCGGCGTTTTCAGCATTACAACGAGGACAGTTCATCGAGTCTCCTCAATGTAGCGCAAATTGGCAATTTGCGTTACAAGCCGTTCAAAATTCTTTGTGTCGCGCTGTGCGGATCCACCTTGCGTTGGGTGATGTCGTCAATCACGCGCGCAAAATTTTTCTCCCCCACTTGCGCGAGCCGTTGGCGCAACAATTCACGCGCTAACAAATCATGTAGTTCATCCACGATGCGCTCACGTTCACGCACCGCAAGTTGACCACTGTCTTTCAGATGTTGCCAATGTTTGTCGAGTTCGTCGGCGAGTGGAATAATGCCTTGTTCTTCGTTAGCAATCGTTTTGAGAATGGGTGGACGCCATAGTGACACTTGCGAAGGGTTCAGAGCCTTCGCAAGGCTTTGCTGCTTCATCGTGTTGCCAAGGTCAAGCATCGTCTTGAGCGCGTTAGCCGTTTTGTCTGCGCCTTCACGATCTGCCTTGTTCACAACGAACACATCGGCGATTTCAAGAATGCCCGCCTTGAACGCCTGAATCTCATCACCCAAGCCTGGCGCTTCGATGACGATGACAGTATGCGCGGTCTTGGCGATGTCCACTTCGGCTTGCCCTGCGCCGACCGTCTCCACGAAAATTTTGTCTTTGCCAAATGCATCCAACACGCGAATCGCATCGTTGGTAGCCAGCGCTAAACCGCCCACGCTGCCGCGCGACGCCATCGAGCGCATATACACGCCCGCATCGCCGCTCAAGTCCATCATGCGAATGCGGTCGCCAAGCAATGCGCCGCCTGTGAACGGCGAAGTTGGATCAACCGAGATGATGCCGACGGTGTAACCGCGTTTGCGTTCTTCCTTCGCCAATGCAGACACAAGGGTAGATTTGCCTGTGCCAGGCGCGCCCGTCACGCCGATGATATGCGCGCGGCCTGTGTGCGGAAACAATTCGCCCAGCGCCTCGCGCGCCCGCGCATCGCCATTCTCGATCCATGTGATGAGACGCGCGACGGCGCGGCGATCATTGGCGAGGAGTCGTTGCACAATGTCCATGTTGGTCTCAGTCAACGAGTGAGGGCGGAAACGAGAAAACGAGGAGAGCGCCCGTTACCCGTTTACGCGTTGACGCGTTGACTCACTTCCTCTCGAATGAACCGCACGATGTCACGCGTATCCGCGCCAGGTCCGAAGATGCCGCGAAACCCCATGCGCTTCAGGACCGGCACATCGTCGTCGGGAATGATGCCGCCTGCGAACAGCAAGATGTCGTCGCGTTGTTCTTTCTTGAGCAGCTCCACAATCTTCGGAAAGATCGCCATGTGCGCGTTGGACAAAATCGAAAGACCGATACAATCTACATCTTCCTGAATCGCCGCCTCGACAATCATCTCTGGCGTTTGGCGCAGCCCCGTATAGATCACTTCCATGCCCGCATCGCGCAACGCGCGCGCCACCACCTTCGCGCCCCGATCATGCCCATCCAAGCCGGGCTTGGCAATCAACACTCTGATTTTCGTTTCAGCCATACTAACCCCAAGGTTAGTAAAAAGTAATTAGTAATGAGTAATTGGACATGGCGCCATCAATTACTCATTACTAATTACTTTTTACGTTTCATAGAATCACAGGCTCTTGGTACACCCCAAACACACCGCGCAACACATCCATCATTTCTTGCAGCGTCGCATAGGCATTCACCGCATCGAGGATGAACGGCATCAAATTCTCTTTGCCGCGCGCAGCCTCGCGCAGCGCGTTCAGCTTTTCGGTGACGGCGATGTTATCGCGCGCGCGCTTCACACGACTCAAGCGTTCTAATTGTCTGCGCTCGCCGTCCTTGTCCATTTGCAAGAACGGAATAGTGGTTGGTTTTTCATCAACATATTCATTGACGCCGACAATGGTGCGTTTATGTTGCTCGATTTCCTGCTGATAGCGCGCGGCAGATTCCGCAATCTCGCGTTGGAAGTAGCCATGTTCAAGCGCGGGGATGACGCCGCCCAGCGCGTCAATCTCTTTGAACATACGATACGCTTCTTGCTCCATACGATTCGTCAACGCTTCGACGAAGAACGAGCCGCCGAGCGGGTCAACGGTATTCGTCACGCCTGTTTCGTGCGCGATGATTTGTTGCGTGCGCAGCGCAATCAGCGCCGCGCTTTCCGAGGGCAATGCCAGCGCCTCGTCGAGCGAATTGGTATGCAACGATTGGGCGCCGCCCAGCACCGCCGCCAACGCTTGAATGGCGACGCGCACCACATTGATTTCAGGTTGTTGCGCAGTGAGCGAGACGCCCGCCGTTTGCGAATGGAAACGCAGCAGCCACGAGCGTTCTTGTTTCGCGCTAAAGGTCTCGCGCATCTCGCGCGCCCAGATGCGCCGCGCCGCGCGATACTTCGCAATCTCCTCGAAGAAGTCGTTGTGCGCGTTGAAGAAAAACGACAGACGCGGCGCAAATTCGTCCACAGCCAGTCCGCGCGCTAACGCCCAACGCACGTATTCCATGCCATCCGCCAACGTGAAGGCGAGCTCTTGCGCGGCGGTGCTGCCGGCTTCGCGGATGTGATAGCCGCTGATGCTGATCGTGTTCCATAACGGCATCTGCTGCGCGCCGAACTCAATCGTGTCGGTCACGAGGCGCATCGAAGGACGCGGCGGGAAAATGAACTCTTTTTGCGCGATGTATTCCTTGAGGATGTCGTTCTGAATGGTGCCGCCCAGTTTGGCGCGCGGCACGCCGCGCTTCTCCGCCGCCGCAATGTACATCGCCCAGATCATCGCGGCGGGCGAGTTGATCGTCATCGAAGTAGTGATTTGATCGAGGGGTAGCCCGTCCAACAAAATCTCCATGTCGGCGAGCGATGAGATGGCAACGCCGCACTTGCCGAACTCGCCAATCGTTTCGGGCGCGTCGGTATCGTAGCCATAGAGTGTCGGCAAATCGAAGGCGATGCTCAAGCCTGTCTGCCCGTGTTCAAATAAATACTTGAAGCGCGCGTTGGTTTCCTCCGCCGTACCAAAGCCCGCGAACATCCGCATCGTCCACAGCTTGCCGCGGTGCATCGTCGGATGCACGCCGCGCGTGTACGGATACTCACCGGGGTTGCCGAGGTGCTTGAAGTAATCGAGCTCTGCGAGGTCGAGCGGTGTGTAGAGACGCTTCACGGGCTCCGATGACGTTGTGATGAATTCACCCATGCGTTCAGGGAAACGCGCGAGCGCGCGCTGCAACGTCGTCTCTTCCCATTGATCTTGCGCTTGTTTGAG
>CAZDYP010000057.1:24338-26638 GCA_964509505.1 uncultured Anaerolineae bacterium | reverse complement strand
GTCACGCCCGCAAAAATCGTCAACGGCATCGGACGCTTCGCCGCGTCTTTCTGAATCAACTTCGCAATCTCGTACACGACTTCAAACACAGCGCCCGCGCCAATTGCCAAGAACAACACGGCGAGTGGCTGCGAGTACGTCAGCCCGCCCGCCCAGGCGCCGACAATCGCAGGCGCGCCGCCGATGAGACCGAGCCACGCAAGATGTTTGATAGACGGTTGGTCGCGCAAGACGGGCGCGATGATGCCCAAGCCTTCGGTGATGTTCTGGATGATGAAGCCGATGACGAGGAATGTGCCGAGCGCCGCCGCGCCCACACTGAACGCTGCGCCAATCGCCAAGCCTTCACCAAGATTGTGCAAGCCAATGCCAATCGCAATCATCAACGCGATGGTCATGCGTTGCGCCGCTTCGCTGCGCCCCACGCCCGCTTGTCGGCGCGAGATGGCGTCGAGTAACATGAACGTCATCACGATGCCAATGCCCACCAAGCCAACGCCCTGAAATGGGCCCCCCACTTCAGCGGCGAGTTCAAGCGCCTCGCTCGTTGCATCCACGCCGAGAAAGATGAGCAAGCCTGCCGTGACTGCCATCAAGAACATCATCCATTGCGGTCCCAACCGCTTGAGTGCAGGGAACCAGAAGATGCCCAAGAACACAGGGATGACGCCGACGTACAGACCAATCAGCGTAAAGCTGATGAGTGTGTTTGTGGAGGCAGTCACCGTCTCCGTCGCTACGGGAATCTCGGTTGTGAACTTGACGGCGTTGGATGAGATGAGTGTCACATTGTAGGCTTCACCTTCGACCCATGGATACGGGATCGTCAATGTCGCTTGTCCGAGTCGTGGGATGGTGTTGCTGGGCGTCGCCTTGAATTTCCAGAAGCCATCATTGATGACGATTTGCGCAATCGTTAGGTCTTGCGGTCCTGTGTTCTGCACGTGCAACTCGATGACGTTGGGGCGCAAGGTGGTGCGCGCAAAGGCGACGTTCTCGATGGGCGCGGCGGGCGTCACGTTCAAGCCCGCGCCGTTGGTATAGACAAACAACGCGATGACGCCCACAAGTAGGACGATGGGTACGAGGAAGAGCGCGAGCGTGTTGATGTGGCTAGTTTGAGTGGTTTTGGTTGTCATAGTTAAGTCTAAGCCTCCACCACAAAATTACCTGTCCAACCCAATTCGGCGAACTCGGTCTTGTGGGCATGAAACATGTATTTGCCAGGGAACTTGTAGCGGAATTCCAACATGCCGCGTTGCGCCTGCATTTGCGCAATCATGTCGGTGTATTCGCTGGGCGTCAGGCTCGTACCCGTTGGATAGTAGTAGAACAAGTTTGCATGTAGATGGAACGAGTTGATGGGATCGAACTCCAACAGATTCACGAGAAAGACGCGCACCAAAGCATCCTTCTTGATTTTGATGGGATGCTTGTCGTAATGGAACGGAATCGAATTGACGGCGTAGATTTCGTTCTCGTCGTCGAAGTCAATGTCGAAGCCGTTCATCACCATCACGAACTCGTGCTCGGCTTTGGGCCAGCCTTGTTTCGGGTCAACGATGAACGCGCCATACAGCCCTTTGGCGATGTGCTTGGCGAGCGGCATGACGTGGCAATGATAGAGATGCACGCCGAACGGCTCCGCGTCGAACTCATAAACGAACTTGCCGCCTGATGGCACCGGCTCGAAGACGCCGTCCATGCCGGCGGGATGAATGCCGTGAAAGTGGATGCTGTGCGGATGGCCCGTGCCATTGAGAAAGTTGATGCGGATGCGGTCGCCTTCACGCGCCCGAATCGTCGGACCTGGCACGCGCCCGTTGTACGTCCACGCGGGATATGAGATGCCCGGCGCGACCTCGATGGTCTTGTCGCCGGCGAAGATGTCATATTCGCGCAGCGTCTGACCGGTAGGCAAGGTGCTGACTTTGCCCCCATCGAAATCGGTTAGGAGGTCGGTCGGGTTGAAGCCGTTGGTTTTGTGGTCAACCTCGCCGTCCATGCCTGGCATGTCCATGTGGTTCTCGTGCTGGGTAGTGGGTTGCGCCCCTTGCGCCTTTGCGCCTGGGGGCGTGGCTATCGTCGCGGCTAGCACGCCGACGCCTGCCAAACTTGCGGCGCCGCCCAAACCCAATTTCAGAAAATCTCGTCGTGAGACCGATGTGTCACTCATAAAAATTTCTCCTAAGGCTGTAAGTCGGATTGCCAATCCGACTTACAGCATAGATTTTTCTCTGCGCCTCTAAGGCTGTAAGTCGGATTGCCAATCCGACTTACAGCATAGATTTTTCTCTGCG
>CAZDYP010000057.1:7860-24238 GCA_964509505.1 uncultured Anaerolineae bacterium | reverse complement strand
CTCTAAGGCTGTAAGTCGGATTGCCAATCCGACTTACAGCATAGATTTTTCTCTGTGGTGAATCAGTGCTGATGTTGATGATTTGTCGCTCCCATATCACAATACAACAAGTCGGGTTCGCACCCTTCGCATTCGAGTTGCAGCGTCGCGTGCGCGATCCGATATTTGTGTTGCAACACTTCGTTGACCTCGCGCTGAATCGCCGCGCCTGTGCTGATGGCGAGGTCGTCAATGAGCACGTGCGCCGAGAGGACACGCATGTTTTGTGTCATGCTCCATACGTGCAAATCGTGGATGCCGCGCACCCCTTTGATGCTCATCACATCGTTGACCATCGCGCTCATGTCCACGTCACGCGGCGTGCTTTGCAACAAGATGTCCACCGTTTCGCGCAAAATGTCCCATGCGTTCCACACGATGAGCAAGCCAATCAACACACTCACGAGCGGGTCGAGCCACACTTTGCCCGTCAGCGCAATCATCACGCCTGCGACTATAGCGCCAAAGGTTGAAAGCGCGTCCCCCGCCAGATGCACAAATGCGCTCCGCAGGTTGAGGTCATGCTCACTACCGCGCATCACGAGCAACGCCGTGCCTGTGTTGACGAGGAACGCAACGAAGGCGACGACGGTCAAGATCGTGGCTTCGACGTGTGGCGGTGTGATCAACCGCTCGTAGGCTTCATAAAAAATCCACAACGCAATGACGACCAATGTCGCTGAATTGACCAAGGCAACCAAAATGCCCGCGCGATGATAGCCGTACGTTTTGCCTGCATGCGGGGGACGCAACGTCAAGCGCAACGCATACCAGCTCAATGCGAGCGCGATGACATCGGTGACGTTGTGCGCGGCATCGGTCAATAGTGCCAGACTGTTCGCGTACCAACCGGCTGCCGCTTCGCCGATGACGAATACGAGCGTGATGATAAGCGAGAGCGCGAGGCGGCGCGTGGATTGTGCGGTGATGCCGCCAAAATGCGAGTGTGAATGCGTGTGGGTATGCGTAGTAGTCATGCTGTCACCCAATCAACTTGGGAAAAAATCGTCCTGTGTGTTGCATGTATGTGCGATAGGCATCGCCGAATTTCTCGACCATCGTTACTTCTTCGTTGGCGACACGCGACCCGACGATGATAGTGAGCACGACGAGCGGCAAGCCGCCGATAAACCAGTTCGCCGTCAGCAACAACGCAGCGATTTCTAAGAGATACAGCGCGGTGTACATGGGATGCCGCACCCAGCGATAAGGTCCGTGCGTCACGAGTGTATGGTTCTCGCGCACGTGCAGCACCGTCGAGAAGTTTGCGCCTAGCGCCCACTGCACCCACCACATCAACGGCACGGACGCTACGCCCAACATGACGCCGAGCCATTGCGCCCATGCGGGCAATGGGAACTGCGTCCAACTTAAGAGGTTGGGGTTGACCATATAGGCGAAGAACAGGAACATGAACGGCACGTCAAAACCAACACGCCATGCCACATGCCATTTGCCTTCTTTATATTCGGCTTTGCCCATCGCTTTTTGTGCTTTGCGATGATAGACCGCTCGAATACCAAAAATGGTGATGAACACGATGACGAAGGTGCTGTGAAAGAAAGTTTGATTCATGGTGATATGTCTCCAGACCCGCGAGATTTCCAAGCAGGTCTACGAATGCTAGGCTCACACAATTTGTACTGTACCCAACCCGCCGTTCACACGCACGCGGTCGCCTGTGCGTAGGCGCATCGTCGCATTACCGCAGCCGACGACCGCAGGGATGCCTAGCTCGCGCGCGACAATCGCAGCGTGGGAGAGCGGCGCGCCGACATCGGTGATGATAGCCGCTGCGCGTGGGAACAACGGCGTCCAACCGATGTTGGTCGTCGTCGTCACGAGAATCTCGCCTGCACGCAACGCGTTGCCATCTTCGACTGAACGCAGCACACGCACGACGCCTTCGACTTCACCCAGCGCACCGGGATAACCTTTGATCGTCGTGAGACCTTCAAGGTTTTCAAACCCTTGAAGGTCTGCATGAGCCTCAAACAAGTCACTGCGACGATTGGGGTCAGCTGCCCACTTGAACGGATCAAAGCGTCCGCGAATCAGTGCGGGATAGGGTGGCAATGCCGAGTAACGCGCATGGGCGTCGCGCCGCGCCGCAAGGTGGGCAATCGGCGCTTTGTCTCCTGATAACACATTGACCAGCTCTTCAATGGACAAGAAAAAAATAGCGTCGCGCAAATTCAACAGTTCACCGGCGCGCAGAGCAAAAACACGCAGCGCCCAACAGGCGCGCACGATTTCCGAACGCGCCCCTTCACGCCCACGCGCGGCAGCAGCGACGGCAGCCAAACGTTTTTGTAGGGTCTTGGCCTTGTGAGGATAGCGTTGCGCCAGACGTTGCCATGCTGCGTCACGCTGTGCTTGTTGCTTCGCTAACAGCGCAGCCACGTCCGTATCTTGCACATTGGCTAGTTGTTGCTCGATCCATGCAGGGTCTTCGGCAGGACGTGGCAGCGAAACTTCAAACTCATGCGGTCCGCGATGCCCATAGCGTTCTGCATACGCTTCGCGGCTTAGCTCACCACGTGCAACTTGTGACAAACCAACTAAAGGCCCAAGGCTTGCTAGTGTGTTCTCGCCGTCGCTCAAGCCCGTCATCAGCGTATTGGTATCTTGCTCACCAACGAGCTTGCGTAATTCATGCCTCAAACTGCGCGCGGGATTTTCGTACGCGCTCGTCGCCGCTTGCAACATGTGGCAGGCTTGGCGGAAGAACGGCTCTAACTCGTCACGCCATATCGTCACCAACTCCTTGGACGTTTGCAGTGCTTGAATGCGCTGCCTTAGGGCAGTCGCTCGCGCAGAGGCTACAGCAAGGAACGAGGGCAACTGTTTTTGATTTTGTGTAACACGTCGTTTCGCACGAAAGCCGAAAGGAATGAATACTTGCAACAATTTCCGACGTGGGAATGGAATGAGCGGCATATCAAGACCATCGGGCACGTGTCCAAAAAACTCTTCGCTCTCGTAGCGCACGCGCTCACGGCTGAACCCGATGGAGGTCATCAGCGATGCAAACAAACTGAAGTTCATATAGAACCGTCCGCCGATGTTGCCCATGAAAGGATGGCCGCCGAGCATGGGTAGTTGTGCTATCTCTGCCAAATAAATTTTCAGTAACGAATACGAGTAGGGCGTCATCACATCAGGCACCGCTTCGCCCAGATTTGAGTTCGTCCATAAGTAGTCGCCGCGCAGACTGTCGTTCACATCGCCTGTCGTGGCATTTTCGCCTTGTAGGGTCGTGATGGGACGTGTTTGTAGCAAATGTACTTTGCCATCAGCAATCGCCCACTCGATGTCTTGTGGCGTACCGAATGTATCTTCCAGGCGTTGCGCGAGGTTGAACAGGGTGCGAATGTGGCGACGCAACAATGGCGATGGAATTGCGCTTTTGTCATACTGACCATGAGGGCGTTTGAGTGTGAAACTTTGCGCATTGCTTTCACCCGATACTAACTGTTCACCGAGACCATGCGCATAGTTGCCGATCATCACAGCGCGATTACCTGTCACGGGGTCAGCTGTAAACAACACCCCCGCTAGTTCGGCATGTACCATCTGTTGCACGACGATTGCCATTTCGTGTGTCGTGTCCAATCCTTGCGCTTGGCTATAGGCTTGCGCTCTCGCCCCATATCGTGAACGACGCACTTGCTGAATCGCCGCATGTACGTCGTTGTCACTCTTCACATCCAGCACGGTTTCAAATTCGCCCGCAAATGAGGCGTGTGCTGAGTCTTCGCTCAAGGCGGATGAACGCACGGCGAAGGCTGTGCTGCCATTTGTGCCGCGTGTGCGCAGTTGTGTGAGCCGCGCGCGGGCTTGCGTCCATGCATCCTGTGTGAGCGCATCGCCCGCAAAGGCAGTAGGCAGAATCACGAAGCCATTAGGCACAGGATAGCCTGCTTGTTGCAAGCGAGCGAGATTGCCGCCTTTGCCGCCCGCGGATGCGACGAGCTCGGAAGTCAATTCATTGAATGCATAAATCATAGGGACTCTTATCGCCAGAGGAATTGGACAGCTAACACGATGCCTGCGATGATGGGACTGGCCAGTGTGATGCCAACCAAGCCTTTCAAGAATGCTTTAAAATGGAAAGCATAATCCAATGCGCCTTGAATTTGCTCGACGCCTGCGATGAGCAAGCGATGTGGACGCCACGTCAAAAAGATGAGCCAATCCAGCACGATCAAATCCATGACATTGAATATCAGCATGACGATGAAAATGCACAAGGTCGCTTCGAGGAATGTTGGTGTGCCAAGTTGCCAGATGGCTGCGAACAGAATTCCAAACAAGCACAAGAAAACAGGTATGCCAAGCAATGTGCGCTGGCGTTGTGCTTTCGCGCTGATGGGGCCAAGTTTGGCTTGCACAGCCGGCGGATAATCTTTGAGCCAGATGTCTGGATTGATCCATGCTAGCGCGACAAATGCAATAGTCATGAACGTGCTGAGTATCAGCCCGTAGATGAGGCTGTGTGATAAAAGTAGGGATAGATTCAACATGGGAGACGCCTCCAGAGATAATCACTTCACAGGCGCAACGAAAATCTCTTGCGCCAACTCTTTGCCGACGTTGACTTCTTTCTTGCCCACGCGCAAGCGAATGGGTCCATTGAACGGCGCGCGTTCCAAGACAGTGAATTGCACATCGGGGCGCATCCCCAGCTCGGCGAGGTAGCGCAGACGGTCTGCACTGTCGTCGTTGACGCGACTCACGACCGCAGAGCGTCCGACTGCGGGCGTGTCGGCGAGGCAGTCACGCGAACTTTCCGCCACCGTGCCATCACGCGCGGGGATCGGGTCGCCGTGTGGGTCGCGCTTGGGGTCGCCCAATGTTTGCGCGATTTTGTTCTCGAATTCTTCGGAGATGTGGTGTTCCAACTTCTCGGCTTCGTCATGCACCTGATCCCACGAATAGCCCAACGCCTCCGCCAAATATAGTTCGAGCAGGCGATGGTGACGAATGACTTCGAGCGCGATTTTCTTGCCCGCAGGGGTTAGTTCGACGCCTTGATAAGGTGTGTGGCGCACGAGCTTCATCTCAGCCAGCTTCTTCATCATGCCCGTCACCGAAGCGGGGGCGACGGCGAGCCGCTCTGCGATGGCAGAAGTCGTGATGGCTTCGCCGCCTTCGTGCAACTTATAAATCGTCTTGAGATAGTCTTGTATGTTGTAGCTAATCGAATCGCTCATAGGTGACTAACTCATAATTTAGTCTTGACTAAATTATATTCAAGTTGCGGCAAAAGTCAAGCAGCTAGGAAAAATTTCTTAGCTGGCAGGAGTGCAACTCTTACCAGAATCGTGGCGCGGTTTTTTCCTTGACTTGCTCTTTTCGCTAGAGTAGAATTGCGCCACTTCTGGAAGGAGGAAGAGACAGGTTTTCTTCATGTGGGTTAATCGTTCCTCGGCAAGACGATGGTACCGCTGCCTGCCTTGCGCTTTCTTCGCTCTAGGCCAACGCGCTCATTTTCTTGGCTGTGAGCCGCTCATTCCGATTCAATGACTTACGCCACCACCGAAGGCACCCAACGCTATCGCGCGCGCACCGCAGCGCGCACCGACGCCGCACACTTTCGGGTAGCTGACCGTCTCTGGTTATCCTCCATCGGCTTGGGCACCTATTTGGGCGAGCCCGATGAGCAGACGAGTCAGCGCTACGTACAAGCGATTCAACGCGCGTTGGCGCTTGGCTGCAATGTGATTGACACGGCCAGCAACTATCGGTTTCAGTTGAGCGAGCGCACTGTGGGACAGGCGCTCAAGCTAGCGTCTGTAGCGCGCGACGAAATTTTCGTCTCGACCAAAGGTGGCTATGTGCCGTACGATGGCGCCTATCCCACAGACCCCCGCGCTTACATCATGAGCACGTTCATTGCGACGGGCCTTGCCGAGCCTGAGGACTTCACGCAAGGCGCGCAACATTGTATCGCGCCCAAGTATCTGGCGCATCAGCTCGCGCAGTCCCGCCAAAATTTGCAACTTGATACGATTGATCTCTACTATTTGCACAACCCTGAAGGGCAGCTCGGCGAGATTCCACGCGACGCCTTTCGCCAGCGCTTGCGGGCGGCGTTTGTGTTTTTAGAGCAGGCTGTAGCTGATGGTCATATTTGTCGTTATGGCACGGCGACGTGGAATGCCTATCGGCAGCTGCCGCAGGGTCGCGATTATTTGTCGTTGGAAGAGGTCGTGACGGTTGCGCGTGAGGTCGCGGGGGAGGCGCATCATTTCAAGGCGATTCAGCTGCCCATCAATCTGGCAATGCCCGAAGCTATCGAACACAAAAATCAAGCAGTCCATGACGCGTGGAAAAATGTGCTTGAGGCGGCGCACGACTTGGGCGTGATGGTGTTTGCGAGCGCGTCGCTGATGCAGGCGCGCCTCGCGCGCCATTTGCCCGGCACGTTACGCAAGTCGTTGGGCGAAGCGCTCACCGACGCGCAACGCGCCTTGCAGTTCACGCGCTCATTGCCCAACGTGACGACGGCGCTCGTGGGCATGAGCAACGTCGCGCATGTCAAGGAGAACATGGCATTAGCGCAGCAGCCATGTTTTAGTGAAGCGGATTTACAGAGAGTGTTTGGCCGACGATGAAACTCGCATTGTTCTATATTCCTGATTTGTTTTTTGCGCCGCGTATCGCCGACGCGCTCAAGCTGCTTGGCTTCACGACACGCGAGGTGGATGCGCGTGGCGATGTGACGACGACGTTGCAGGGCGCAGATTTGTTGGTTGTGCAATTGAACGGGCTGCGCGAGGTGTGGTTGACCTTGATTGAGATGGCAACTAAAGCGGGCGTCCCTGTCTTGGCTTTCGGGCGTCACACTGAGCCCGCAACTTTGCGCGCAGCGCGACAGGCTGGCGCGCGAGCGGTACCCAATTCGGAATTGGTGAGCGAGCTGCCCACCTTAATTGAGCAAGTCATCGCTGCGCAGCA
This sequence comes from uncultured Anaerolineae bacterium, assembly GCA_964509505.1. GTDB lineage: Bacteria > Chloroflexota > Anaerolineae > JACRMK01 > JACRMK01 > CAZDYP01. The sequence goes on along the minus strand of CAZDYP010000057.1, from coordinate 17,236 downwards.
ACCCGACATCCCCCGCGAGTGACTTGCCGATTTTGAGGCGACGGCGCGGCGCTCGCTGGAAACGCGGATGCGATACGCCTTCCTCCATACATATAAGCCTCTCTTGGACGACAGACCCTACCGCTCATTTGATAGCCTGGCAGAGTATCGGCGTTGGTGTGAAGAACATCTGCCTGCCTGGTTAGGTTACGGGCGTGTTTGAGTATCGCCAAGCGCAAGAAGTCCGTGACGCTTTGGCGCGTCGTGGCGTGCGTTATTTGTTCATCGGCAAATCGGGCATGATGCTATGGGGGTTTCCCGATACCACTGATGACATCATCGCGAGCAAAGCCGCCGCGAATCGCATCAAAGACCGCGAAGTGTTGCCGCGCCTGCGCGCCTTTCGTGAGTATTGGTTGCGTTGGCAAAAATAGTTTATGGATACTTTGGATTCGCTCATCGCCCACTACGCGCCACAGAGACGTGCGGGTTTGTTGCCTGCGCTGCAAGCGGCGCAGGTGTTGCATGGCTGGCTCTCACGCGAAACGATCGCGCACCTCGCGCGCGGGTTGGGTGTGCCATTGGCTGAAGCCTATGGCGTCGCCAAGTTTTATTCGATGCTGTACACCAACCCTGTGGGACGCCTGTTCGTGCGCGTGTGTGATGATGTGATATGTCGGCTGGCAGGCGCGGAAAACGTGTGCGCTGCGTTGGAAGCGCAACTCGGCGTGATGTGTGGTGAGACGACGACAGATGGCGCAATCACCTTGGAAGCCGTGCCATGTCTGGGCGCATGCCATCGCGCACCCGTCGCGCTCGTGGACGACAAATTGCATGAAGTCATTGCGCCTGCGGATGTCGCCAAGCTATTGAAGCCGAGCAGCAAAAGCGGGCGACCACGCCACGTCGCGCAGCGCGGCTCGCACCTGCTGCGCGACATCACGGTGAGTGGCTTGCACAAAATCAAAACGGCGCAAGCGCATGAGCGTTACGCGGCCTTGCGCAAAGCGTTGACGTTGCCGCGTGAGCAAGTCATCGCAGAAGTGAAGGACGCGGGCTTGGTGGGACGTGGTGGGGCGGCGTTTCCGACGGGAGTCAAGTGGGAGGGAGCGGCGAAAGAAATACGGGAGCGGGGAAGCAGGGGCGCAAGGGCGACGGGCTATGTGATTTGTAATGGCGATGAGAGCGAGACAGGCACGTTCAAAGATCGCATCTTGATGGAGCGCGACCCCCATCGTTTGATTGAGGCGATGGTGATGGCCGCTTACGCTGTCGGCGCGAATCGTGGCATGTTTTATATTCGCGGCGAATATCCGCTTGCCTATCAGCGTGTGAGCGAGGCGTTGCACGAAGCGCGCAAACAGCAACTCGTTGGTGAAAAAATTCTTGGCACGGATTTCACTTGCGAACTCGAGGTGCGTGCGGGCGCGGGGGCGTACGTGTGCGGCGAAGAGACGGCGCTGCTGGAGTCCGTCGAAGGCAGGCGGGGTGAGCCGCGTGTGAAGCCGCCGTTTCCTATCACATACGGCTTGTTCGGTTTGCCGACGGTCATCAACAACGTCGAAACGCTTGCCAATGTGCCGGGCATCGTGCTGCATGGCGCACAATGGTATCGGCAATGGGGCACGGAGAAATCGCCGGGCACACGCCTTGTGTGTTTGAGTGGCAAGGTGAAGCGGCCGGGCCTGTATGAGATTTCGATGGGCTTGCCGTTGCGTGACTTGCTTTGCGATTTGGGCGGCGGGATGGTAAAAGGGCATACCTTGCAGGCGGTGTTGGTGGGAGGGGCGGCAGGCGCATTCCTCACGCCATCGCAGATTGACGTGGCGATGGATTTTCAATCGTTGACAGCTATTGGCGCGACGTTTGGTTCAGGCGCGGTGATGGTCTTCGACGATTCGGTGAATCTGTGGGAGGTGTTGAAGGGCATCACGAAATTTTTCGCGCATGAGTCGTGCGGCAAATGTTTCCCATGTCAACTCGGCACGCAACGGCAAATGGAAATTGTCGCGCGGCTGGCGACGGGCGAGGTGCGCGCCAATGACCGCGAAACACTCATGGCGTTGGGGCGCACGATGAAAGATGCGAGTTTGTGCGGCTTGGGGCAGACGGCGGCGAGCGCGTTGTTGAGCGCGTTTGATAGAGGCTTGATTCAGCTGTGAGGCAAAGAAGGTTTTCTTTTACGGTAGCATCACAAAAGACGAAGGCGGCTACAGCGCGCTCGCTTGCGCGCAGACGGCGTTAGAGAACGCCGTCTCCTCACCCCGCACGATTTCCGCACGGGAGCGGAAGAGTTTTTAGAATGGCTCTGAAATGACATCTATCACCCTGACCATCAACAACCAAACCATCACCGTCCCCGCAGGCGCGACCATCCGCGAGGCGGCGCAGACCATCGGTGTGGAAATTCCGACAGTGTGCTATCATCCGCACTTCACGGCGAATTCCTTGTGTCGCGTTTGCGTCGTCGAATTGGAACGCTCGCGCGTGCTGGCGCCCGCCTGTTCGCGTCAAGTCGAGCAAGGCATGGTGATTCATACCGACTCGCCGCGTGCGCATGAAGCGCGTCGCATGATTTTGGAGCTGATGAACTCAGCGATTGATTTGTCGCACGCGCCTGATGTTCAAGCGCTCATGCAAACGTATCACGCTGACTCAAGCCGTTTCACGGGCGGCGCGCGACGCGCTTTGCCGTTGCACGACGACAACGCGATGTACATCCGCGACTACTCGAAGTGCATCTTGTGTTGGCGGTGTGTGCAGGCATGTGGCGCAGACATTCAACACACGTTTGCGTTGACGTTGACTGGACGCGGTTTTCACACCCAAGTAGATACGTTTGCTCATGTGCCGATTCCCGAATCCACGTGCGTTTATTGTGGCAATTGTGTCGCGGCATGTCCGACGGGCGCATTGCAAGGCAAACGCGAATGGCTCATCGCGCAAGGGAAACCACTCGAACCAATGCCCACAGGTCCGAAGCGGCGACGCGTATTGAGTCGTTAGTCGCTAGGCATTAGTCGCTAGTCGCTAGCGGCTAACGCCTAGCGACTAACGCCTAGCGACTATGAAGAAAGGAGGTGAGGCTCTATGTGCATGAACTGCGGTTGTGGACAATACAACGACAATCTTGGCAACCCGAAGAACATCATCTGGAAGCAGCTAGAGGAGGCGGCAAAAGAAAACGGCATGTCGTTGAAGGATACCGTCGAGGAAATGAAAAAGAGCATGGATGCTATGCTCAAGCAGCAAAAGAAGTAACAGATGAACGACAGCAGTAAAAAGGAGATTAGAGGAAATAAAGAGGATGGGGGGAATAGCCTGGTGTGCTAATGTCCATTTATTTCCTCTAATGTCCTTCATCATCTTTTGGGGGCGAGGAGTGCGTTATGCAAGCGTTGTGCAAATTGATGGGGTTGACAGGCTGTAATCGCTTGGTCGCCGACTTCAATCTGATCGCGCAGCTCATCATGATCGTCGCGTTGTGCATCGGGTTTTACTTTGCGCGCACGCGACAGATTCCCAAACACCGCCGCACGCAGATGACGGTGGTTTTCGTCAATCTGATCTTCATCGCGGGCGCCATGCTGACCAGCTTCTATGCGTACGTCATTGACGCGGCGACCACGACGGGCATCGTTGCCCAGCTGATGATCGCGCATGGCATTCTTGGTCTCATCGCGGAGGGCATGGGGCTCTACATCGTCACGTTCATGCTGCGGCGCAGTTGGATTCCCGAAGCGTTACGCATCAAAAACTTCAAGCGCTTCATGCGAACCTTGTTGACGTTGTGGATGCTCATCATCCTGTTGGGTCTGGAGATTTATTATTTCTACTATCTCGCCAACAGCGGCAGCCCAACCACGCAAGCCCTCTTCAACAGCTTCACGCTCCTTGCGGATTTGTTGGGCATCTTCATGTTCCTGTGGATTTGGGACTTTCAGTTGCCGCCGGTCGCGCGCTTCGGCATTGGTCTGGTGTGTGTCGCGCTAGGGCTTGCGCTGGCGTATGTGCGCTTCGATTATGGCATCAACAAAGTGCTGCCCAACATCATTGCCGCGTCCATTCCCACGCCTGCGCCGACGCCGACGAGTGCGCCAACGAACACGCCCGTGCCTGCGCCCACCAACACCCCTGCGCCGACGCCCACGCCCATTCCCGCGCGCGGGCAGCTCAGCTTTGAAAACACAGGCGCATCGAACGACACAGCGATTGCGCTGTTGGTGAATGTGCCACAACCCGCAGCGGGCAGAATCTATCAAGCGTGGTTGGCATCGTCAACTGTTTCGGCGTTCGCTGCGATGGGTGAGGTCAAGGTCAGTCAAGCCGGCACAGCCACCGTGAAATATGTTGACCCGAAAGGCGGTAACTTACTTGCGCTCTACGATCAGTTCTTCGTCACCGTTGAGTCAGCGCCCGCCACGCGACCATCCAACACGCTCATCTTCTCTGGGCAATTTGCGCAGCGTCTCGCCGGCGAAGTGAAGTTGCTGATGGGATTGGCGCCCGATACGCCGAACAAAGCAGGCTATGTCATCGGCATCAACGACATTATTGACAATCTCAAAGTCCATGCAGCTGAAGTGCGCGAAGCGGCGGAGCGCGGCAGCTTGCCCGCCACCAAACGCCATGCTGAACACATGATTAACCTGCTCGTCGGCTCGAAAGACAAAGGTTTCGGCGACCTGGATAAAGATGGCAACGTTGAAGACCCTGGCGACGGCTTCGGTTTGTTGCCGTACGCGAACCAAATCGCGGCGAGTGTGCAACGCATGGCGAAAGCGTCCGATGCGACGGCGGAATTGAAACAGCGCGCGGCAGAGTTGCAGGTCGCCAATGCGAATTTCCAGAAGTGGTGCGGCGACATTCTCAAAAATTCGAGGGCGATTCTGGCGGCGACAGATGTGAAGGCGACCCTTGAGTTGGCGAAAGAAATCGAAGTGTTAGGGCGGCTGGCGGTGGATGGGCAAGACAAAAATGGCAACAAGGAAATCGAGCTCATCCCCGACGAAGCCGGCTTCACCGATTTGTATTTTGCGGCGCAGAAACTAGCAGGGCTGTCGCTCACGCCGATTCAAGCGAACCTGGTGCAAACCTTGAACTTGCCGACGCCGACGCCGCCTCCCGCGCCTACCGCGACGCCAACGCCCGTGCCGCAATCCAAAACCGTCTTGATGCAAGACTTCGTGTACAAAGATAAGACGTTGACGATTGACAAGGGCACGACGGTCATCTTTGTCAACAAAGACAACGCGAAGCACACTGTCACCTCCGACAGCGGCAAGCCGCTCGACTCGAAGGACATCGGCGCGAACGCGCAATATAAATTCACCTTCGACACACCCGGCACATTCCCTTACTACTGTGAGTATCACGGCGATAAAGGGGGGGTGGGGATGGCGGGCACGATTGTGGTCAAATAGTCGCGCGGTTGCGCGGTCACGCGGTCACGTGGGCGTGGGGTCATGGGGGCGGTCAGCGTTCAATCATGTGACTGTGCTGCGCACGCGACTAAGCGACTAAACGCCTATGTAACCAAGCGACTAAGAAAGTGTGTTGAAAATCTAAGACCGAGCCCCTAACGGTTTCGCTGGCAAGCAAAAAGCATTTCAGGCAGGCTTGCGGCGCAACTTGTAAACCCGCTTCACCAGAAAAACCTTTAGGGTCTGAATTTCAAAACACTCTCTAAGTGACTAAGCGCCCGCTATGCGTTACCTTGCATCTCATGAGCGAATACAGTATAGTGTGCGTGAAAAATTGGCGGCAAGGCGCTGCGTAACTAACACTTTCGGTTTTCAATTTGCCGCAGCCTCGTTCGACGCTGCAACCCACGCTGTCATGCAGCCGGTTGAGCTGGTCGAAGCATGCGCTCCATGCCGCAACCTGCATGGTTCGACCAGCTCACTCGGCTAGCCGTTGGAGAAAAGCGTTAGTTACTCAGTGGCAAGGTGTTTGTTTTGCCGCAACCGTCAACGGCGCAACCACCTTTGGCTGTCTGTGCTGACACAGGTCATGGATACTTCAACGAGCAATCAAGCGCGCTCCGTTTTGCGGATGCCGAAGCGGCGTGACCACGCAGCCACAAGTTTTTCTATCAGTATCTGGGAGAATCAAGTCAAAGCGTTGTAAAGTCGAAAGAAGCGTCAACCTGTTCAATGAGGAAGCGGGGCATAAGTCATGGCGACCGTCTCCTCAAGCCCTAGCCTTCCGATGTCTGAAACATTTCTCGAATCCGTTGAACGATTGGAGTTGCCTATGGCTGACCCACGCATTTCTAAGCTGGCGGATGTGTTGGTGCATTATTCTATTCCGGTGCGTAAGGGGGATTGGTTCATCATCTCCAGCACGGAGCTAGCTGCGCCGTTGATTCGTGAAGTCTATCGCGCCGCGATTGAGGTGGGCGCCTTCGTCGAGCTGCGCATCGCCGTAGATGGTTTGCAGCCAATCTTCTACAAACACGCCAATGAAGCGCAGCTCACGCATGTCTCCGAAGCAGATAAGCTCATCTACGACAAAGTCAATTCTACCTTGACCATCAATGCGCCGTACAACTTGAAAGAGCTCACAGGGGTTGATCCCAAGAAACAGGCTATGTATAGCAAGGCGCGCGCCGAGCTGTCGAAGAAGCGCATGGAGCGCGCGGCGTCGGGCGATTTGCGTTGGTGTCTCACGCTCTATCCGACGCACGCCAGCGCACAAGAGGCGGGTATGTCGTTAGGCGATTACACGAATTTTGTTTATGGCGCGATGCTGCTCAATCACGATGATCCTGTCGCCGCGTGGAAAGCGCAAGGACGCAAGCAACAAAAAATTGCGGACCTGTTGACGGAGACGCGCGAGCTGCGCATCGTCGGACCTGGCACCGATGTGACGATGAGCATCGCAGGGCGCAAGTGGGAGAATGCGGACGGCACGCGCAACTTTCCCGACGGCGAGGTGTATAGCGCGCCCATCGAAGATTCGGTGAATGGCGTCGTGACGTATAGCTATCCCGCGATTCACGGTGGCCACGAAGTTGAGGATGTGCGTCTGGTGTTTGAGAAAGGGCGCGTGATACAAGCCTCCGCGCGCAAGGGGCAAGCATTCTTAACAGAGATGCTGGACATGGATGCAGGTTCGCGCACGCTGGGCGAAATTGGCGTCGGCACGAACTATGGCATCCAACACTTCACGAAGAACATGCTCTTCGACGAAAAGATGGGCGGCACCATACATCTTGCCTTGGGCATGGCATATCCTGAAACGGGTGGCAAAAATGTGTCGGGCTTGCATTGGGACATGCTCATCGAGTTGCGGCAAGGTGGCGAAGTATTTGCCGATGGGCGGTTGGTGATGAAGGATGGGAAGTGGTTGATAGAGTGAGGGGAGAGTTGGTAATTCGGAATTGAACCAATACACAAGCGACGCTCATGGCACTGAGGCGTCGCTTTTTGATTAGTGGCGTTGCATCACCGCAAACTTCTTAACACCACATCCACCCGCTGCAACCCCGTCCGCAGATACTCCTCCGGCGGACCATAGCCAACCCGCAAATAATGATCCATGCCGAAATGGTCGCCAGGCACGACAAGGACGCTTTGCTCGGCGCGCAACTTTTCCGCAAGCTCCGACGAGTTGATGCCAAGCTTGTATCGCAGGTAGCCAATCGCGCCCGCATGCGGCGCCACCATGCTGAACAAGTCGCCATGATCTTCAACCCACGCCTCGAACAAGGGATAGTTCTTCCGCAAAATCGCGCGGGTGCGTTGCAAAATCGCTGTGCGTTTGTCGCCAGTCAAGGCGAGCTGCGCCAAGCGATCACTCAGCGTGGATGGCGCAATCGTCGTGTAGTTCGTGCGTACCCAACCTTCATGCGCTTGTGGTTGCGGCGCAACCGCCCATCCGATACGCAAGCCGGGCAAGCCATACGCTTTGCTCAGACCATTCGTGACAATCACTTTGTCGTACATGCCCCAAAAGCTTTTCGTTGTGACCCCATTGCGCTCCGCCCCCTGATATACTTCGTCGGACAACAACCACGCGCCACACGAGCTCGCCGCCTCCACAATCGCGCGCATCGCCTCGTCGCTCAGGATCGCGCCGGTTGGATTGTTTGGATTGCACACCGCGATCATTTTGGTTTTGGCTGTGATGGCGCGGCGCAGCTCGTCGAGGTCGGGTTGCCATGCGAGCTTCTCGCGCAAATGGAACGGGCGCACGACGCCGCCCCAACCGCGAATCGTGCCATGAATTTGCATGTAGTTCGGCAGCATCATCACAACCTCGTCGCCCGCCTCAATCAAACTCCAAATCATCACGAACAACGCTTCCGATGAGCCATTCGTCACGAGTATGTGGTCTTCATTGGCGCCCGCATACAACGCCGCGATGAGTCGCCGCAATTCGGGCGTGCCATTGCCCTGCGAGTACCCCAATTCGGTTGCCCAGATGCGCTCCGCAGCAGCGCCCGCCAACTGGCGCAATGCGAGGGGATGCACACCGCTCTCCGACAAATTGTACGCGACGATGTTCTCCCAGGTGGACTGCCAACGCTCCATTGCAAACGGTTCAATCTTCACATCAGTCTCCCATTAACCACCAAGGCACAAAGAATTCACAAATGTGCGTTCGTGAGTTCTTCGTGCCTTGGTGTTGAAAATTTTCACGTTGGTAGCGTGAATCCCCCATCCACCATAATCGTCTGCCCACGAATCATGTACGCGTCGGAGGAGCAGAGGAATGCGACAACTTTGGCGATGTCTTCGGAGGTGGTGAGGCGACCTGCGGGCGTGCGCGACAACCCCTGCGACAACATCTCTTGACGTTGCGGAAAATGTTCGAGGGCGTCTGTTTCCACGAGGCCGCCGCTCACCGCATTGACGACGATGTGATCGGGTGCGAACTCATAAGCGAGATAGCGGGTGAGCGCTTCAATCGCCGCCTTGCTCGCGCCAATGACGACGTATGACGGCATGACGCGAATCGAGCCGAGCGATGAAATCGAAACAATCGCGCCGCCGCCGCGCGCCTTCATCAAGGGATGCGCTTGTTGCGCGCAGAACAACACCGAGCGCGCGTTGATGTTCATCGTCCAATCCCAGCCTTTCACTTCCTGTGCTAGTGAGGGGCGGATGTAACCAGACGCGGCGTTGCATACGAGGATGTCGAGGCCGCCAAATACCTCTTTGACCTCTGCGAACATCTTCTCGATTTGGTCAACCTCGCCCACATTCGCTTTGACAATATGCGCGCGGCGACCCAACGCGCGAATCGCCTCCGCCGTTTCATTGGCGGGTTGACGGTTGCGGAAAAAATTCACAACGATATCCGCGCCCTCATGTGCCAGTTGCAACGCAATCGCGCGACCGATGCCGCGCCCGCTGCCGGTGATGAGGGCGACTTTATTGGCAAAACGCAT
>CAZDYP010000057.1:6299-7760 GCA_964509505.1 uncultured Anaerolineae bacterium | reverse complement strand
TCGCCAGCAACAGGCTCGCACACAATGCGATGAGTGTGGCAGCGAATAATCCGGTGTACGAGATGTATTGAATCAGCGCCGCGCCGACCATAGGGGCGACGAGCAAGAGACCATTGAGGGTGTTGGTGACGCCGATGTAGTTCGTGCGCTCCATCGGCGGCGCAAGTTCCAGCACGTAGTTGATGAAGCCTAGCAAGTTTGACGTTTGCCCCACGCCAATCATCGTGAAGATGATGGCATAGAGCCACGGCGCGCCTGCGCCTAAACTATTCCCTATAAAGAACACCACTAGCGCGGTAAACGGTGCGATGCCTTGCAGAAAAACGGCGGCGAGAATGACGGCTTTGCTGCCAGAGCGTTCACTCAAGAAGCCCAGCACTACGCCTGAGACGAGGCTGCCCGCGACTTGCGCTGCGATGAACACGCCGAGCCATTCCTCGCCAAAGCCCAACTCGTGCTGCGCGAAGATAATATAGAACGGCAATGCCATGTTTGCCAAGCCCGCTAACAGGCGCACGATGGTCACGTAGCTGAAGTGGCGATCATGGCGCACGATGCGCCACAACGTCGGCAGATAGTCACTCAAGGCGAGCGGTTTTTCTTTGACGGGTTGCGCTACTTCGTGAATGAAGAGATTGCTCATCAATGACAATAGGGTGCCTGCGCCGGCGATGGCGAAACACAGCGCATAGTTCAACGGAAATTCCAGCTTGGCAAGCGGTAGCTGAATGCCCATGATGTCTGTGCGTGTCGGCGCAAGAATCCACTCGGCAACTTGGCTCGCGCCCAATGCCAGCAAGCCCATGATGATTTGTGCGCTGCCTAACACGCGCCCCCGTCGTGACGGCGGCACCGATTTGCCGAGAATATCGAACCATGCCACCGATGCCATTGCATCGCCAATCGTGAAAAACGTATATAAGACGAAGAAGGTGGTGAGTATCGTCGTGTTCGAAAAATCGTTGCTGACCAGCAAGAACAACGCGAACAACCACAACACGGGGCGCGTGGCAAGCGCCGCCCCAATCATAAACGGCTTCTTGCGCGGCAGGTGCGCGATGAGGTTCGAAACGATGAGTTGCGGCAGCAACCATCCGCCCGTTTGAATCGTGGAGGCGAGTCCAATCAATACAGGCAAATCGGTGTAGTGGCTGATGAATGTCGGCATGATCGTCGTTGGATTGATGAACGTCATGCCGACGCCCCACGTGATGAAGTCGCCCGCGAAGGCGAGCATGGTGATGAGGGTTTTGCGGTCACTCATAACAGGCATTAGTCGCTAGTCGCTAGTCGCTAACGACTGATGATTAGCGACTAGTGACAAACAAAAAGACCGCAGACCCGTGATGGCCTACGGCAGCACATCCCACAAGCGAAGCAATTCTACTTGTATTTTGAGTGATAACAAAACGTAAAGCAAATTGGCAATTTGCTCTACCTCACGGTGTGATACGCGCCGAT
>CAZDYP010000057.1:1429-6199 GCA_964509505.1 uncultured Anaerolineae bacterium | reverse complement strand
TAGCTCATTTTGGGAGAGCGCGTCAATCGCACTGACGAGGTAGAGGGTTCGAACCCCTTCGGCTCCACTTCGATTGTGCAGACATCGCAGGCTCAACAAAGCTGCGATGTTTTAGCTTATGGGATGTTGCTATGTTTCATCGCCAGCGTTCCTATTCATTGGAGATTCGCCAACGAGCGCGAGAGTTGCGGCAAGCCGGATGGTCTGAGCGAGAAATCATTGAGGAGCTAGGCGGCGACATTCCCTTGTCAACATTGCATGCTTGGGTTGCGGACATTGAATTAACAGCTGAACAGCAAGAGCGAATTGGTCGCCATAACTACCTCCCTCATTCTCCCGAAATACGCGAACAAGCGAGAGAGCTACGACGAGCAGGTCTCACTTATCCTGAGATTGTCACAGAACTTGGTCAGAAAGTCGCACAGGGGACATTATCTGGTTGGTTATCAGATATTGAACTGACGGCTGAACAAAAGGCAAGAATCAAACAGTTGGAGATTGAAGGTTCAGCGCGAGGCAGGCCGACAGGTTCGCAGTGGAATCGTGAGCAAAAGCAGAAACGGTTACAAATTGCCAAAGAGCAAGCAGCGCCCATCGTTGAAAGACTGACGCAAAACAATGAGGCTCTGATGTTGATGGCGGCGGCATTGTATATTGGTGAAGGCTCGAAACGAGAAGATCATTTTTCATTCGGCAATAGCGATCCACAGGTCATTCGTACATGGATGGCTCTGTTACGCCGAAATTTTGAAATTGATGAACGCAAGTTTACAGGTCAATTGGCAATCAGCGAAGGAATGGATGATGAGGATTTAAAGCAGTATTGGTCAGAAGTTACAAAAATTCCTTTAAGCCAATTTATCAAGAGCTCAATAGACAGAAGACCAAACAAGAAAAAACGTGAGGGTTATAAAGGCGTTTGCAAAATCCATTACTACTCGTTAGCCATTCGTCGTTTTTTGGATGCGTTGGGGCAAGGTGTAATGGATGAGTTGTCGGGAGAAGAACAAACAAATCTGGGGCGGTAGCTCATTTGGGAGAGCGTCTCAATGGCATTGAGAAGGCAGAGGGTTCGATTCCCTTCCGCTCCACTGACAAACACACACAGGCTATGAATGGGAGTAGTAGGTCAGCTCCGCAGCGAGTCGAGAAAGAACAGGTGGAAGCTCGACGATGGCGCATACGGAGCGCGCCACATCAGACCGAACTCGCCCGCGAGCCGCGATGGTGAACAATGCAGACCTGACAGGTTTCCGTCCTTCGACAAGCTCAGGATGCTAAAACCTGTGAGGTCTTGACTCAGTAATCATCGCCGTCCAACGCCCGTTAAGCGTTTCGAGTAGGGATTAGCCTTGTGCTAATCCAATCAGGGTGGTACCACGGAGCAACTCTTCGTCCCTTTGTGGATGAGGAGTTTTTTGTTTCTAGTCGCTAGTCATAAGTCACTAACAACTAACGACTAACGACTAGCGACTAATGACTAACGACTAACGACTAATGATACCTTCTTATGTCAGTTGGTTACGACAACACATCGGCGCGCAAAAGGCGATTCTCACGGGTTGCGCGGCGTGCATCCGCGACGAACAAGGGCGTGTATTGTTGCAGAAACGCAGCGATACGTCGTTGTGGGGTTTTCCCGGCGGCGGGCAAGAGCTGGGTGAACATGCGCACGACACGGTGAAGCGCGAGGTGCGCGAGGAAGTTGGGCTTGACGTTGAACCCAAACGGCTCATCGGCATCTACACCTCGCCTGCATGGGATCGCGTGTATCCTAATGGCGACGAGTCGCAAGTGTTCATCGCGTTTTTTGAGTGTGAGTTGCTTGGCGGCGAATTGAAACGACAAGAGGATGAGGTGTTAGAGCTCGGTTGGTTTCACTTGGACGATTTGCCGCCCATGATGCCTTGTTGCGCGGCGAAGGCGACGGATGCAAAGGCGTTTACGGGAGAAGCGTTCTTTCGATGAGTAACCAGTAGTCAGTAACCAGTAGCCAGATGTCTATGGCGCAATCTGGCTACTGATTACTGGTGACTGGCTACTGAAATGTACAACCATGCCCCAGCCGACTACCCCTGCCCGTTCTGCCTCGTCGCGCAAGGCATCGAGAACGAGCACGTTTATACAACCCAGAGTGACATCATCTATCACAACGAAGCAGTGACAGCATTCATCAGCTCGCATCAATGGCCCCGCAATCACGGCAACGTCATCATCATCCCGAACGCGCATTACGAGAATATCTATGATTTGCCCACAGAGTACGCGGCGCAGATTCATGCCGTCGCCCAGAAGGTGGCGGTGGCGTTGAAGGCAGTGTTTGGTTGTGATGGCGTTTCGACGCGACAGCACAACGAACCCGCAGGCAGTCAGGATGTGTGGCATTATCATTTGCACGTGACGCCGCGCTATCACGACGACGAGTTGTATGCGACGCTGACGACGCAACGGGAACGGATGGCGGTGGAGGAGCGGGCAAGATTGGCGGAGCGGGTGAGGGCATATCTCACGCAGCAGGCGAAATGAGAGACACCACACAGGCATGAAGAACATGGGGAGGTAGCATCATGCGAGACCAAAAGGCAGCGGCTAAGAAAGCATGGGCAACACGGCGTAGTCCTTCTTACAAAGCTAAAAAGACCGAGCAAGCTAGCAAAACGGCTTTTCATGAGTGGTGTAAAGCCAATGGATGGAAAGTTTTATTCTTTGAAAGCGAACGAGGCGCACCGCGCACGGGCATTGTAGATGCTATCATCACACGCATTGAATCGAGCGACGCCGATGCTATAAAGATCAAGTTGGTTCAACTCAAATCAGGCGCAAGCGGTTTGACGTCAAGTGAAGTGGCTCGCATAAAGCAGGCTGTTCATAAAGCCACAGTGGAGTGGATATTTGCTGCATTTGACGGAGAACGCATTCATGTTGTTCCGCAATAAAACGACGCTATTAAGTCGTAAAACTATTTGAGGAGGACTTGATGATTCGTTTAATCTTGCTACTGCTATTCGTGATCTCAACAGTCATTTTCGTGTTCTCGCTAACCACCGCCAGCAACCTTGCGCCAGTGCCACCCTCAGCGCGCCCAAGCCCAGCGCCGACAAGCACAGGCGCGCAATCCATACCGCCACCGACGACCTCCGATTCGTGGGATTGGGTGCAAATCATGTCGGGGCTGACCTCGTTTGTCACGCTGATTGGCTTGCTTGGCACGACGTGGACGAATTGGCGCAGAGGACAAATTCGCTTGGAGCAAGATCGCATCGAATTAGAGAGGCGCAAGCTGGAACTGGAACGCTTGAAACGCGACAAGTAAGAGACTCATGTTATAGAGTGTCATTGCGAGCGAAGCGAAGCAATCTCCCTTGTGCAATGGGGGGATTGCTTCGCCAACAACGCTCGCAATGACACTACCGCATAAGGTAAGTAAGAGGTATGCTATGACCACAATAACTTTCGGAGGTGTTCAGCGTGTCCCACGTGATGTGGGATGCGTGGCGCTCGATGGATGATTTCGACAACAGAGTGAAACAGATAAACGGACGTAAGCAGAGTATCCGTGTTTTATCCGTTGTCGAATCCCTCCGTTTCCAAACTCTAACCACATTCACTCTCTCACGCGAGAGAATCTTTCGGAGACTAACCATGCCAACCAAGAAACCAACTACTAACACAAAAGCAAAAGCGCCAACTAAACGCGCGACCCAAGCGGTTGCGAAGAAAACAGCAACCCAGGCCATCAAGAAATCTACACCGAAAAAATCTGCCGTGAAAAAACCTATCGCAAAGAAGTTGATGGCAACGACCCAACGCGTCACCAAACCATCCGCCAAACCATCTACTAAACCAACTAACAAACCCTCCAACAAATATGCCCCCACCGTCATCGAATCCCAATGGCAAAAACGCTGGGAGCAAGACGGCTTGTATCGCACCAACTTCGAGGACGACGCCAAAAAGAAATTTTATTTCCTGACGATGTATCCCTACCCATCGGGCGACTTGCACATCGGGCATTGGTACGCCATGGCGCCAAGTGACGCCGCCGCGCGCTATCGCCGCATGAAGGGTTACAACGTCTTCTTTCCGATGGGCTTCGACGCATTCGGTTTGCCTGCCGAGAATGCAGCCATCAAGCGTGGCATTCATCCATACAAATGGACGATGAAGAACATCGAGCGGATGCGTAGGCAGCTGCGCTCGATGGGCGCGATGTTCGATTGGGAACGCGAGGTGGTGACATGCGACCCCGACTACTATCGTTGGAATCAATGGTTCTTCCTGCAGTTCTACAAAGCAGGTTTGGCGTACAAGAAGCTGGCAGCCGTAGATTGGTGTCCCACTTGCCAGACCGTCTTGGCGCGCGAGCAAGTGTGGGGCGAAGACCGGCGTTGCGAACGGTGCGAGACGCAAGTCATCAAACGCGATTTGGAGCAATGGTTCCTGCGCATCACGAAGTATGCCGACGAACTGTTGGACTTCTCGAAGATGCACTGGCCCGAGCGCGTGCAGGCGATGCAGACCAATTGGATTGGACGCAGCGAGGGCGCGGAGATCATCTTCAGGTCCGAGCAAGGCGACGCGATTCATTGCTTCAGCACGCGCCCCGACACGTTGTATGGCGCGACGTTCTTGGTATTAGCGCCCGAACATCCATTGGTCGAGAAGTTGACAACGCCCGACCGCAAAGCCGACGTGGAAGCGTACGTGCTGCAAGCGCGACGTCAGACGGACATTGACCGCGAAGCCGCCGACAAAGAGAAGACGGGCGTG
>CAZDYP010000057.1:0-1329 GCA_964509505.1 uncultured Anaerolineae bacterium | reverse complement strand
CAACGCTACTGGGGCACGCCCATTCCCATCATCTATTGCGATGAGCATGGCATCGTGCCAGTGCCCGAAGAAGATTTGCCCGTCATCTTGCCGACCGACAAGTCGGTGAAGTTCAATCCGCAAGGGCAATCGCCGTTGCTGTTCCACAAAAAATTCTTGAACACGACTTGTCCCACCTGCGGCAAGCCCGCGCGTCGTGAGACGGACACGATGGATACCTTCATAGATTCGTCGTGGTATCAATACGCATTTCTGTCGCCCTACAACAAGCGCGCGCCGTTTGAGCGCGCGTTGGCAGACAAGTGGTTGCCCGTTGACCAATACACGGGCGGCATCGAACACGCGACGATGCACTTGATGTACACACGCTTCTTCACCAAAGCCATGCGCGACGCGACAGGCATCACCGAAGACGACGAGCCGATGAAGCGTTTGTTCAATCAAGGCATCATCTTGGGCGCAGACAGCGAGAAGATGTCGAAGTCACGCGGCAACGTCGTTGCGCCCGACGAGTTGGTGAAGAAATATGGCGCGGATGTGGTGCGCGTATTCTTGATGTTCATCGGACCGTGGGATCAGGGCGGTCCGTGGAATCCGCGCGGCATTGACGGCGCGCGTAAGTGGGTGCAACGGGTGTGGGCGTTGCTGGTGGACAAACCCAAGACGAAAGAAGAAAGATTAAAGATTAAAGATTCTAACGCTCAGCTGCCAACAGCCACAGATGAGCAAGTGAAGGAGTTGCGCCGTGCGGTGCATCAGACCATCAAGCGCGTGACGGATGACTACGAACAGTTCAAGCACAACACCGTCATCGCCGCGTTGATGGAGTTGACGAACACACTGAGCAAGACAAAAGAGATCGCATGGTATCCCGATGCGGTGTGGGGCGAAGCAATGAGCGCGTTGCTGAAGATGATGGCACCCATCACGCCGCACGTCACCGAAGAATTGTGGTCACGCTTCGGCGGCGCGTATAGCATCCATCAACAAGCCTGGCCCCAATACGACGCGCAAGCTGCCGCCGCAGAAACCATCACCATCGTCGTGCAAGTGAACGGCAAGGTGCGTGATCGCGTGACTGTGCCGATTGACGTGAGCGACGACCAAGCGAAGGCGTTGGCGCTGGCGACCGACGGCGCGCAGAAGTATCTAGACGGCAAATCGCCGCGCACGGTGATTTATGTGAAGGGGAAGTTGGTGAATATCGTCGTGTAAGGTGCCAGTCGTCAGGAGTCAGTAGTCAGATAGAAGCCCCGCGTCCGGGAGGATGCGGGTGAGGTGGCCTAATTTTTTTGGACACTTTTTCGGTGTTGCTTACGGAGTGGTTTC
>CAZDYP010000056.1:15088-26705 GCA_964509505.1 uncultured Anaerolineae bacterium | reverse complement strand
CCATTGCCCACCACCGACGGGTTGTGTGTCATTGCAACGATTCAAGACATCACCGAGCGCAAGCGCATGGAAGAAACGCTGCGCCGCAGTGAAGAGCGCTGGCGCACATACATTGAGCAAGCCAATGATTTGATTTTTACATTGGACATGCAAGGTCGCATCACGTCAGTAAATCGAGCCGCGTGCGAAACGCTGGGCTATACGGTTGAAGCACTCATCGGAAAAAATCCGCTTGAGTTTGTTGCGCCCGAAGCGCAAGCCGCTGCTGCGCAAGCGTTGGCAATCGTGATGAATGGCGGCTTGGTCGAGCAACTTGAAGTCGTTGCCGTCACGCAGGCTGGAAGCCATATCACGCTCGAAGTGCGCGGGCGCACGCTCATCGAAGCGGGGCAAATCGTTGGCACGGTGCATATCGCGCGCGACATCACCTCTCGCAAACGCACCGAAGCCGAATTACACGCCGCGCGTGATTTTCTGTCTAAACTGCTGGACCATGCGCCAGTTGCCATCTATACACATACCCTAGACGGTCGCTTGCTCTCCGTTAATCGCGCCTGGGAACAATTTGTGAACTTGCCCCGCGCGGAAGTGTTGGGCAAAAAAATCACAGACCTTTTTCATGGCGAATCCGCCGTTCAGCTGGCAGAGCGCACCCAACACATCGTCACGACCCGCGCGCCGCTGGCCTATGATAATACGGTGATGCTAAAGGGTCAGCGGCGCGACTTTCACATCATCAAATTTCCTCTGTTCGATGCCGAAGGGCGCGTCGAACAATTGGCGGCGATGGCGCTCGATATGACCGAGAGCAAAATGACCGAAGAAGCGCTGCGACTCAGCGAGCAGCGCTATCGCTCGTTATTTGAAAATTCCGTCGTCGGCATTTTCCAAAGCACGGCGGCAGGACATTACATCTTGGCTAACCCTGCCCTAGCGACAATGTTGGGCTACACCGTCGAAGAGTTGCTGGCTGTAAACATTCCCAAAGACTTGTACGTTGAACCTACGCGGCGCACACAGTTACAAGCCGCTATCGCTGATGGCAAGTTGGTGGCAGGCGAGGAAGTTCTCCTGAAAAAGAAAAATGGCGAACAGATCGTCGTCAATATATATAGCCGCGCCACCACGAATGCACAAGGACAAATCACTGGTTACGAAGGACTGGCGCTTGACGTGACCGAGCGCAAGCGCATCGAAGACGAGCTGCGGCGTAATGAAGAACGCTTGCGCCAACAAGCCGCCGAGCTGAGCATCATCAACAACATCAGTCAAGCCGCCGCCTCGCAACTCCAACTCGATGCGTTGATCGAGTTAGTCGGCGAAGCCATGCGGCAAATTTTCCATGCCCAGAGCGTCTATGTGGCGCTCTATGACCACGCGCAAAGCGCACTACACTTCTGCTACGATTTCGATCAGGGCAAACGACTGCAGAACATGACGTTGCCGTTGAGCGATACGTTGGCTGCGCGGATAATCGAATCGCGTCAGGCGCTGTTGATCAACGAGTCGTTCACCCAACATTTCGCCGCGTTGGAAGTGACCATGCGCGGCACGCCGCCTCAATCGTATCTAGGTGTGCCCATACTGGTGGGCGATGAAATCATAGGTGTCATCAGCGTGCAAAACACCGAACGGGAACAGGCTTTCACGCCGGCCGATGTGCGGTTGCTCATGACGATTGCGGCAAGCGTCGGCGTAACCGTGCAGCGCGTGCGGTTGTTCGAGACCATCCAACGGCAGCTCTCCGAGCTCAAAGTCTTGCAAGCCGTGGCGGCGCTGTGCATCGAGTCTGACAACGAAGACCACTTGCTCACTCATGTAACCCAAGTCATTGCCAATGCGCTGTTCAAAGAGCGCTGTGCCATCTTGCTGATTGACCCCACCCTCAATGCCCTCACTGTGCATGCTTCGGCGCAAGGGGTTAGCGAGTCCAATAAACGGCTCGTCATCCCCTTAGGGCAAGGTATCACCGGCGCGGTGGCGCTGCGTGGGCAGCCCCGGCGCATAGCGGATGTGCGGTTGGAGCCAACCTACATCGTCGGCAGCAGAGACAATCTCTCCGAGCTGTGTGTGCCTATCAAAAGCGGCGAACGTGTCATCGGCGTCATCAATGTCGAAAGCGTTCAGTTGAACGCTTTCAGTGAAGCGGATGAGCAATTGCTGGTCGCCGTCGCGGGACAGCTGGCGACCGCCTTGGAGCGGTTACGCGCGGAGGCGGCATTGCGTCGTGTGAACGCCGAACTCGAACAGCGTGTGCAGGAGCGCACCGAAGCCTTAGCCGCATTACGTGAGAGCGAAGAACAGTTGCGCGCCGAGCGCAGCTTGTTACGCACCGTGATTGACCATTTGCCCGCTATCGTCTTCGTCAAGGATTTAGAGAAACGATTTGTCATCAGCAATACAGCCCACGTGCGCTGGCTTGGCTTGACGCACGAAGCGGACATCATCGGCAAAACCGTTCACGACTTTTATCCCGCTGCGCAGGCGCAACTATTTGAACGGACCGATCAAGAAGTGCTGGATACAAGACAAGGGCAGATTGAGCGCGAATATGCGGTGCGAAACCCAGCAGGGCAGTTGCGTTGGCATGTGACGACCAAATTACCGCTCAGCGATTCCGCGCACAACGTCATCGGTTTGGTAACCATCTCGCACGACATCACCGAGCGCAAGCAGACGGAAGAGGCGCTGCGCGAAAACGCCGAGTGGTTTGCCAAAATTTTTCAAGCCAGCCCCGTCGCGCTCAGCCTCAGCACATTGGCTGAGGGGCGCTTCCTAGATGTGAACGACAGTTTCTCGCGCTTATTAGGGTTTACGCGCGACGAAGTGCTTGGACGCACTGCGGTGGAGCTGGGGACGTGGGCAGACCTCACGGAACGCGCGAGCTTGCTGCGCTTGTTGCGCGAACATGGCGCCGTGCGAGAAATGGAGACACACTTCCGCACCAAAGCCGGTGAGACGCGCGATACTTTGTTGTCCGCCGAATTGATTGAGCTGGGTAGGCAACCCTGTATTCTAGGTTTGTTTTACGATATTACCGAGCGCAAAAAAATCGCAGCGCGTGAGAAAGCGCTGTTGCAGGGTTTGCGCGCAGTGGTCGAAGCAACCGATGAACTGCTGGAATATGATGACTTAAACACCTTCTATCGGCGCGCGGTGGAGTTGGCGCGCGAGAAGCTCAACGTCGAGCGGTGCGCGATCTTTTTGCTTGACTCGTCGGGCGAGACGCTGCTGGGCACTTATGGCACGGATGAGGCGCGTCGCACGACCGACGAGCGACAGGTGCGCATCTCGGCCGCAATTTATCAAGAACGCTTTCAGGCAAGCGGTGCGCGTTGGTACGTAGATTGGCACAATCCACAGACGACCCTCGACGGCGACCACATCAAGACTATTGGCACGGGGTGGATCGCGACGACGGTGATTCGCACGGCAACCCAAGCGTTGGGCATCTTCTGCAATGATACCGCTGTGTCACATGCGCCGCTGGATGAAGTCGTGCAAGAATCGGTCGCCGTGTATTGTTCATTGCTAGGTCACATCAGCGAGCGTAAACGCGCCGAAGAAACGATGCGCCAATCGCTCAAAGAAAAAGAGGTGCTGCTGAAAGAAGTGCATCATCGCGTCAAGAACAACTTGCAGATCATCAGCAGTCTGCTGAACTTGCAAGCGAGCGCCGTCACCGACCCACAAGTCCGAGAGATTTTTCACGAAAGTCAAAACCGGGTGCGTGCGATGGCGCTCGTCCACGAAAAACTCTATCAATCCACTGACTTGGCGCACATCCACCTGGGCGATTATATTCGCCATCTGACCGATTACTTGTTCCGCGCGTACAGCCGCGCCGCGCAAAGTATTCGCTTGGACGTGGTCATTGACGACGTGGCCTTGAGCGTGGATGTCGCCGTGCCTTGTGGGTTGCTCGTCAACGAACTCGTCTCCAATGCGCTGAAACATGCTTTTCCCAATGGTCGCGCGGGCGTCATTCGCGTCGTATTACGCGAAACATCGCCGCAGCAGTTTTCGCTCGTCGTTCAAGACGATGGGGTAGGGATGCCCGCCGATTTTGAGTGGCAACATACAACCTCGCTCGGTTTGCAACTTGTGGTATCATTGGTCAACCAATTAGCAGGCGAGCTTCAACTAGATCATCGCGCTGGCGTCACCTTCACCATTCAATTTGCAGTGCCACCGTAGGAGTATCGCTATGTCTCAAACGAAAGTGCTGATCGTCGAGGACGAGGGTATTGTCGCGCTCGACTTGCGCCGCATGTTGCTGCAAGCCGGCTATGGCGTGACAGGCACTGCCACGACGGGCGCCGACGCCATTCGACTTGCCGCGCAACAGCCCCCCGACGTGGTGTTGATGGACATCGGGTTGCGCGGCGAATTGGACGGCATTGAAGCGGCGCAAAGCATTCGCGCGCAACACGACGTGCCGATTATCTTCGTTACGGCTAACTCCGACCCTGCCACGCTGGACCGCGCGAAAATCACCGACCCTTTTGGTTACATCGTGAAGCCGTTTGAAGAGCGCGACGTGCGGGTGCGCTTGGAAATGGCGCTCTACAAATATCAAACGGAGAAGGCGTTGCGTGAAAGCCGCGCGTGGCTGAATGCCACCTTGCGGAGCATCGGCGATGCAGTGATTGCGACCGATGCGCAAGGGCGCGTCAAGTTTATGAATCCTGTCGCAGAATGGCTGACGGGCTGGCAAGAGCGCGAAGCGATTGGGCAACTCTTACTGACGGTGTTCCACATCATCAACGAACAGACTCACCTGCTGATTGAGAATCCTGTGGACAAGGTGTTGCGCGAAAAGCAACGCGTGGGCTTGGCTAACCACACGATGCTCATCGCGAAAGATGGGCAACAGTGGCACATTGATGACGCGGCCGCGCCCATTCTCAACGCCAACGGTGACATTGAAGGTGTGGTGCTGACGTTTCGTGATGTGAGTGAGCAGCGCAAAGCGGCGCTCGCCTTGGAGCAAACGCATACGCAATTAAAGGAAGCGGAAGAAACGTACCGCGGGTTGGTCGAACATTCGCTGCAAGGATTGGCTATCGTGCAGGATAATCGCTTTGTCTTTGTGAATCGCGTGCTGACGAACATTTCGGGCTACAGCGCGGCAGAATTGTTGGCTTTTGACAACGCGCAAATGGCAGGCTTGGTACACCCCGACGATTTGCCCAACGTCGTGCGTCGGTATCAAGAACGCCTGGCGGACAAACCCATTACACCGCGCGTTGAGTTTCGGATGATCCGCAAAGACGGCGCGTTGCGCTGGGTCGAGTCTTATACAACACTCATCAACTACCGCGGGCGCCTAGCCATGCAAGTGGTGTATCTCGACATCACAGAACGCAAGGAAACCGAAGAGATCTATCGCACCTTAGTTGAAAACTCACTGCAAGCCTTGATCATCTATCAAGCAGGACACGTTGTGTTCGCCAACGCGGTCGCCGCGGAGATTACAGGCTACACGGTTGACGAATTGTTAGCCCTATCATCTGAAAATCAACGAGAGCTGATTCATCCTGAAGACCAACCAAGTGTCGCTCAACACATTCGTGACCACCTTGCAGGCAAACCCATTCCGCCGCGCCGCGAATTTCGCATAGTGCGGAAAGACGGTTCGGTGCGCTGGGTGGATAATTACCCAACGGGTATCACGTATCGAGGCAAGCCCGCGATTCAAACGGTTTATACGGACATCACCGAACGCAAACTCGCCGAGCAAGCGCTCGCCGCCGAGAAAGAACGCTTGCTCGTCACGCTCCGTAGCATTGGCGACGGCGTGATTGCGACTGATATGCATGGCAACGTCATGTTAATGAACCCGGTCGCCGAACAGCTCACAGGCTGGACGCAAGTCGAAGCGGTTGGCAAGCCGCTACATGAGGTATTTCACATTATCAACGAGGAAACGCGCGAACGCAACGAAAACCCCGTCGCCCAAATTTTGCGTGAGGGCGGCGTCGTCGGGTTGGCGAACCATACCCTGCTCATCAACCGCATGGGGCATGAGCTCGCCATCGCCGACAGCGGCGCGCCCATTCGGGATCAAGCAGGCAACACCCTGGGCGTCGTGTTGGTTTTCCGTGACGTGACGGAGCAGCAGAAAATCGAAACAGCGCTGCAAAACACAGCGAAACTCGAAGCGGTGGGGGTGTTGGCGGGTGGGCTCGCGCACGACTTCAACAATTTGCTCGGCGGACTCTTTGGACACATCTACCTCGCGCGTGAAATGCTGGACCAACCCACATCGGCGACTGAGCATTTGTCACGAGCGCTGGAAATCTTCAATCGCGCGAAGGGCTTGACCCAACAGCTACTCACCTTTGCTAAGGGCGGCGTCCCCGTCAAAAAAGTAACTTCGCTAAAGAAACTCTTGCGCGACGCCTCGCAGTTCGTGTTGAGCGGCTCCAATGTGCGTGCGCATCTCAGTATCCCCGACGACCTGTGGCTCTGTGAGGTGGACGAAAATCAAATCGGACAACTATTCGACAACCTCCTCATCAACGCCATGCAAGCCATGCCCGCCGGCGGTCACGTGACGATTCAGGTAGAGAACGTGCATCGCACGGGCGTTATTCCCGCGGCGCTGCCCAAGAGCGATTACGTCAAAATCGCTATTCGCGATCACGGCATCGGCATCCCCAAAGACCATCTGGCAAAAATCTTTGAGCCCTTCTTCACTACGAAACAAAAAGGCAGCGGGCTCGGCTTGGCGACGGCCTGGGCAATCGCCAAAAAACACAATGGACACATCGAGGTGGAATCAAAATTGGGTCAAGGCACAACCTTCTACGTCTATTTGCCTGCCTCACCCCACACCACTTTGACGCCCATGGAAACACCGCTCGCGGCGACGAAGGGGCAGGGACACATCCTGGTGATGGACGACGAAGATGCTATCAAAGCGGTGTTGGGCAAAGTGCTGACGCGGCAAGGCTACACGACGGGGTTTGCCAGCAACGGCGCGGAAGCCGTGACGGTGTTTAGAGAGGCCTACGCCACTGACACCCCTTTCGACGCGGTCATCCTCGACTTGACGATTCCCGGCGGTGTGGGCGGCAAAGAGATCGTGAAAGAGTTATTGGCGATTGATCCATTCGTGAAAGCAATCGCGTCGAGTGGGTATTCGGACGATCCCGTGATGGCGCAGCCGCACGATTACGGCTTCAAAGGCGTGATCGCGAAGCCGTACACGCCCGCCGAACTTGGCGAGGTTTTGCGGAAAGTGTTGAAGGGTGAGTAATATGCGCGTCATCATTATTGACGAGTCACTCACCATCACATTCTCCAACGAGCAAACCATCTCCATTCCACTCTCACATTATCCACGCCTGCTGCACGCCACGCCCGAAGAGCGCGCTCATTGGCGCTTGCTCGATAATGGTGAGAGTATCCACTGGCCCGACCTCGATGAAACACTCAGCGTCGCTCAGTTGGTGCGCGGCGAACCGTCGGGCGAAAGCGCGCGTGCGTTGCAACAATGGTTAGACGAGCGCGCAGGCAAGACCATCTATAACGACGACGTTGAGATTGACGAAGATTATGCGATGGTCAAGAATCCCAAGATAGTGTATCATGCTGACCAATTGTTGGAGCAGTTAGCGGCGTATGAAGCGCGCATCGAGCGGCTCGTCGCACAATTGCGCGCGCTGGGTATCGAGCCCGAAGCATAAGCGAATGGCCAATGGCGAATGGCGAATAGCACCATCTGCCATCTGCTACCTACCATCGGCTATCCGCCATCTGCCATACGGAGGACACCATGTATCACTGTCCCGATTGTACGACGGAACTCGTCGCCGTAGAGGGCGCGCAACGCGCCGATGTCTCACGAAGCGGCTTGTTTCTTGATACGCTGCATTACAATTGTCCCGGCTGCGGACAACAGTTTTTGCATTGGACCAAACATTACGCCAGCCACGCACCCGTTGACCAATGGTTTCACATTGGACCAAGCGGTCAAGCGTTGTTGATGCACAATCCCCCTACGTATTAGAGCTTGGAGATTAGAGCTTGGAGATTGGAAAGCAGGGACGTTTAGCCCAATCTCCAATTTCCAAGCTCTAACCTCCAATATCCAATATCCAAATTACCCAAACGAGGTGACTATGGGCAGATTAGATGGAAAAGTAGCCATCGTGACAGGCGGTGGCGGTGGTATCGGTTCAGGTGTATGCAAGCTGCTCGCCCAAGAAGGCGCAGCAGTCGTCGTGAACGATCTCGGCGCATCGGTGCGTGGCGAAGGCGCGGACACGTCGCCCGCGCAACGCGTCGCCGACGAAATCGTGGC
Source organism: uncultured Anaerolineae bacterium (assembly GCA_964509505.1). Lineage (GTDB taxonomy): Bacteria > Chloroflexota > Anaerolineae > JACRMK01 > JACRMK01 > CAZDYP01. The sequence continues at coordinate 18,394 of CAZDYP010000056.1, read as the reverse complement.
AGCCGGCGGCAGAGCAATCGCCAATTACAGCAACATCGCCGATTTTGAAGCAGTCGGCAAGATGGTGGACGACACCGTCAAAGAGTTTGGCGGCATCCACATCGTCGTCAACATCGCGGGCATCTTGCGCGACCGCATGATCTTCAACATGACCGAAGACGAATGGGATGCCGTGATTGCCGTGCATCTCAAAGGCACGTTCAATTTGTGCCGTCATGCATCGCCGCGTTTCCGAGAACAGAAGTGGGGGCGCTACATCAATTTTTCGTCGGTGTCGTCATGGGGCAGCCCCGGCCAACCCAACTATGGCGCGGCGAAACATGGCATTCTCGGGTTCACCTTGACGCTTGCCAATTCGATGCAGCGTTACAACTGCACGGCGAATGCCATCGTGCCCGGCTTCGTCGCCACGCGCATGACCGACTCGACGCCGCGCGGGCAAGCGGTGTTGCAGCAAACGGGCAAGCCGATGAGCGAAGCCTTCAAGGGCACGGAGAATGATCCCGCGCAAGTTGCGCCCATCGTAGCGTATCTCGCCACCCCCGAGGCGAGTTACATCAATGGGCAATTCATCGGCATTCAAGGTTACACACTGCGCCTGCATTCGCACGCCGAAGCGTATCGCATTCTCAAGAGCGATAAGGCGTGGGAGATTGATGAGCTCTTTGAGGTTGCTGGCAAAACATTGGGCAAAGATTTGACCTTGCCTGCGTTGCCACCGAAACCCGGCGAAACGCCTGCGCCCAGTCGCACCGCACAGCTGCAAGCCGATGCAGCCTCGTGGACTGAACTCGCGCCCGGCGTGAAGTATTGGACGTGGAAAGACTACTTCGAGACGAAACGTCAGTGAACAGGGTTCAGGATTCAGGATTCACGGTTCAGTGAGCAGGAAACAGGAGTCGAGCTCGCCAAACAACGCGATGAGGCAGAAGCGCGCACAGAACGCTTGTTGGTGCAACTGCGCGCCTTGGGCATCAAGCCCGAGGCATAGCGAATGGCAAATGGCGAATAGCGAATAGCGAATAGCATATCGCTAATGGCAGCTGGCGTATCGCAAATGGTGTGTGGCTATCAGCGATAAGCCATCCGCCATAAACGAGCTGTAATCTGAAATCAAAAATCTAAAATCAAAAATTCCAACTGAGGTTCCTATGGGCAAACTTGAAGGCAAAGTCGCAGTAGTCACAGGCTCAGGGCGTGGCATTGGCCGTGGCATTGCGCTAGCTATGGCAAAAGAAGGGTGCGCCGTCGTCGTGAACGACCTCGGCGTGTCATTGGCGGGCGAAGGACAGGATGCGACGCCCGCGCAACAAGTCGTCAACGAAATTATGGCGGCAGGCGGCAAGGCTGTCGCCAATTATGGCAACGTCACCAAGTGGAACGATGCCGAAGCGATGATTCAACAAGCGGTGGACACCTTTGGCAAAATTGACATCGTGGTGAACGTCGCGGGCATCTTGCGCGACCGCATGATCTTCAACATGACCGAAGCCGAATGGGATGCGGTTATCGCCGTGCATCTCAAAGGCACGTTCAACGTCTGCCGCCATGCGTCGGTGCGCTTCCGCGAACAGAAGAGCGGGCGCTTCATCAACTTCTCGTCGGGGTCGGCTTTCGGCGCACCGGGCCAACCCAACTACGCGGCGGGTAAGTCGGGCATTCTCGGTTTGACGTGGGTGCTTGCCAACTCGATGCGCTCATCTAACTGCACGGCGAATGCGATTCTGCCGGGCGCATGGACACGCATGATTGACTCGATTCCGCGCACGTCGCAGCAGGTGATGGCGCAGACAGGTAAGATGCCGAGTGAAGCGGCGATCGGCACGGAACGCGATCCCGCCAATGTCGCGCCCATCATCGTGTGGTTGGCGAGCGACGATGCCGCCAATGTGAGTGGGCAATGTTTCGCCGCGTCGGGTTATCAGGTGTCACTTGTATCACAACCCCAAATCGTCAAGACCATCCGCAACGAGAACGGTTGGACGGTGGACGCGCTCGCGGAGTGGCTGCCGAAAACCTTCGGCGCTGGGTTGAAAGCGCCCAAAGACCGCGAGGATGGCACGATTGACCAAGTCGGCTATATCGCACATCGTGACGATATCCCCGCGGGTTCGTGGGTGGATGTGGGGCATGGCATCAAGTTTTGGAGCATCCCGCTGCCGCCCTATGGCGAAAGTAGATGATTGAAGATTGAGGATTGCAGATTGCAGATTGCAGATTGGAAGCGGATTCAATCTGCAATCTGCAATAGAGTGTCCCATGTTCTTTGAACTTGTTAGTTTGCCGATTTACCCATACAGTTTCTTTTTGTTGATGGGACTCACCACTGCATCCCAGCGATCGTCAGAAGAACTTGAACGATTGCTGAAAAATCTCCAAAGCGAAAGCGCCTTGACTTGGTAGCTATACCTCGACGTTAGTCACTCGTCGCCAATTCTAATTACCCATTACTAATCCCACTTTAAGGATGGAGCCTTTATGCCCAACCCCCATATTTTCAACAAGATTGCCATCGTCGGCGCGTCCGAGTCCGACGAGATTGGCGTCTTGCCCAACAAGGCGGTCATTCAGTTGCACGCCGAGGCGGCGCACAACGCATTGAGTGAAGCAGGCTTGACCACGCGCGATGTGGATGCCGTCTTCACCGCGGGCGTGTCGCCGATGGAAACTGCCGAGTATCTGGGCATCGTTCCGACATATCTCGATGGCACGGCTGTCGGCGGTTGTTCGTTTTTGATTCACGTCGCGCACGCCGCGCACGCACTTGCCAGTGGCTTGTGCAAGGTCGCGCTCATCACGCATGGCGAAAGCGGCAGGTCGCGCGTCGGTGTGCCGGGTCGCGCCTTCTCGCCGCAAAGCATGGCGGGACAATTCGAAGCGCCGTGGGGCATGCCCGCGCCTGTTGGTGCATACGCGATGGCGTGTTCGCATCACATGGCGAAGTATGGCACGACCAGCGAGCAGCTCGCCAACATCGCCGTCAGCACCCGCGCGTGGGCGTCGCTCAATCCGCGTGCGATGTATCGTGACCCCATAACGGTTGACGATGTGTTAAAGAGCCGCTGGGTATCGTGGCCCTTCCATCTGTTGGACTGCTGTCTCGTCACCGATGCGGCGGGCGCGATCGTGATGACGACGACGGAGCGCGCGAAAGATTTAAAGACGCATCCCGTGTTGATTCTTGGTCATGGCGAGAGCATTGACCATGCAATGATTTCGCAGATGCACGACTTCACCTCGGGTCCTGCGAAGGTGTCGGGCAAGCAAGCATTCGAGATGGCAGGCGTGAAACACAGCGAGATTGAC
>CAZDYP010000056.1:0-14988 GCA_964509505.1 uncultured Anaerolineae bacterium | reverse complement strand
TCGCGCACGGCACGGGCGGCGTGCTGAGTAGCGCAGGCACCTTGATTTTGGCGAGAGCATAAAGTAGGGAAATTAGGAGAGATTAGGGGATTACATTGGTTTCCGGTTGCATGTAAGGAATGGCTTTGGTCGCATATCTCGCGCCTAACGGCGGATGTGTCCATCCGCCTTGAGCCAATTTCCCTGTACACCCCTTAGGCAACCGATATAAGCCTCTGCTAACCATTATTTCCCTCGCTACGGTTACAATCTAAAATCTGAAATCTAAAATCAAAAATGAGGAGCCCATGGCTGATTACAAAAAACCATTACCCGTCCCAGACCCTTTGACCAAAATCTACTGGGATAGTGTTAAAGCTCATGCGATGCAAATGCAACAGTGTGACGCTTGCCACAAGTTCGTCTTCTATCCGCGCAACGTCTGCCCGCATTGCGGTTCACGCAATTTGAGCTGGAAGCCCGTCAGCGGCAAAGGCAAAGTCTATGGCTTCACGATTAGCCATCAGAAAGGCATGCCCGTATTTGGCGCGGAAGCGCCATACACCGTTGCCGTCGTCGAGTTGGAAGAAGGCGTGCGGATGATGACCAATCTGATTGGCATCGAGCCTGACCCGGACAAGATCAAGGTCGGCATGGCGGTCGTCGTGCATTACGACGATGTAACCGAGGCGATCACGCTGCCGAAGTTCAAGCCTGCATGATAGCGAATAGCCAATGGCAGATGGCGAATAGTCACTCGCTATCTGCCATTGGCTATTCGCTATTGGCCATCCGCAAAGGATTTGCTATGCGAATCGCCATCATGGGCACAGGCGGCACGGGCGGCTTCTTTGGCGCGCGGCTAGCGCAAGCAGGATTTGATGTGACGTTCATCGCGCGCGGCGCGCATCTACAAGCGCTGCGCGCCCATGGCTTGCGCCTGCAAGGACCTAACGATGAATTCGTCGTGTCGCCCGTGCGAGCAACGGACAATCCAGCCGAGGTTGGGACAGCCGATGTGATTCTCTTTTGCGTCAAAGCGTATGATGCACAGAGCGCTGCACATGTCATCAAGCCAATGCTTGGCGCAAACACCGTCATCATCCCCGTGTTGAACGGCGTTGATCACATTGAAACCATCGGCAGCATCGTCGGCGCAGAGCATGTCGTCGGCGGGACAGTGCGTATCTCCTCCAGCATCGTCGCGCCCGGCATCATCCAATGGGCATGGGTGGTGGAGCTGGCATTCGGCGAAATGAGCGGCGGCGCATCGGCGCGCTGTGATGCCATTGCGGATGCGTGGCGCGTGACGAACTTGCCCATCGTGTCTGTGCCTGACATTGCGTTGCGGCTGTGGCAAAAGTTTGTGATGATTTGCGGCATGGCAGGCGCGTGCTGTCTGGTGCGCGGCACCACAGGCTTGGTGATGAGCCAGCCCGAAACGCGCGAGCTCTTGCGACAAATCTCTGCGGAGGCGATAGCAGTGGGACACGCCAAAGGCATCCCGTTGCCTGACGATTCATTACACAATGTCATGCAATTTCTTGCCAAGCAATCGGGACAAACACGCCCTTCGCTGTTATATGACTTAGAGCATGGCAAGCGACTAGAATTGATGGCGCTCAATGGCGCGGTGTCGCGCCTGGGCAAAGAGCTTGGCGTGCCGACGCCCGCGAATGATGTGGTGACGGCGGCTTTGAAGCCCTATGTGGATGGGCAGACGAAGTAAACAATGTTCTTGGCTTCACTCATGTTCAGAAATTGCGCGTGGCGGAACACCGTGAGGTGGCGGTGTTCTCTAACGCTGCCCGCGCGCCAGAGAGCGCACTCTCCGCATTGACGCATGTTTTCTTGATATACGCGCTTGGCTTTATTGCGGTCAAGAACGAACAGCGCTCAAAGAGGAATGGGTGAACAGGTAAACGGGTCAACGCGGAACGAGCGCATGAGGCTTTCCTCGCTGACTCGTCTCCTTGTTAATTCGCTTACTCCAAATAGAGGAGAAATTAACCGAATGTTTGCGGCAAAATTAGTAGCACCGAAAAAATTTGAAATGGTCGAAATACCTGCGCCCGACATCGAAACCGCGCCGCCCGATTCCATTGTCGTCAGAACGCGGCGCGCGACGACCTGCGGCAGCGACATGCCCTATTTTCTTGGCATCTACCCAGAGTCGCGCCACATGTCGCCCGTTGCCTTTCCTGCGCATGAGTGCGTCGGTGAAGTCGTCGCCACCACTTCATCGCGCTTTCATGTGGGCGATACCGTAATGGCGCAACCCGATGCGTTCACAGGCTTAGGGCAATTCTACTTGGCGCGCGCGAAGAACACGACGCTTATTCCCAACGACGGCGACTGGAACAAGTGGGTAATGTGCCAGCCGCTTGGCACCGTCATCTGGGGTTTCCGTCATCTCGGCACATTGTTCCATCAGAACGTCGTCATATTGGGGCAAGGGGGCATGGGCTTGTTCTGCACGCAGCTCGCCGCGTGTATGGGCGCGCGCAAGATCATCGTCGCGGATCCCATCGAGCATCGCGTGAAGGTCGGCGCGTCGTTGGGCGCGACACACACGTTCACGACGACGAATGCGGACGAGCTCGCCAAAGGCGTCGAGAGCATCGTCGGCAAAGAAGGCGTAGATACCGTCTTCGAGGTCGTCGGTCATCAAACCGAAACCGTGAACACAGCGATTCGCCTGGTGAAATATGGCGGCGCCGTGTTAGGGTTTGGTGTGCCTGATGTAGAAGTCTATCCGGTCAACTATCAAGAGCTGTTCCGCAAGAACGTGCGCTTCATCACGACTGTCAGCTCACCCGACTATCCGCGCGAATTTGAGTTGGGCGTCGAATACATTCGGCGCGGACTCGTGAAGGTTGATCAATACGTGACGCATGAATTCCCATTCAGCCAAGCCGCCGAAGCATACGAGTTGTTTGCGACGCGACGCGACAACGTGATCAAGGTTGTAGTGAATTACGACAAACAGTGAACCGTGAACTGTGTTCAGTGTTCACTGTTCAGCGAACACGACTACGCCGAGTCACCGTCGCAAGACACACACTCCCGATGGCAGCTAAACGCATCGGGAGTGTGTGTTTTCATTGCCGCGCGCATAAGCGTGTGCCGCTCATGTTTAGAAAAAGCGCTAGGCTCGTAGTGGCTGGACACCTCCACTGCCCACCGTGCGGGATGTGTCCATCCGCGCGAGCGAGGTGGTTTGCACGCTTTCTATCCATGAGTGGCGTGTGCTATACTTGAGTGCAACGAAAGGAGCTGCACGATGCCAAGCCCGTTTCCTGGAATGGATCCCTATCTGGAAAATCCTGCGTGGTGGCCTGATGTGCACCACTCACTGATTACTTACATTCGCGATGCTCTACAAACAACTTTGCGTCCACGCTATAGAGTGCGTGTCGAGGAGCGGTTATATTTGCTGCCTTCAACACACAGCATCTATCCTGATGTGACGATTGCGCGCTGGCCCCGTACGGTGCGCGAGACGCCCACGCCTACTTTGACGCAAACAGTGAGTGCGCCCGTGGTCGAACCAGTAGTTGTCACACGGTTGTCTGACGAAGTGCGCGAAGGCTTCATTGAAATTGTGCAGACCGAAAGCGGGGAAGTGGTGACCGTGATTGAAGTGCTCAGTCCAGCCAATAAGACGCTGGGGGAAGGACGCAGACAGTATCTCTTGAAGCGCGAGGAAATTTTGGGCAGCCGCACGAACCTCGTCGAGATTGATTTGCTCAGTCAGGGCATGCGCGTCTTGTCCGATGTTTACGATTGGAGTCAGCGTTTGCAGGGTCGTTACCTCATTTGCGTCAGCCGCGCGACAAATCGCATTCAGTACGAAATGTATCCAATCAATCTGCCAGACCGCCTGCCGTGTTTCCGCATCCCGTTACGTGAGCCTGACCCTGATGTGCCGTTGGATCTCCAAGCCGTATTTGACCGTTGCTACGATAACGGCGCGTATGCCGATCTTGTTGACTACACGAAAGAACCGCACGCTGCTCTCTCGGCTGAAGAACAAGCGTGGATGAAGCAGCTTTGGCACTAAGCGGCGTTCAGTGTTCCATGAACAGTTATCCGTGAATGGCAATCGTCGCAAGAAACTTAAACTCCCGATGGGTTGGCTACCATCGGGAGTTTGCGTTTCTTACACTGACTCTTGCTCACTATTCACTGATACCTGAACACTGAACGCTATTCCTCGAAGTTGACACTCCTCCCTCCCTCACTATAATACTTAGCCATCCTAACTATTTTGGAGTGACAATGAAAGCGACTCCAATCCAAGCCGAATGCGCGACCAAGATTGTCGAGGTCGTGCCTTTCGTGATGAAGCATTTGCGCGACAGCATTCGTTCACGGCAACAATTCACGATTCCACAAGTGCGGGTGCTGGGCTATCTGCATTATCACGGGCAAGCCACCCTGTCCGACCTCGCCCTCAATCAAGGTGTGTCGCTGCCTACCATGTCGAAGCTCGTCGCGGGACTTGTGCAACGCAAGCTGGTGAAGCGCGAAGGGCACGGCGAAGACAAGCGCAAACTCAAATTGCAGCTCACGTCCGCAGGCGCACAAGCCTACGATACATCGCGCGAAGGTGCGCGCCACGACGTTTGCAAGCGACTGGCGCGCTTCACCAACGAAGACCAACAGCGCTTGTCCGAAGCGATGGATCTGTTGCAAGCCATCTTTAGTCGCTAGTCGTTAGTCGTTAATTGCTAGCAACTAAAGACTAACGACCAGCGACTAACAAGGAGAGAGGATGCAAAGCGAATCTACACCCGGCACGAGAACCACCATCATCAGCGAGCTAGCATCGCCCAGCACGCAGCCCGTGTCGCGTTTGACGGCGCTGGCGCAAACATTTGTCGCATTCAGGCACCCTAACTATCGTCTGTACTTCACGGGCGGCATCATCTCACAAATTGGCAACTGGATGCAGATGACCACCCAAGGTTGGCTGGTCTATGAGCTGACACGGTCGGCGGGTTTTTTAGGTGTGGTGAGTTTTGCGAGCGCCTTGCCTGTGCTGGTGTTGTCGTTGGCGGCAGGCGTGATTGTAGATCGCTGGCCCCGTCGCACTGTGCTAGCCACTACCAAAGTGGGCGCGATGGGCGTTTCATTCGCGCTCGCCGCTTTGGTGTTGTGGAAAGTCGTTGAGCCATGGCATATTTTAGTCTTGTCGTTTTTGCTGGGCATCAACAACGCCTTCGAGGGCACCGCGCGCCAAACCTTCGTGAAAGATATGGTGGGCAAGGATGACATGACGAATGCGATTGCGATGAACTCAGTCAGCTTCAATGCCTCGCGCATCATTGGCCCGACGATTGCCGGTGTGTTGATCTACGCAATTGGACCTGGCTGGTGTTTTTTTATTACGGGCGTGGGCTACATCGCTGCCTTAGTCAGCCTCGTCCTGATGCGTTTGCCACATACCCCGCCGCCGCCTCGGCAAGCTTCAATCTGGCTTGAGATCAAAGAAGGATTGAGCTACATCCGCGAACATCAAGCCATTCGCACGTTGATGTTAGTCGTCGTAGTGTCCAGCATTTTCGGTTTCGTCTATCAAGCCTTGCTGCCCGCTTACGTCCGCGAAGTGTTACATGCCAGCACGCAAGACAGCGCCCAAGTGCAAGGCTTCTTAACCTCGATGGCGGGCATCGGTTCTTTGGTTGGCGCGCTGGCCGTGGCGTCGTTGGGTCAGCGCAAACGCCGCGGTTTGATTCTGACCTTCGGCAACTTTGTGTTTCCCATTGCCCTGTTGGCGCTGGCGGCATCGCAATGGTTACCATTGTCTGCCTTGGCGCTGATGGCGGTGAGCTTGGGGCTGATGGTGCAAAGCACGACCGCCAACGCGCTGGTGCAAAGCAACGTGCCTGATCGCTTGCGCGGGCGCGTGATGAGCGTCTATATGCTCTGCTTCTTCGGCATGACGCCCATCGGTTCGTTACAAGGCGGACTCATCGCGCAATACTTCGGTGTGCCGTTGGCGATTGGCTTCGGCGGCACAGTCGCTTTGCTGTTTAGTTTGTTTTTGCTCTGGCGCATGCGGTACGTGCGAGAGCTCACATAAGCATTGACCCTTGCGAAGGATATAGCGATTTGATGTCCAAGCCTCCTACTCAAACCATCGCGCCATCACGCACTTCAGACTCTGTGAACGACGCCCGACCAATCACCCCCCTCGGGCGCACTTTCTCATCCTTGCGCCATCGCAACTATCGCCTCTACTTCACAGGCAACCTCGTCACGCAAATCGGCGGCTGGTTGCAACAAATCGCGCAGGGTTGGCTTGTTTTTCAGCTCACAGGCTCCCCCTTCTATTTGGGCGTCGTCAGCTTTGCGAACTCGTTGCCCGTGATGTTGCTGTCGCTGAACGCGGGCGTGGTAGTAGATCGGTTTCCGCGACGCACCGTGTTGCTGCTCACGCAAACGAGCATGATGGTGTTGTCGCTCGTTTTGTCGGCGTTGGTTTTTGGGGAGATCGTGCAACCGTGGCACATCGTCGTCTTGTCATTCCTCACGGGCATTGCGAATGCGTTTGACGGCACGGCGCGGCAAGCCTTCGTCAAGGACATGGTTGGCAAAGCAGACATGGCGAATGCGATTGCGTTGAACTCGGCGGTGTTCAACAGCTCGCGCATCGTTGGCCCCGCGTTGGCAGGCATCCTGATTGCCAGCGTCGGACCCGCATGGTGCTTCCTATTGCGCGGCTTGTCTATCCTGGCGGTCATCATAGGCATGGCACGTATGAACTTGGCCCCATTTACGCCGCCGCCGCGCGCCGCTTCGGTATGGGGCGCCATCCGCGAAGGCTTGGATTACATTCGCCACAACGAGACGGTGCGCACACTCATCGCCATCATCTCTATCACCAATTTGTTTTGCTTCCCCTATACCACCTTGTTGCCCGCGTATGCCAGCGAAGTGTTGCGCGCCACCCCACAAGAATATGGGTTGATGAGCACCATGACGGGGATTGGCGCGTTGACGGCGGCGTTGGTCGTCGCCTCGCTCGGTCACTCCAAACGCAAGGGTGTCTTGGTGACGATTGGCAACATCGGCTTTCCGCTCTTTCTCATCGCGTTGTCCTTTTCACAAGCATTGCCATTGTCATTAGGCCTTTTGATTTTCTCTGGCTTCTCGTTTATGGTGCAAAGCTCAACGGCAAACACGCTGGTGCAAAGCACTGTGCCCGACCATCTCCGTGGGCGCGTGATGAGCGTCTATATGTTGAGCTTCTTCGGCCTGTCGCCGCTGGGTTCATTGCAAGCAGGGTTCATCGCAGAACATTGGGGCGTACCCGCCGGCATTGGCGTGGGCGCGCTGGTTGCGTTGCTGTGCAGTTTGTACGTGGTCTGGCGCGTGCCGCGCGTGCGACGATTGGAATGAGGCTGCTACCCTTCTCCGCCTCACAACCACCAATGAAGGTATCAACGAAAAATGGTTGCCCAGTTTTCGTTTTTCCTTCATTCGTGGTTGTGTTCGACGTGAACCAACCACAAAACCCGTTTCGCTTTTCGCGGAAACGGGTTTTTGCTTTTTACGACGAGAAAATCAATCATGCCTGACGTATCGCTTGACAAAGCAGAGACGTTATAAATAAGACGATTCAACTACCTTCATCCACCAAAAACGCGCATCATGCAGTTGGCATTTGGTGAATCTTCTGGTAAATTTACGCCCTCAATTAGCCTCAGTCCTGCATTTATCTTTGGAACAGCGTCGTTTCGTATGCGTTCTCAGTCTTCTTCCCCATCCCCACGTTGGCGTTCCATGGTGATCATTTCACTCATGGTCGTGTTGGCCGTGTTCTTTATCGCCATCGCCAGCAGCGTGTTTCCCACACGCGCGCCAGCTGCTGCGCCTGCCTCCGCGCAAACGGCGCCCCCTTCATCCGCTAATGATCCACCACTTACATCCGAGGTCGTCGCCGTCGTCAATGGTCACGCAGTTCAACGCCAAACCCTGCAAACCCTGCTCGCTGCGGACCGCGCGTTAGCGAAGCTATTTGGACAAACCACTCCTTCGAATGATGATCCACTCGAACGCTTGGTGAATGGCGAACTGGTCGCGCAAGCCGCCGCTGAAGCGCGCTTCACGTTAAACGAAAGCCAAGTCAACACCTCGCTCAACGAGTTGTTGCGCGCACGCGGCAAATCATCCACCGAGCTCGACGCCGCATTATCCGCTAACGCCGTCTCACGCGCCGACTTTCAAGTGTACTTCGCGCGCTTGCTCTTGATTGACCGCTTCACCCGCGCGCAAGCCCAAGCGCAAAACCTCAGCGTCGCCGCATACATCACGCGCCTGCAACAAAAAGCGCGCATCAGCTTCGGTCCCGCCGCCGAGCTCGCGCTCGTCGCTTCAACTACTTCGACCACTCCGACTACTCCGACCACTTCGACCGCTCCGACTAATTCAGGCAACTTCGCCAACTATCAGCCCTTGCCATTGCCCGGCGCGCCAACCACTGCGCCCGCGCCTGCCAACGTCACGCGCGGCACCGACAACGGACAGTTCGCGCCGCTTTTTGATTTGCCCGCCGTCAATGGACAAACGAACTCGCTATCTTTGACACGCTTGACGGGCAAGCCGACGTTGTTGAACTTCTTCACAACATGGTGTCCTTATTGCGCCCGCCAAACGCCGTTGCTCGTCGCCGCCGCCGCACGCTACGCACCCCAGGGCGCGCAATTCGTCGGCATTGACGTGAAAGAAGGACAAGACCTAGCGTTATCCTACATCGCCAATTATCAGATACCCTACGTCGTTGGGCTCGACACCACAGGCGAAGTTGCGGGACGTTATGGTATTCGTGGCTTCCCGACGACGTTCTTCCTCGACGCGCAGGGACGCATCGTCGCACGACACATTGGGCAACTGTCCGCCGAACAAATTGACGGTTACGTGCGGCAAATCTTGCCAGCACCCTAAGTTTGTAGTGTGCGACACAAGTCGCGTATATTTTCACGATGATGGTAAACCCATGTTGACACACGTTCGTTTCTGCCTACATCTCTTTGTTTCGATTGCATTGATTGTAAATCCATTGTTGCCCGTTTTGCCGCTCCTATCCGTTGCGGCGGCCGCGGACGTTACACCCGCAACGCCCGGTGTGTCGGACCTGTCGCTTGGCACAGATACCTTGCCTAGCTGGTTCACCGAAAAGGACAGCGCTACTGCGCCGCAACTTGGTTCGAGTCTATTGCCCGCCTGGTTCAATGCCGCTGCGAGTGCCTCTGCGCCACCACTTGGCTCAAGCGTCCTGCCGTCATGGTTCAACACTCCCGCGCCACAGCTCGGTTCTAACGTATTGCCGTCATGGTTCACACCATCCCCCCATCCAATATCCAATATTCACCCTCCAAATGCTCCCAATACCAGTGGTCCCGAACGTCCCCAAGCAGCAGCAGGCAGTTGTACCCCCTCCTTCGATCTCGTCATGGCGCTGACGCCGCCACCCTATTCCGTGAGTATGGGCAACGCCACAGGCGATGTCTATACCATGACCGTCACAAACAACGGCACGCTCAGCACCACCGAAGTCAGTTTGCTCATTGCGCCCAACACAGGCTTCTATTATATCGGCAACTCTGCGACCGTCGTCAGCAGCCAAGATGGCGTGTTGCCTTATACTGACACAGGCACTGGTTCGCCAGCTACGGTGTCGTTGACAGGCTCCACCGCCCAAATCTCGCTCATACCCGGCGAGACGCTCACGCTCACCTTTCGTCTCGGGACGACGGTCAATGCGACTTCGGGGCAGCCATTGAACGTAAGCGTGCAAAGCGGCACGCCCACCGCCACCGTTTGCAAAACCGCGACTGAAAATGTCGCCACCGTGCGCGGCAACCTCACCATCGCCAAATCGCCGGCGGTACAAGATGGTCGCGTCGGCGAAGTCGTATCGTGGACGGTCACACTGCGTAATACGGGTCTCGGCACGGTGTACAGCGGGATTTTCACCGAGACGATTGGGGCAGGCTATGCCAACGTCAGCGTCAACCCATCTCCAGCGGCAATCACACTGACCGCCGACCAAACGCAAACATACACCGTGCAAGGCACGATTGTCTCTTGCACGAATCTGACGAATACCGTGCAAGCGGCGTGGTTACTCGGCAACAACGACGGCACCGGCACGGCGAGCAACCCTGTGCATGATGACGTGGATGTGACATTGCTCTTGGCGGATCCCAACATCGCCGTCACAGTTAGCCCATTGCCCTCCGTATCATATTGCGGCGCTCTCAGCGCCACCGTCGTCGTCACCTTGACCAACACAGGCAGCACCGCGCGTAATCTCCGCTTGAACCTGTCCGCATCAAACTTGAACGTGACGAACCTCTCATCGTCTTGGACGCAAGCGGGCAGCGTCTTGAGCTACACAGGCGGCTTGCCCGTCGGCACCATTCGTGAGAATGAAACACTCACGTTGACACTGAGCGTGCAATCCACAGGATTTGCCTGTCAAAGTGGACCTGCGACTTTGAGCGTGCAACCCGTCTATCAAGACGCATGTTTGCTGCTGACCGGCTCCAGCACTGCTGGTTCGACCTCCACGAATCTGGCGACTGATGCGCCCACCATGAACGTCACGAAAAGTGGGCCCACGGTGGTGAATGCCGGCGACACCTTCACATACACTGTCACCATCGCAGGCGCGAATCAACAGAATATGAACGGCATTGCTTTGACCGATGTGGTGCCGTCGAATCTGACCCTGAATAGCGCGACGGCGACCACAGGCACGCTCTCACTCGTTGGCAACACGATCCGTTGGAATGTGCCTACCTCAGGCACAGGCAATTACACCCAGACCCTCATCATCACGGCGACAGTGCCCACCATAGGTGACTGCGGCGCGGGCAACTCGTTCAACAATGTCGTGACAGCGACCGCCAACTTCTGTCCGCAATGTTCGCTGACGGACAACGCGCAGCTCACCACCTACATTCAAGACTTTGCGGGCGGCGCAAACGGTTTCACCAAGACCATCTCCACCATTGAACTATGCGGACCCGGCGCGACGCAAGTCGTGAGCAACGTCATCCGCATCGGCACAGGCATTACGTGGTCGAATACGATTTTCACCGACACACTTGGCGCAGGCTCCTTCAATGGGCAACTGAGCGTCGTGCCTGGCACCGTGCAGATCATCGTGGACGGCATTGACCGCACCAGCGATGTCACCATCACGCTCGGCGTCACGACGCCGCTCATCCTCAATCTCAGTCGCATCGGCGTCTTCAGCAGCACGGCTAACCTCACCATCACCTATCAAGTGACAGCAAGCAGCAATGTGCTTGCCAATAACGTAGCCCAACAAACCGCCTTCCTCTTCTCGCAGTTCCGCTTCGGCGGCAATCCCAATGCCGCCTGCGACGGCGGACTCGACGCGCAGTTCGGCGCGTTCTTCACCGTGCAGCGCGACGACTTCAGCCTCAGCGTGTCGCCCAGCGCGATTGATACGTGTCAAGTCACGACGGTGACGCTGACCGTGAACGACCTCATCAATAACACCATTGGCGATCGCATCGTCGTGCGCTTCACCGCAGGTTCAAGTGACATCTTCACATCGACGGCATACGTGTTGGGTGGCGTGTTCGCGGGACAAACGCCTACCGTCACGCAAGTTGGGAACGTCGTGACGTTCACCTTCCCCATCACCTACGATCCCAACGGCACAGGCACCATTGCCTTCCCACTGTTCAGACCTTGTGGCGCAACCGGTCCATTCATCGGGTTACTCAGTTTCAGCGACCGTTGCGGCACCACGCATGGGCAAACAGTCACCGACAGCGTGACGATGAACACGCCAAATATTTCGCTGTTTACGACGCCCGACCAATATATCTTAAACACAAAGACGGCGACGTGGCGCTTCTACGTGAGCAACGATGGCACAGCCACCGCGACCAACGCCATCGTGACGAACACGCTGCCGTCTGGGCATACCTATGTGACAACCGTGATCACAAGCACGAGCCTCTCAGCCGCGCAACTCGCGGCGATTACGATTGTGACAGGCACGGCAGCGGGCGGGCGCATCGTCGTCACCTACACGATTCCGACGTTGCCGACCGGCACGCGCGTGCAGTTCGATGTCGAGTCGAGCGTCGTCGCATGTCTCTCGCCATCGCAAGTGGACATCGCGCTGTTCACCGAGTGCGGTTCAGTGGGCGGTGCGTGCGGTGGACGGCAACAAGACCAAGTCACCTTCATTCGAGGCATCCCATATCTGCTGACGAGCAACAACCAATCGGCGAATCTGCCATTGTGCAACATCGGCGAGATTGAGTTAATCGTGAAGAACGCCTCACCGCAAACCGAACAGTTCCGCTACGTCATCTCCGACACCATCACCAACTTGTCCTTCGTCACGCAAACCGCGCGCGTCACGGTGACGAACTTCGCGGGACAGGTCATCTCAAGCATCGCCAACATTCCCTTCACGCCAACGGTGATTCTGAGCGGCAGCTCGCAAATTCTCGTATGGGACATCGCGCAATATCTGACCGGCACGCTGCCATATCTGGCGTTGGCGCAACGCGAAGCCACAGACAAGATCATCATTCGCTTCAACGTCAACACCGATTGCGCCAGCCTCAGCGCGGCGATTGCCTCTAACGTGCATACCGAAGATGTGTGCGGTTCGTTGTTGTCGTCCGAAGAGTCGTCGCACAACTTGATCGTGGATACGCCACAATTGAGCGTCAACAAGCGCGGGCGCAACGCGACGACGGGACAAGCCTTCTCTGAATTGACGTTTGCGAGCGCGGGCGATGTCGTCGTGTGGGAAATCGCGGTGGCGAATGCGGCGGCGGCGGCGGCGGTGGTCAATCTGCTCGTCACCGATGTGGTGCCAGCCAATTACATCATCACGGCGATTGAACCAACCGGCACGATTACGGGCAGCCTCGTCTCATGGGGTTTTAGCGGCGGCATGACATTAACACCCGGCTCGACCCGCTATTTCTACATCACAGGCACGGCGGACAGCCTGACGTGCGCGTTGCTGGCGACCAACTATGCAGCGGCGAATTACGCTTGCACGGGCACGAGCGTGTGTCTCGGCGAACCCGTCATAGACACCGCCGATTGGCGCACGCGTCCAAACTACATCCAGCTCGCTTCCAATGCCTCGCTGAGCACTTGCGGCGGCGTCATCACGTTGACGCTCAACAACGATGGGCCCCCCGCTTACGACGTGACGCTCACCGACACCTTGCCGAGCGGTTATGAATTTGAAGCGATGATCACCTCGACCGTCTCGCCGACGACGCAACCGCTCACAGGTTCAACCGTGTTGACGTGGACGTGGACGGGCGGCATCAGCTTGCCGACGGGTTCGACGCTCATCGTGTTCACGGTGCGGAACACGGCGACCACAGGCGCTTGCGCCAACGTCAGCAACTTTGCGAACGATCTGGCGATTCGCTATGAAGATACGTGTACGGCGACAGGTCCCTACACGGGAACGGGTAGTTCGAACTTGACGGTTGGCGTGCCACAGCTCGCCGTCACCAAATCGCCTGTGCAGCAATCTGCAGACATCGGCAACGTGGTGACGTGGACGATTCGCGTCACGAACACAGGCAGCGCCGTTGCGCCGGGCATCATTGTCACAGACTTGATTGGTATTGGCTTCGGCAGCTTCGGCGCATCACAAGGCACGTTCCCCACAGGCGTGAACACGCCGACAGTGACAGGCAATACGATTGTGTGGTCGCCTGCATTCACATTAGCTGTGAATCAAGCTTGGACGGCGCAAGTGACGGCGACGGTGGCGGCCGGCGGCTTCCACACCGATTCCGTGCAAGTCGCCGGCAGCTGTGCGGCCGGCTGCACGTACGGCACGAGTGCGGACACGGCTTTTGTCACGTTGGAAAGCGAGTTCAGCAAGCGACCCAAAGTGCAAACGGCAACCATTGGCAGCACTATCGTTTTCACCATCGCCGCGTCGTTGCCTTCAATTAGCGACACCTATCAATTCCTCGTCGTGACCGACTCATTGCCAACGGGCATTGGGTACGTGTCGTCCACACTCAGCGCCATTTACGATATAGATACCAGCGCTGGAGGTCCATTCTCCATTATCTCATCCACGCCGACCATCAGCCCGACGTTCAAACAATCAGGCGACCTCATTTGGCGCTTGGGCGATTGGGAAGGCGCGGTGCAAATCGCTATCACCATCACGGCCGTCGTCTTGAACATTCCAAGCAACCTGACGGGCACCCAGCGCACGAACATCATCACGCTGACGTACACCGACTTGGGGCGCAACTACATCTTCACCGACACGGGGCGCGTGGACATCGTCGAACCTGCATTGTCGCTGGCGAAGTCCGTCAACATCACGCAAAATCTGACGGCGCTCTCACCGCTCATCTATACGTTGACGGTAACGAATACAGGGGTGGTCACGGCGTACGACGCCATCATCACCGACGTGATGCCGTCAGTCATCATCCTCGACTCCATTGGCAGCGGCGGCGCCAGCGCAACCGTCGGCGATCTGACCATCATCACCTGGACGTTCGCGGCGATTGGTCCGACGCCGCCGAACCCTGCAACCATCCTCACCTACACGGCGCACATCTCAGGCGCAGCCGCCAGCGCCAACACGGGCTCCGTCTTTCTCACCAATGTCGTCACAACGACAGCCACTTCGACGCCGGGCGATAACCCCGACGAACGCACCTACACGCTCACGGCGACGCGCAGCATCACGCCCGCGCGCATCGCAACCAACAAGTTCGTTGACCCCGCGACGAGCGTGACGAACAATCTACGTATCGGCGACATCGTGACCTACACCATCGTCAACACGATTCCGCCAGGCCTCGCGGCTTGGTGGCCCTATCAATACGACTTCATGCAACAAGGCTTACGCTACATCACAGGCAGCTTCACGGCGACGGCGAGCAGCGGCTTGACGACCACCCTCGTTCTCAGCGGCGCCGCGCCCACAATTGGCGCCACGAG
>CAZDYP010000055.1:0-26754 GCA_964509505.1 uncultured Anaerolineae bacterium | reverse complement strand
GGTCCCCCATGCACATACAACAACGCTGGATATTTTTTGCCCGCTTTGAAATTGGTCGGGCGAATGACCCAGCCTTGTATCGTCGCACCATCCGCTTGCTTCAAATAGAATTCCTGCGGTTTGCCGATTTGCACACTCCGCAACCACTCGGCATTGGCATGCGTCAGCGGCTTCAACGCGAGTTTCGCATTCTGCACCTTGCCGACGTGAATCTCCATCGGGCGTGTCGGTTCGCCAATCAACAATGCCAACGTCGCGCCGCGCGTATCGGCGCTGAACGCCGAAACATCCAGCGCGCCTTTCGTGAGCGCAGTCATTTTTGCCTGAGCAACATCCACCGCATAAAGATGGCAGCTGCCCGTGTCGCTTACTAATACGAAAATCTGCTTGCCGTCACCTGACCAGGTGGGCCCCAGGCACCCCCCCTCGCGGACATCGCCCAATGTCGCATCGCCCATCGTGCGATCAAACGAATCAGTGAGGTTGCGCGCATCACGACCATTAAGCGAGACAACCCATAAACGATCATTATGTGGTTTCCATGGCTCGGTGGTTTGCGCGCCGTAATAGGCGATGCGCTTGCCGTCGGGCGAGAATGCTAACGAGCCTTTGGGACCGACAGGCGTCGCAACTTTTTTGATGGCGCCGCCGCGCGCCGCGACGAGCCAAATGTCCACACGCTCCATCATGCGATAGGGATCGGCGCTGCGATTCGAGGTGAACGCGATGGTTGCGCTATCGGGCGACCACGCGGGCGAAAAGTCGTCGTAATCGCCTTTGGTGATTTGGGTGGTTTGCCCTGTGGCTACCTCGCAGACCCATAGATGCTGTCGTTCATCACGAAAGCCTTCGCCATCCATGCGATAGCGCACGTGCGTGATGACGCGTGGCGGATTGGACTGGCCGTTCTCTTCGCGTTTCTTGGCAGCCTCACGCGTCCAAGCTGCATGGGTCGGGCGAAACGCGAAAGCGAGCCACGCGCCATCAGGCGACCAACACAATTCACTAATGCCGCCTTCGGGGAGTGTGGTGAGTTGGCGCGGTTCGCCGCCATTCGCCGCCACGAGCCAAATTTGCGTTTTCTTGTCCTTGGTGCGAATGAACGCAATCGTTTGACCATCGGGCGACCAGCGCGGCGAGGTATCGCTCACCTCGCCAAACGTGAATTGGCGCGGCACGCCATCATTCATATTGGCAAGCCAGAGCTGTGTGAAGTATTTGTTCTTTTCGACGTCGGTGATCTTGAGGGTATAGACCACGCGTGCGCCATCGGGCGAGAGGTTGGGGTCGCCGACGAGCTTGAGCTTGGCAAGATCCGCCAGCGAGATAGGTTGTTTGGGCATGGGATTCCTTCAAAAGAAACTAGCCTGGTGACAGCGCACAGCGTTTTTGCGGTGCGGCGTCGAACCATGCGAACTTGGTAGCCAATGTATCCTTCGACACTGCGAACTGCGCTGTCAGGATGTTTAGCATGGAATACTCATAGATTTTGCGGGGGCAATGCTACTACGATTATGGCGTTGCGCCAAAAACACAAAATGCAAAACCCCTCAGGGCGCGCGTTCTAGTTTTCATAAACTTGTCAGCCCCATACGACGCTTTTATAATGCTGTGCGTTTAGCAAGCACACTCATTTCGATTCAGCAAAGGAGTCTTATGGATTTAGCGGCGTTGATTCGCAACATTCCTGATTTTCCCGTCAAAGGAATTCAGTTCAAAGACATTACGACGATGCTCAAAGAAGGATCTGCCTTCACTGACGCCATCGCGCAATTGACCGCGCCGTTCGCCGACAAGGGCATCGAACTCGTTGCGGCGATTGAATCGCGCGGGTTCATCTTCGGCGCGCCCGCTGCGTTTCGTTTGAACGCGGGTTTTGTGCCTGTGCGTAAGTTGGGCAAACTACCCGCGCAAAAAATCAACGAGTCGTACACGCTCGAATATGGCGCAGAGACGTTGGAGATGCACACCGACGCCATCAAGTCCGGTCAAAAAGTGCTTATCGTGGATGACCTCATTGCGACAGGCGGTTCTGCCAGTGCCGCCGTCAAACTCGTCGAGCGACTGGGCGGCAAAGTGGCGGGGCTTTCGTTTCTTATCGAATTGAAATTTCTGCACGGACGCGCCAAGCTATCGGCGTACGATATTCATTCGGTTATTCAGTATTGAAAGGCGATTGACACTCGCGCACACCTCAAGTAACATGGACGCGATGATCAACCGTGTAGAGACGTCCCGTTTGGAACGTCTGAAGGAGAGGCGATGGATGAACACATCTATTACAAATGTGTGCGCTGTCTTGAGACATTTGTGGTGCCCCCCGATGACAATTGTCCTGAATGCGCGTGTAAGCACGTCTTAGAAGTGCATATAGGCGAGCCAGGCTCTGAATCTACACAGCCGCTTCTCGCCGCCGACGGCCATCCGAAAGCGCACGCGCCGCGTTGGTGGATCTTCCGCCAGGGACCCTATGGGCGACGCATCTAGTCGCTCGGCGGTCAGCACTGGGCTTGAAATGCAGAAACCCCGTTTTCACGATGATGTGAAAACGGGGTTGTTTTTCCCTCTGCATCTCTCGCCTCTTGCTCCTCATCTCCTCGTTTGCTCTCTTCACGGCTTTTCAAAATACACCTCCTGCAATTCGCCCTGATGCGCGGCAAACGCATGGTCAACCCACAAATGCCCGCCGCGTATCAAGGGTTGCGGCAATTGGTCGCGCGCAAAAAATCCTGCGTCTAACGTCTCTGTTGGATGACGGTTGAGCGTTCCCCCATCAAGACGACAATAAAACACCAAACTCCAAAAATGATTGTCCACGAGCGGCGGCGTGCGTCGTACGCTGTCATAGACGGCGACCAGGCGCAATGGCGTTACCTGCAAGCCTGCTTCCTCTAGCACTTCTTTGACGGCAATTTGCGCGGCGACGTAACCCACGTCTGCCCAGCCCGTCACGTAAGACCAATAACCAACCAAACCCGTCGCGCGTTGGATCAACAACATTTCGTCGCGCTCGTTGAAGACAAATGCGCCCACGCCGACCTTCGGCGTGACGTACCCTTTCTCGCGTTGACCCACTTCCTGACGCCATCGTTCGTACAGGGCGTTGGATAATTGTCCATCAGCTTGTCCATTGCTCGTCGTCGCCGCCATCTCGGTTGCGACCTTCAAGATCTCCTCGTAACGCTCACGGTCATACACCGACGGCTCAAACGCCAACCCAGTCATGGCGATGGCGCGCAGCCGTTGCAGCCAGATATTCAATTGTGCTGTCATGTCAGTCATTCATGCTCCTGAAGTGTCTGATCAGATTGATAGGCTATCGCTAGCGTGCCGTTGGGCAGAAAATTCGATTGCAGGTAGTGCAGCGCTGGCGCTCGATCTGCGCCGCCATCAGTGGTTAGAAAAATTTGCTCGCAGAAGAGGGCTATATCTTGAATGATGCGTTCATAACGATAGTACGACAAGGCGATGGAATCAATCTGCGCTTGACCATAACCTTGATAGAACAGAGCTTCTTCCTCGCGCACTGTGCGCCCAACGAAACCCTGACCGCCGCCGATGAACATCAAATCACGCTCTTTCGGAGCGAGGATGGGATTGTCCCAATCTACGATGTAGAGCGACTCGTTGACATCAATGAGTATGTTGCCTGCGTGTATATCCGAATGACACAAAACCAATTGGGGCGGCTGTGCTTGTAGCATTAGAGCGAGCCGTTCCGTGCGCGCGACAAGTGCGAGCAGCTCGTCGCGTCTCGCCTGCAGAAACGCAGCCAATTCGCTGGCAATGGGGTCAGCATAAGTTTCACTCTCAATACGTTCCAAAAACGTCCTCACGGTTGCGCGCCACTGCGGAGTATAGGTCTCCTGTTGGATGTGGCGCTTTAACGCGGGAGGCATAACCGTCGTGTGAAGGCGTTTGAGGGTAGCGCCCAGCTCGCGCCAATGTCGCTCCGACAACTTGACCACATAGCCATCGCGGCCCTCCACGAAAGGATAAAGGATCAATTTGAAGTCGCCCAGAGGCGCGTAGAGTTGCCCGGCCTTCGTTGTCGTTGGAGGAATGATGTGCCTGATGTTTTGGTCGCTCAAAAACTTTGGTAACTTCACAGACAGCTCATCAAAGTTGCCTCGTCGCAATTTCACGAAGTAAGGCGTTCCATCCGCTGCGACGGCGCGATAGACGGCTGTATTCGTGTCGGCGCCGGGCGGCAGAAAAGTGATTTGGACGACAAGCAATCCATAGTCGTCCCGCAATCCAGCGACGATGTTTTCGTCTGAAAAATCGGGTTTTTCAAGCATGTGAGTATGAGTATTCCATGATCATAAATTTCATTCTCCTTCGCCTACACACCTCACCCCCGCGCGCTCACACTCTGGAGTTGCGCTATACCAACGCGCCAGCTGATGGCGATGCGCCGCAAGCCACGCATACGCCCAATCTTCAAGCGGTTTGATGAGAGGCAAGGCATACAGTCGCGCGAGCCAACGCCAATGCGGCAGCTCTTGCAGCACACGATTGATAGCCGCCGCCGCTGCGTAATACTCGCCAGCGCGCGTCACCACCCACACGGCACGATCTACTTCAGCCTGTGAGAGCTTCACACGCTCGCGCAAGCCAAGCAGTTGATTTGGCACGACCCGCACACGGCGGTTCACGTCATGGGCGCGCACCCAATCCGCTTGACGCGCTCAGAAACCTCAATAGCCATCCATGATGAGCAGCAGCTCGCGCCCCTCAAATAAATCTGTAGCGTGACTCATAATAATTGCATACCAATTAGAAGCATCTTCAACACAAAACCACAAAGACTCACAAAGCCACAAAGAAAAGTTTCACATGCTTTGTGTTCTTTGTGTTTCTTGGTGGCTTCGTGTTTAAACACCACAGGTTTTGTTTACTCGCTCACTCGCTTCCCGCGATCGCTTGCGCCAACATTACCCGAAACCGCGCCAGATCATCCGCGTTGTCGCGTCCATAGTACACGCGGTTCGTGAGACATGCGACGACGAGCTCGTGAATCGGATCAATCCATAACGACGTGCCTGTGAAACCCGTATGTCCATACGTCTGCGGCGAGAATGGGTTGCTGCTCGCGTCGAGGTTAGGCGACCAGAGCGCGAAGCCCAAGCCGCGCCGCACATCGCCATCATGCGCGTGCAACCGTGTCATCTCCCGCACTGTCTCACGTCGCAACAACGGCGCGCCGCCGCGCAAATACAGCTGCCCCAACGCAGCGACATCGCGCGCTGTGCCGAACAAGCCCGCATGTCCCGCTACGCCCTCCATCCCACCCGCATTCTCGTCATGCACTTCGCCAACGAGCCTCCGCTTGCGCCACGCACAAATTTCGGTGGGGGCGATATTGAGAACGCCCGGACCTGCGAGGTCTCGTCCTTCGACAAGCTCAGGATGCAGACCTCGCGGGTCCTGCGTTGGATTGTACATGATACTCTGCAAGCCCAATGGTTGCGTGACACGCTCATGCACAATCGCATCGAGCCGTTGCCCCGTAATGCGCTCCAATGCCAAGCCCAACAAAATCAAGCCGATGTCGCTATACACGACGCGCGCACCAATCGGATAAGCAAACTCGCTCTGCAACGCCATTTGATACGCACGTTCACGACTGCCTTCACGATAGAGCGGCAACCAGGCAGGCAAGCCCGAACTGTGCGCGAGCAAATGCCGAAACGTCACGCGCCCCGCCTCCACCGTTTCTTGTGTGGCTGGCACGACGGCGACGACTTCGCCGGGTTTCAACGGATGTGGATACGGTGTGATGCGCCGCGCGCCGACGAACTCTGGCAACACTTCACACACAGGCTGGTCAAGTGTAATGCCTCCTTCTTCGACATACGTCATGAATGCGGTGACGGTGAACAACTTGGTGACGGAGGCAAGGTCGAAAAGAGTCGCTTGGTCGGGCTTGTCCTGAGCGTAGTCGAAGGATGGTCGCCTCGTCGCTTCGGCGGTCGCATCAGGGTTAAGCCAACCAAACGCGCGAGCATAAATCTCTTGGTTGTTGATGTGAATAACGAGCGCGGCGGCGGGGAAGGTACGCCCCAAGTAGTGATGAATAACCGCTTCAAGTGCAGGGGTGGGCAATGACATAGAATCTTGATGCGTGAAATGTGATGGGTAATGCTTGAGACTATTGGCAAGCAGATACTGAACAGCGAACACTGAACCCTGTTCGCTGTTCACTGCGTCGGCGCAAGCTCCGCAAACGTCTTGCCTTGCAAATAATCGGGGAACGTGTGGACGCCCGTGATCTGCAAGAAGCAACGGTCAGGATATTTTTCCCACTGCCGTGCGAGCCCCATACGGATATAGACTTCGCTGTTTTGCAAAGTCGCCGTGAGCTGCGCGGCGATGTGGTCGGGTGCTTGCCTCGCATCGCGTTGACGGTCGCAATAGTAACGCCACGCAAGGTCGGTGATGGTGAACCAGTAAGTCACATTTGCGCCATCCACAAAATTGAGCCGATACTGCCATTGTCCCCGCTCGCCCAACGCATACATCACCTTGAGGATTTGCTTGGGGCGCACCGTGCCAAGTGAGCGCGGGCCCTTGCCATCCATCACATAATGACCTAGCCCCTGCAAAATTGGCTGCTCGAAAATCGCGCTCACGCTCGCGAACGTCGAACGATTCAGCACCTCCCGTTTTTGCGCGTCGTCCGCACGGCGCACCAAGCGCACATGACGCGGGTCATAACGATAATCTTCCGTGTGCGGGGGTTGCGGCGTTTTCTGAATGAAATCGTATTCGACCAACGCAAACGGAAAGACGACGACGCGCCCTTGCCACGACAGATGATGTTCGAGGATGCCGGGCGGCGGCAACACCGGACGAATGCAGCTGCCCGTCGTGTCGTAACCCGCGACGCACACACGGTTGTTTTGCATCCGCGTCAGGTCGGTGATGATGATAGATTTTTTCATGACCCTATCCTTGTAGGGCAAGTTTTTAACTTGCCCCAACCAGTTGGGCGCTTGCCCAGCCAGGTTGCAAACTTATCCTACAAATGCGTAATTTCCACACCCGCGACGCACACACGGTTGTTTTGCATCCGCGTCAGGTCGGTGATGATGATAGATTTTTTCATGACCCTATCCTTGTAGGGCAAGTTTTTAACTTGCCCAGCCAAGTTGCAAACTTGGCTTACAAATGCGTGATTTCCACGTTCCCCCAATGCGCGGCCAAACGTTCCGCGACGAGGCGGCGATGGCATTGCTCAGGCGTTGCTTCGCTGCACAACAAACAACTCGCCATCATTTCAAACTCCGCACGCTCCAGCGCCGCAGGCACATCGCGCTCGTCCATCAACTGCTCGAAGCGCGCGACGTAGGCCGCCCAATCGCCACTCCTGCGATAGCCGCTCAAAATGTCTTTCGTCGGCGCGAGCAAGGGCAGATGGACATACGCGCAGCCCGCAGCCAGTTCACGCAAGAAGTAAGGCAAATCTTTTTTTTGCGCGAAGCCCGCCAATTGTCCATGCGGACGAAGACGAATATCCACGAGCCGTTGCACACCCTGCGCACGCAATAAACCGAAAAATATCTCCGCGCTTTTTTGCGTGAAGCCGATGGTGTAGAGTTTCATCAAAAATTTTCAACGCAAAGTCACAAAGGAAACACAAAGGACGCCATCCCCCTAAAGGAATAAAGAACTTTGTGTTCTTCGTGAAGCTTCGCGCCTTTGTGTTTAGGAGAAATCGTTACTCATAACAACGACAACTGTTCTGCATCCACATCGTCCACCGATACCGTAATCGCCGCGGCGCTATACACTGCACCGTCGCCGCGAATGTGTCGTACGCTCACGTCAGGATAATGCTGCATGAGATACTTGGCGATGAGGTGATGGCGATGACACTGCGCCGGGTCTTCTTCGCTGCACATAATCGCCGTCGTCTGCTCGTCGGCGAGTTCGAGCAAGCGCGCGATGCCTTTGCGAAACCACGCCCTCTCCATCACGGCGGGATAATCCACTTCATGCAAAAAGTCCACGCCCTCGGCGGGCAACACACGGCTCTTGTAGCATGATGGATCCGATGGACGCCCGCCGAGGTATTGCCCCGCAAATACGTATTGGATGTTGTGCTGATGGGGCAACACATTTTCCAAATTGCCGCGATTGAATTGTGGGTTATAGCGGCTCGCAGGAGCCGTGCGCACATCCACCAACGTCATCACGCGGTTCTCGTTCAATAAATGGATAAACTTGTCGAGGCTATGATTGCTATGTCCAATCGTCAACAACTTCATGCTCATCGCGCATCCTCCTGTTTTCGCCTTCTGCTTTCCATCTCATGCCTATATCTATCTCCATCTTTCCTCTTTCTTTTTACTCCCTACTGTTTACTCTTTTCTCTTTCCCCTTTTCTTTTACTGCCTACTTTTTACTTCTTCTGCTTTCATCCTTCACCGCCGCCGCCACGACCTCATGCGCCGCTGCGCGAAACTCGCCCCATGCGCGCCAATCGCCTTTGAGCGCGCGCAGTTGCTTGGCGATGGCGCGCAAGCGAGAGGGCGCAACGGTCTTGAACGCCGTGATACGTTCCTTGCTGTCTTGCGCGACTGGTTTGCTCGCATCGCTGTCCAACAAAAAGACATACGATACAAAAGGGTCGCGCGCGCCCGCGACCTCATACTCAAGCAGCGCGACGAAGCGCGTGACGCGCACAGTCAAGCCCGTCTCTTCTGCGACCTCGCGCCACAACGCATCTTCTACCGACTCGTCAGGATGAATGCCGCCGCTCGGCAGACGGAACACGTTGCGCGGATAAAAATCTTTCGTGTGTAACAAAAATTTGTCAACGCGCAGCCGAATCGCCATCACGACCTCGCCGCGCCGATTGCCCTTTTCGGTAATGGCGGAGGCGAGCGACGTTGGCATGAATGGTCCGAATGGTTTGAGCGGCGACTCAGCAAGCGAGACAACGATGCGTTGCGGCTTGCCATACGCGCGACTCAGGCGGCGCAACTCATTCGACTCAATCGGCTTGAGCATTTGTGTCGGCGCGGCATTCTCCGCCTTGAACGAAGCCGTATGATAACGCATAAATTGACCTGCAGGCACAGGTAGGTGTTTTTGCAATTCGCGCCACGACGTGCGCGCACTGATGTCAATCGTCAATGGCGAGACGGATACCACCTGGTCTTTGAACAACGCATAGATGTCCGTATCGGATTCGACTTGCGACCAATCAATTTGACGATGATAGCCCTTGATGATTTTGTCGCCCGCTTCGGTTGTCTCGACAGTCGAATGATAATGCGAGTAACCCGCGACGCGCGTCAAGCGCCAGGGTGTGTGCGAGGTTGCATGGGCAGGCACATTGATGTTGAGCAGCTGCACGCCCACAGGCAAGCGCTGTCGCAACAGCGCTGTGGCAAAGAGACGCGCCACATGCGCGGCGGCGCTGAAGTCCACTTCGTCGCTGTGTTGATAATGATGGGCGAGGTCAACGTCGAGCGAGAGTGCGATGGCGGGAATGCCTGCACTCGCGCCTTCCCACGCCGCGCCTACTGTGCCAGAGACCGTGGTGCCAGAGCCAACATTCTCCCCATAGTTGATGCCCGCGATGAGCAAGTCGGGTTGACGCCACGCGAAACGCAACAAGCCATGCCGCACCACTTGCGCGGGCGTCGCTTCAAGCGAGTAACCGGTGAGCGCAACGCCATTGACCATGAGTGTATGCTGCGCGGTTGCGCCTGCGTGTTGTAAATAGCTGCGGCTCATCGCCGTTTGTTGATGGCGCGGCGCGACGATGAGCAACTCGCCAAGTGGTTGGATGGCTTGCGCCAACGCCAGTAGTCCCGGCGAGTGAATGCCGTCGTCATTGGCGAGCATGATGAGCGGTTTCAAAGCGATACCCATACATAGGAGAATTATCCCGTATCATTGCAACGCGCGAATGCGTTATAATGAATAAGCGGAAACGCATTCTACCTTAATTTGTGGAGATTGAAAATGGCGCGCAAAATTTTGCCTTTCATTCTGAGCTGTGTGCTGGCGGTGGGATTGATGAGCGCGGTAGCGTGGGCTGCGCCTGAGGAAGGCGCGCTGCAACGAAGCGGCGCGCCACAGCGGCAAACGACCATCACGCCCACAGTCACGGCCACGCCGCCTGTTTCGCCCACTGCGCCGGGTCAAACAAAAATCGCCGAAACTATCATGGATGTCTTTGGCGTGACAATGTCCGAGGTGATGGCGATTCGCAAGACGACGGGTTGGGGCAACGTCTATCGGATTTTCCGATTGGCGCAGCAGACCAACGTAACGCCGGACGAAATTGCGGACATGCGCGCAACGAAAGGCTGGGGCCCGATTTACAAAGAACTCGGCGCGCGGCCGGGCAAAGGCAATAATCTGGGGCAGGCGGTCAGCGGTAAAGGCACAGATTCGACCGATAGCCATCACCCGTCGCGCTCCAACGACAATGACCGAGGCAGAGGGCAGAGCAACAACGGCAAAGGGAACAGCAACGATAAAGGCAAGGGAAACGACAACGGCAAGGGCAAAGGCAAATGACGCTCACGGTTGAGCAACACAAAAAGTCCGATGAATCATCATCGGACTTTTTGTTTTTCAGGCGCGCGCCTTCACACGGTTGTGCGGATAGAATCGGTGTATAATCGCTGCGATTATCTTCCGAATATATTTCCAACACCAAGACACAAAGACGCGCAAAGAGCTCGAAGAAAAATTCCTTAGTGTGCTTTGTGTTGATTTTGTGGCTTCGGGTTGAATTCAACCTGAGGGAATCATGTCCACACTTGATACCATCGCCCAGAAAATTATCGCCGCGCTCGAAACGAAGAACGCGGCGCGCGAACGCGCGCTTGCCGCGAGCCGCAAAGTCGTGCAGCACAGCGCGCACACCATTCGCGCGGCGCACCGAGCCGAATTTGCTGAAGCGGCGAAACTGCTTGAGCAAGCCCGCACGGTCGCAGCTGAGATGCGCGAAACTGTCAAGGATTATCCCGACTTGTATCACGCAGGCTACGTGCAAGACGCGCTCAAAGAGTTTGCGGAGGCGAGCATCGTAACCGCGCTGGTGCAAGGTCACGACTTGCCCGATCCCGACGCACTCGGCGTCGAATACGATTCGTACTTGAACGGGATGGGCGAAGCGGCGGGCGAGCTGCGCCGTCACGCGCTCGACCTGATGCGGCTCGGACGCACACGCGAAGCCGAGACGACCTTGCAATGGATGGAGGACATCTTCAGCGTGCTCGTCGTCGTGGATTTTCCCGACGCCATCACGGGCGGCTTGCGTCGCACCGCCGACATGGTGCGCGGCGTGTTGGAGCGCACACGCGGCGACTTGACGATGGTGATGAAGCAGGAGGAGTTGATGAAAGCATTGAAGGTTGAAAGTTAAAGGTTGAGAGTTCAACCTTCAACTTTCAACCTTCAACCTTGACCTGAACTATGAATAACTCTCGTTCCACCGAAATCATCCGCGCTTCGGAGATTGGGTTGTACGTTTTCTGCGCGCGGGCGTGGCGATTGAAAATGGAAGGCTACGAGTCGCAAAACCAAGCGGCGATGGAGGCAGGCAGCGAAGCGCATCAGCGACATGGCGCGCGCGTCATCGCCTCCGTGCGCGCGCGGCAACTGAGCATAGTGTTGTTCATTGCGGCGGCGGTGATGTTGGTGTTGTGGTTGTGGTTGTTGGTAAAATGAATCATAGGCGCGGTCTGGTGCTGGAGGAGGCGATACAATTGGCGATGAGCGGATAGTTTCGACAACGGATGAGGTGCACCCATCCGTTTGTATCCGTTTATCCGTGTAGTTTCCGTTGTCGAAGCTATCCATCATCCATTGCGTTCCGTTTATCCGTTTTCGCGTTGTGTTCCGTCGTCGAATCCACTCGCCATACGCCATCTGCCATTCGCCGTAAGCCATGCGCTATCTGCCATTTGCCATGAGCCAACTCCTCTTTCTTCTTTTTTTCTTTCTCTTGCTCGCCGCCATCGTCCTCTGGTTACAAGCACGACGCGGACGCGAGGCAACGGGCTTGCCCATCGGCGAGGTCGTGTATGCGGACACGGGCGCGTGGCAGCGCAACGAAAAGCCGTTGTTCTCCAACACCTATCAACTCGTCGGCAAACCCGATTATCTGGTGCGCGAGGGGCGCAACCTCATTCCCGTCGAGGTGAAGACACGCCACGCACCCGCTGCGCCGTATCTCTCGCACGTGATGCAGCTTGCGGCGTACTGCTTGCTCGTCGAAGAAGTGTTGTCAGCCCCCGCGCCTTATGGCTTGATTCACTATCGGGACAAAACCTTTCGTGTGGAGTTTACGAAGACATTGCGCGCGGCATTGCTGCAGCTCTTGAGCGACATGCAGCGTGCTGTGCGCGCGCGCGCCGTGCATCGCAGCCATCAGCGCGCGGGGCGTTGTGCGCGCTGCGGTTTTCAAGCGGTGTGTGGAGAACGCTTGACGGCGAGCAGCGGCGGCGAACGGTGAACAGCTGAGATAGACCTTGCGCCATTCCACCGCGCAGATGCGAAGGAACCTTTCGTTTTTCTTCGTGCGTTTCGCTTCTGCGCGGTGGAATGGTTCCAACCGCATAACTCCTAGGAGAGTCACCTAATTTGTTAGTCTTCTCGTTGTGGACTGTACGCCCAAGCTCAGTTTTACCTCGTCATGAGTTTGACGTAGATTTCTTCGAGCGCGGATTCTTGGACCGAGAGATTAATGAGGGTCCATTTGCGCGCGGAAATGGTTTCGAGCAGTGTGGCGATGGCGTCCAGCTCGTGGGTGTGATATACGTAATTGCCGTCGCGGCGCGCATAGTCGAGCGGTTCGTCGGCGCGAAAAATGATTTGATACTCGCGTTTGCCCAAACTCGCGCGCAGCGCTTCCATCGTGTCGAACACAAGCAGTTTGCCATTCTTGATAATCGCCACGCGGTCACACACCGATTCGACGTGAAACAAATTGTGCGCGCTGAGCAAAATCGTTTTGGCGGAATGTTTGAGCGAGGTGAGATAATGGATGATGAAAAACGACGTGAGCGGGTCGAGCCCCGAATTGGGTTCATCCAAAATCAACAGCGCAGGGTCGTGCAGTAGCGCGCGCGCAATCGCCACCTTGCGCTTCATGCCTTTGGAATATTCGCCAATCAATTGGTCGGGGTCTTGGAGCTGGAGCGAGGTCAACAATTCGTCAATGCGCGTGCGCGCGGCGGCGCGGGGCATGGCGTACAATTCCGAAAAAAACAACAGATATTGCCGCGCGCTCATGTTTTCGTACAGCGGACTTTCTTCGGGCAAGTAACCGATTTGGCGTTTCAACGCGCTGCCGTGTTTTTGAATATCGCGCCCATCCAGATAGACCGTGCCGTGTGTGGGCTTGATCAAGCCTGCAATCATCTTGAGCGTCGTGCTTTTGCCGGCGCCATTGTGCCCGATAATGCCGACGATTTCGCCTGGTGCGACCTGAAAATTCAAATCGTCCACCGCGAGAAAATCGTGATAGCGTTTGGTGACATGGGTGAGGTGAATCATAGAGCCGATGGACACAGTTTAACTCAAATCCGTAAAATCAGTAATTTGAGAGGATTTTGCAATGAAACAAGTGTGGACGATCGCGTGGCGCGAAGTGTCGCGCTTGCGCCAACGCTTTCATGGCGGCGTTTCGCCGTTAGCGTTTTTGCTTTTGCTCGGCATGGTGGGCGCGTTAGCGTTTGCTTCGCGCGACACCATGACACTGGGTTATGGCTTGTATCGCGTGGGCGTTATGAGCGATGCGGCAGACATTCGCGACAGCCGCTTCGTCGTCCAGTCGGTGGATGCGGCGTCTGCGCCCGCGCTGCTCGAATCACGCGCGGTAGATGTGGTGGTGGACGGCGGCGCGGTGCGAACGCGCGCGGACAATAAATCTCAATACGCGGTCGGCGCGCTCAAACGCTATCTGGCAAAACAGCAAATCATCGAACTGGCGGCGACACAAGAAATTACGCGCGCGTTTCCGCTGCGCGTCCAAGTCCATTACCTTGACGCCGCCAACGACACCCCCCCCGAACCGTTCATCCCCTCTTTGCAAACGCCGCCGACGCCGTTTGGCCAAGTGCTTGTTGCGTTTTTGTACATCTTGCCCTTGACGTTTATCAGCATTTTCTTTGTCAGCAGTTTCATGGACGAGAAAATCAATCGGCGGTTGACGCTGTTATTGTCGGCGCCGATTACGCCCTTTCAAATCGTGCTAGGCAAAATGCTGCCCTATCTCGTGTTTGCGCTGGTGGCGACGGTGGGCTTGGCGCTCTTGACGCGCGCGCCTGTCGCTTTGGCGCTGGCAATTTTCGCCCCGACCGCATTGTTTATTTTTGCCATTTACTTGATGGTGCCGCTGTTTTATCGCACGTTCCAAGACACGACCTTTATCGCTATGTTGGTCACGACCGTGACAGCCGTGTATTTGGTGTTTCCCGCCATGTTTACGGACTTGAGCGACTTGGCGTACATGTCGCCGTTGACGCTGGCAGTGAAAATGTATCGCGGCGAAGCCATCAGTTTACAAACATATCTTTTCCCCACCGCGCCGATGGTTTTGGTTTTTGCGGTCACCCTGTATGTCGCGTCGCGGTTGTTGCACGAAGAATTTTTGATTACCTCTCACTCACTGACGCGCAAAATGGCGGACGCGCTCTATTGGATTATGGAGCGCCGTCGTCCCGCGCTCTCGATTTTTCTTTTGAGTTTCGGTGCGATTCCAGCGGTGTATCTCGCGCAGTTGATTCTATTGGCAATGGCGACGAATCTGCCGTTGCGCGCCATGATTGGCGCGGCGCTATTGACCTCGGCGGCCATCGAAGAAGTGGTGAAGACAGCGGGCATTGCGGTCCTCATCGAACGCGGCGAGGCGCGGGGATGGCGGCGCATCGTGTGGCTGGCGTTCTTGTCTGCGCTTGGGTTTTTGGTCGGCGAAAAATTATTGACGCTGGTTTCGGTTGCCATCGTTTCGCAAGCGTTTCTGGCGACGGCGCTATTCAATACCGGTTTCTTGCTCGCGCCGCTCGCCGCGCATTTTGTGTTTACGGCTTTGGTGACGCTGGTGTATGCGCGCTGGCGGCCGCATTATGGGTGGGCGCTGGCGGGCGGAATCATTTTGCATACGCTGTATAATGTCGCCATTTTGGGAGGCGTCCAATGAACCCATTTTGGGCATTGGTGAAACGCGAGATAGCCGTCGTCGCGCGCGAGCGCACGATTTTGATTGCGTTTGCAATTCAATTGTTTATCGCGTCGTTTTCCTCCGCATTGCTGCTGAGTCTGCTTTCACTGTACGACCCCGACTCGGTCACGACGAGCGTGCGCGTAAATTTGCGTGTGGGCGTGACGGGTGAAGCGAGCGCGGCGTTGACGCCCTTGCTAGAAGCGCGCGGGTTGCGCGTCGTGGCGTTTGAAAATTTGGAGGACGCACAGCGCGGCTATCAGGAAAATAAAATTGATGCGCTGATTCTCGCGCCGCGCGCGGAAAACAGCATCATGCAGCTGCGTCTATATGTGCCGCGCGCCGAAGCGCGCGCGGCCATGATTCAATTGATCTTGCAAGAACCGCTCAAACAATACGAAAATGCGTTGCGCGCGCAAAACGGTCTGACGGTGCGTTATACCGAGCTACAGGGCGCGCCGCCGACGACGTTCGAGTTTTTGTATTCGGTGATTTTGCCGGTGTTGCTGTTTTTTCCCGCGTTCGTCGCGGGCAATCTGGTGGCGGATTCGTTGACCGAAGAGTTTGAACTCAAGACGATGGAAACGCTCTTATCCGCGCCCGTGTCGTGGCGCGCGATTGTGGGCGCGAAAATTTTAGCGGCTGTGTTCATCGCCCTGCTGCAAGGCGCGTTGTGGTTGAGCTTGTTGATTTTGAATCGCACCGAATTACATAATATCCCGCTACTGCTCGCAATGGGAGGATTGTTGGCGGGCATG
Source organism: uncultured Anaerolineae bacterium (assembly GCA_964509505.1). Taxonomy (GTDB): domain Bacteria; phylum Chloroflexota; class Anaerolineae; order JACRMK01; family JACRMK01; genus CAZDYP01. The sequence continues at coordinate 10,800 of CAZDYP010000055.1, read as the reverse complement.
TTTGGCGCAGCGGCGGCGTTTGTGGCGATTTTGTTCAAGAACCGCGAGCAAGCGCAATTCGTTTACGCGCTGTTGTTGACGGGCGGCATGGCGGCAGGTTTTCTATTCGGCGTTTCGCCGCTCACGACAATTGCGCGTTTGGCGATTGGCGATGTCTATACGGGCGTGGGACAAGTGCTGATTTTCGCGGGCGTGTTGGGCATGATGCTATTGGCATTACATGGGGCGCTGCTGCAACAGGATGCGCGCTAACTGCACAGCCTTTTTCCGTAGCGAAACCCGACAGGTCTCACGATTCTGGATCTACTGAGCCTATTTACTGCGCACGGCGCACTGAATACTTCTTTTCCTCATTATGCTAACTCAACCCCTTGCCATCCATACGACGCGCCCAACCTTGAGCGCATTGTTTTTGACTTGGCTACACATCGGCGCCACGTCGTTTGGCGGCGGCGCGGTCGTGCAGTATCTCATCCAAGAACATTTCATCCACAAACGACAATGGCTCACCGCCGAAGATTACGCGCGCATTTTGGCGATGTGTCAAATCACACCCGGGCTCACCATCATCGCTATCACCATCACGATTGGCAAACGGCTCGGCGGCTGGTTGGGGATGTGGTTGTCGTTGGCAGGACTCGTGTTGCCGAGCGCGCTCATCACGGTGGGCATGACAGCCATCTTCGCCAGTGTGCGTGAGTGGCCGCCCGTGCAAGCCTCGTTGCGCGCCATCTTCGCCGCTATCTTTGGCATCAGCCTCGCCACGACCTGGCGCAACGTGCATCACATCCTCGTGACCAATCGTAACCACGGGCGACTGAGTCTATCGGTCGTGTTAGCGATTGTAAGCGGCGGCGGCTTATTGTATCTATGGCTCAAGCCGCCCGTCATCGTGTTGTATGTGTTGGGCGGTGTGTGTGGCGCATGGTTGTATTCACACAGACGTTGAGCGCCAGTTACAAGTTCAAAGGAACACGGAACTGGAACTGGAACGATCATCAGGAGCATGACATGGATTGGCTGCTTTACTTTTGGTACATGCTGAAGTCGTATCTATTTTCGACGGGAGGCTTCGGACCGTTGCCCAGCTTGCATGCGGATTTGATCGCACAGGGGTGGGCGACGGAAAAAGATTTCACCGAAGCGTTGGCGGTGGGGCAACTGAGTCCTGGCCCCAATGGACTGTGGGTCGTGAGTCTCGGCTATCTGACAGCAGGCGTGGGCGGTGCGGTGCTGGCGTGCATTGCGATGCTCATCCCGCCGATGTTCGTACTGTTAGTGCAACACGGTCACGCGCGCGTCGCCCATCGCCCCGCTACACATGGTCTGCTGGATGGGGTTGTGCTCGTCATCGTCGGCGTGAGCATCATCATCCTAGCTGAACTGCTGCACGCCAATGGCTTTGATCTTGGCACGCTTTTCATCGTCGTCGTCAGCGCCACACTCGCCATCTCGCGCAAGGCGCCAGTCAATTTGATTTTGGTATTGGCAGGTATGGTGGGGTTGGCGCTGTATTGGTAATTCGTCATTCGTAATTAGTAATTGGTAACTCACCTTACGCAGTCATTGCGAGTGAAACGAAGCAATCTCCCCTTTTCGGCGTGGAGATTGCTTCGCAAAAATCGCTCGCAATGACGCTTCTGCGTAACGTGAGTTGGTAATTGGGAGGGCATCAATTACCAATTACCAATTACTGATGACTCACGACTCATTACTCCAATCATGCGGTATCGGTTCTTGCGCTTCTATCATCACTCCAAGTGCGTTGAGCCCGCGAATCACCTCACACAGCGGCAACCCCATCACATTGAGATAGCACCCTTCGATGCGCGCAACGGGGTTAAAGTCGGGGTCTTGAATCGCATACGCGCCCGCTTTATCGTAGAGCCTGCCCGTCGCAATCCACCGCGCGATTTCGTCGTCTGAGTAATCGCGTATATGGACGCGCGTTTCACACAAACTTGACCAATATGTATTTTCGTCTTTCACCCAAACGTGATTCAGCTTATAACTGAATCCAGCATCCTGAACTGGTCGAAGAGCATCTTTGACCAGCTCAGGATGCTGGAGTGGGCTTGAATCTCTTGGCGCCCTGCACTTCGCCAGCGCTATACCTGTAAACACCTGATGCGGTCTGCCACGCAAGCGCCGCAAGATCGCATCTGCCTCAGAAGCGTCGCGTGGTTTGCCGATGCTCTCGCCATCTAACACCACCGTCGTATCGGCGGCGAGGATGATAGAGTTTACGGGCGCAATGCGCGCAATGGTGCGTGCTTTCTCACGACTAAGGCGCAACACCATTGCCACCGGCGATTCGCCATGGCGTGGCGTCTCGTCAACGTCAGCTGCTTGAATCACAAATGACAGACTAAGATGCGCGATGATTTCACGACGACGGGGAGAGGATGAAGCAAGGATAAGATTCATGTAAGGTGGTTTCACCACAGAGGCACAGAGCTGACAGAGAAGAAAGAAGAAAGAAATCTGTGTGCTGTGTGCTTTGCGCTTCTGTGTTTTTTATTTTCGTTTTAGATGGTATTGCAAGCGCGCCATCGCCATAATGCCCAATAGCGGCCCAATGGCGAGCGCGATGAACGCATAGCGCCATGAGACGAGCGTGACAATGCTCGGCAACAGGCGAATCGAAACGATGGTGATGAGGAAGCCGATGGATTGCTGAATCGTCAGCATCGTGCCAATGTAACGCGGTTCGCACAGTTCGCCGATGCTCGCGGAAAATTGCGCCGAATCAGAGACAATGGTCGCGCCCCACATGAGACCCAGCAACACAATGAGCCAGACGCTGCCGCCGAAGGCGAAACCCATCAATACACAACACGCTCCACTCACGAGCATCGAGCCCATCGTCACGACGGGGCGACCGATGCGATCCGCCCATGCACCCGCGATGACACAGCCGATGCTGCCGCTGGCGATGATGGCAAACGCGCTCAAACCTGCGAGCGTGCGTGTGTCATTGGTGGCATCGCTCAGTCTCACACTTTCCAACACGAATGCAGGTATCCACGTCCACATTGCGTACAATTCCCACATGTGCCCGAAATAGCCAAACATCGCCAAGCGCACACCCCGATTGCGAAAACCTTCGATGATGTAGTTCCACTTGAACTCAGCCCGCGCAGGCGTATTGGGACCTTCGCGCACGAACAACCACACAATGAGACCGCCTATGCTGGCTAGAACCGACGCAGTGAGAATGAGCACACGCCAATCCGTGAAGCCGATGACGCGCAACAATTGCGGTGAAGCCGAGCCAATCGTCAACGCGCCGACGATGATACCTAATGCCAGCCCGAAATCTTGCGGGAACCAGGTGCGCGCCAATTTCAACGCAGTGGGATAAACGCCTGCGAGAAACATGCCCGTCAAAAAGCGAAAGAGCAACGCCATCCACAAGCCATTAGCAAACCACGCGACGGACGCATTGGCTAATGCGCCCAACCCAGCGCACACGATGAACACTTTGCGCGCAGGAAAAACATCAGAGAGATTGGTGAGCGCGGATAGCAACGTGCCAATCACAAAGCCGAGTTGCACGGAGCTCGTCAATCCAGCTTGTCCGCCTTCATCGAGCTGCCATAACGTCGTCAGAATCGGCGCGACGGCGGACGCCGAGAACCATAAACCGAGTGCGAGCAATTCAGCTAACGCTAACCAAAACAATGTGCGCCAACGAGACATCGTTAAACTCCCAACTCCCCAATTCTAGTCAGACCTGTCAGGTCTTGACTCTGAATTACCAATTCCCATCCGCTTGAAACTCTGCGAGCAAGCGTTGTTTCTTTTCAGCGCTGAGCCATGCCGTGCGGATGCCGTTCAAGATGATGGCGCGAACTTGTTCGCGCGTGAAGCCGAGTTTTTCTTCGAGCGCTTGATACTCATCGGCGAGACTGTTGCCGAACATCTTGGGGTCGTCGGTGTTCACACTGAAAATGATGCCGCGCTCGAAGAAGCGACGCGCTGGATGCTGTTCGATAGATGCGATGACGCCCGTGCGGACGTTAGAGATGGGATTGCATTCGATGGGGATTTGCTGTGCAGCCAGATAGTCGAGCAACGCTTCATCTTCAATCGCGCGCGTGCCATGCCCGATACGGTCCACACGCAACGCGCGAATCGCGCCCCACACACTCGCCGCGCCTGCCGCTTCGCCTGCATGCGCGCTCGTGCGAAACCCCAAGCGTCGCGCTTCCTCATAGACAGCCGCAAACGGTTCGGGCGGATACGCTTGCTCGCTGCCTCCAATGCCGATGCCGATGACGCCGAACTGTTTGACCTCGTTGACTTGCGCCAAGGTGTGCGCTGCGCGCGCGGGCGTAGAATCGCGCACCAAGTCGGCGACGAGCTGAACTGCGATGTGCGGCGCACGATCAAGCCCGCGTCGAATCGCTTCGGTGATGCGTTGCACCGTGAGACCGTGCCGCGCAAAGTCGGGCGGCGAGTAAAACGCTTCGACGTAGCGCACGTTTTGCTGCGCCCAATCACGCGCGACGGCTTCCGCGATGAACGTGAAGTCTTCGTACTCGCGGATGAATTGGTTTTTCCAGACCCACGTTGCGATGAAGTGCGGAAAATCACGATACACAAATTTTTGTTGCAACGCCTCACGATTCGGCGCCGACGCATCGCCGCCATATTTTTCAATGAGCTGCCACAACGCGTCGAGCGGGATCGCGCCTTCAAGATGAACGTGCAATTCGACTTTAGGCACAAGCGCATACCAAGTTGTCATACTGACCTCACGTAGAATGGCGTAAGTTTAGCACAATTCGGCTGGGCAACGATGTAGGGCAAGTTGCAAACTTGCCTGCTTTAGGCACAAGCGCATACCAAGGTGCCATACTAACCCCACGTAGAATGCGGCGACGATGTAGGGCAAGTTTTGAACTTGCCTGCGTGCGATTTGCAAAATAGGCAAGTTGCAAACTTGCCCTACATCATTATGCGGTATAATCCACCCAACTATTTCCATTGCAAGGAGGGCGGCATGAATGTGTTTCGCACGCCAGCAGAGCGTTTCGAGCATTTGCCTGAGTATCCCTTTGCGCCGCATTACGTTGACGTGAACGATTTGCGAATGCACTATGTTGACGAAGGCGCAGGCGACCCGGTGTTGCTGTTGCACGGCGAACCGACGTGGTCGTATCTCTATCGCAAAATGATTCCCCCCATCGCTGCCCAACAGCGCGCCATCGCGCTCGACTACATCGGCTTCGGCAAATCGGACAAACCGACCGACGACGCGTATTATACCTTTGCGAGTCACTATGCGAACCTCGTTGCATTCGTCACGGCGCTCGACCTGCAACGCATCACGCTCGTCGTACAAGATTGGGGTGGGCCGCTAGGTTTGCGTTTTGCGACGCAACACCCTGAGCGCATCGCGCGCCTCGTCATTATGAACACGGGCTTGCTGTCGGGCGAAGCGACAACGGTGAATCCTGCATTGGAGCGTTGGATCGAACGCTCGCAAGAAATTTTAGAGGGACCTGTCAGTTGGTTGATGGGACGCTCGTTCTTGACGCTAAAGATTACCGACGAGCTTGCGCGGGCGTACGATGCGCCGTTTCCCAATCGTGAATCGAAAGCGGGCGCGCGGCGTTTTCCGTTGATGATACCGCGCGCGCCGAGCGACGCAGGCGCGCAAGAAATGTTGGAGACGCGCGACGCCTTGAGCCGCTGGCAGAAACCAACGCTCGTCATGTTCAGCGACGGCGACCGCAACTTCCCGCCCGCCGTCGCCGAAAGTTTCGTACAGCTCATCCCTAAGGCGCAGGGTCCCATCATCATCAAAGGTCCCGGCCATTTCTTGCAAGAAGAAGCAGGCGAGACACTGGCGCAACATATTCTGGAGTTCATCGCTAAAACGTGAAAATGTGAAACGCGCAGCGCAGAAGTTCACGCTTCACGTTTCACGCAGTTCCCATCGGGAGAAGCTACAATGACAACCATTGCCCCCTACGGTTCGTGGCGCTCACCAATCACCACAGACCTCGTGGTACAAGGCACGGTGAATTTGATGAGCGTGATGCTCGACGGCGACGACATCTATTGGCTTGAAGGACGACCACAGGAAAAAGGACGCTATGTTTTGGTGCGCCGCGCCGCCGATGGCGCGACGAGCGATGTGACGCCTGCGCCATTCAACGTGCGGACGCGCGTGCATGAATACGGCGGCGGGTCATGCCTCGTCGCCGATGGCGTCGCGTATGTTTCCAATTTCGCCGACCAACGGTTGTATCGCACCGAGGTAGGGGCAGGGCTTGTCCCTGCCCAACCGTTGACGCCTGCGGTGGATTTGCGTTATGCCGATGCGGTGTTGGATCGGCGTCGCCACAAACTATTCGCCGTGCGTGAGGATCACACCGCCACAGGCGAAGCGGTCAACGCCATCGTCAGTGTGGACATCGAAGGCGACGAGCGCGGCGGGACCGTGGTGGTGTCGGGCAACACGTTCTACTCGCATCCGCGTCTCAGTCCCGATGGCGCACGCCTCGCGTGGCTGACGTGGAATCATCCAAATATGCCATGGGATGGGACGGAGTTGTGGATAGCCGATTTGGATGATGCGGGCAATGTCGTGCGCGCTGAAAAAGTGGCGGGCGGCTTAGACGAGTCCATCTGCCAACCCGAATGGTCGCCCGATGGCGTGTTGCATTTCATTTCCGATCGCACGGGTTGGTGGAATCTGTATCGTTGGCGCAACGGTCAAAGCGAAGCGTTGTGTCCGCTGGAAGCGGAGTTCGGTGAGCCACAATGGGTGTTCGGGCAATCCACTTATGCCTTTGAATCGGCGCAACGTATCGTGTGCAAATACAACCAACATGGCAAGACGTGTTTGGCAACACTCGATACGCAAACACTTACGCTCACGCCCCTCCAAACGCTGTACACCGAAATCGCGCAACTGCGCGCGCGCAAAAACCACGTCGTGTTCATTGGCGGCTCAGCCATCAAGCCCGGCGTCATTGCGCAGCTCGATTTAGTCACAGGGCGTTGTGTCGAGTTGTATCATTCGCGCGAGCTGACCATTGACAGCGCGTATTTGTCCGTGCCACAAGCGATTGAATTTCCGACGACCAATGGCTTGACCGCGCACGCCTTCTACTACCCACCGACGAACCGTGATTATGCCGCGCCCATCGGCGCACGTCCGCCTTTGATTGTCGAGAGTCATGGCGGACCCACGAGCTCAACGTCAACCATGTTCAGCATGAATAAGCAATACTGGACGAGTCGCGGCTTCGCGTTGGTGGACGTGAACTATGGCGGCAGCGCCGGATATGGCACGGCATATCGGCAACGACTCAATGGGCAATGGGGTATCGTGGATATTGACGATTGCGTGAACGCCGCGCGCTACCTGGTCGCGCAGGGTTTGGCGGATGGCAACCGCTTGTGCATTCACGGCGGCAGCGCAGGCGGCTACACCACGCTCGCCGCGCTCACGTTCCGCGACACGTTCAAAGCCGGCGCGAGCTACTACGGCGTCAGCGACTTGGAAGTGCTTGCCAAAGAGACGCACAAGTTTGAATCGCGCTACCTCGACAGCATGATTGGGCCCTACCCTGAGCGGCGCGACCTCTATATCGCACGCTCGCCGATTCACTTCACCGACGAACTCAACTGCCCTTTGATTTTGTTTCAAGGGCTCGAAGACGCCGTCGTGCCGCCGAATCAAGCGGAAATGATGTTCGAGGCGGTGAAGCAAAAGGGCATTCCCGTCGCCTATATTCCCTTCGCAGGCGAGCAACATGGTTTCCGTCAAGCGAAAAATATCAAACGCTGTCTCGAAGCGGAGCTATATTTTTACGCGAAGGTGTTTGGGTTCGCATTGGCGGATGAGGTTGAGCCAGTGCAGATCGAGAACTTGCCGTGAAGCGCGAAACGTGAAACACGATAAATGAGACGGGTTTCGTATGGTTGCTCGTCATCAATGGCACGCAGCGGTGGACGCACAGGATGGCATCTGGTCGTTTCACATCTGCGTGTTTTTTTCATAACTAAAAATGTCAGACTTCTCAAAGAAGTCTGACGGCTAGTGAGCCAAAGTCCATTTTCTCAAGGGGGGAAACATGAAACACAAAGCGATGTTGTCGGCTTGCGTCATCGGACTCGTGTCAGTGCTTGGTATCTTCGCGCTCGTCGCTCGTGCGCAAGAACCACAACCCCAAAGCGTACAGGTTGTGCTGGGGACTGCCTTCACCTATCAAGGTCAACTCAAAAAGAACAACAGCGCCGTCAACGATGTCTGCGCGATGACGTTCAGTGTGTGGGACGCGCTGACGAGCGGCGGACAGCTTGGCAGCGCGCAAATCATCAACCCTGTGACCGTGACCAATGGCTTGTTCACGGCGCAGCTAAACGGCGCGAATCAGTTTGGCGCGTCTGCGTTCAATGGACAAGAACGCTGGCTGCAAATCGCGGTGCAATGCGCGGGCGATGGCAGTCCCATCATGCTCGCGCGGCAGCAACTCACCGCAGCGCCGTATGCGTTGTATGCGGTGAATAGCGGCTCGACCAATGCGTTGCAAGGGCGCACGATCACGACCACCGCGCCGACGACGGGACAGGTGTTGAAATGGAATGGCAGCGCGTGGTCGCCTGCCAGTGATAGCGTCGGCACGGGCGGTGCAATCAGCACCGTCGTCGCAGGCAATGGTCTGACGGGCGGCGGGACCAGCAGCACCGTAACGTTGACCGTGAACTTCGCGGGCAACGGCAGCGCGCCCACGGTAGCGCGCAGCGACCACAACCACGATGCGAGCTATTGGAATCTGAACGGCAACAGTGGCGCGACGGTGAACAACTTCATCGGCACGACGGACAACATGACGTTCACCGTGCGCGTGAGCAACACGAATGCGTTGCGAATTGTGCCGAACACGACGAGCCCCAACCTCATCGGCGGCTACAGCGGCAACGTCATCTCATCTACATTGGTCGGCGCGACGATTGCGGGCGGCGGCAATAGCGGAAACATCAACCGCATCACCGACAACTACGGCGCCATCGGCGGCGGACGCAAAAATCAAGCAGGCAACGGCAATACGACAAGCAACGATGCCCCTTACGCGACTGTGGGTGGTGGGAATGATAATACCGCGAGCGGCTCCGATTCTACGGTCGGAGGCGGCACCCGCAACACCGCGAGCGGTTCAAGTTCCACCATCGCAGGCGGTCAAGTCAGCACCGTTCTCGGTGACTTTGCCACCGTTGGGGGCGGCTTTGGTCACGCCGCCAACGGTCAATATAGTTTCATCGGCGGCGGCTCAGGCAACACCATTCTCATCACGGCGACGTATGCGACGATTGGCGGCGGCATCGGAAACACAGCCGCATACACCTATGCTACCGTCGGCGGCGGCAACAGTAACCTCGCGAGCGGCTCACGTGCTACGGTCAGCGGCGGAGACGAAGGCGTGGCCAGCGGCGACTATGCAACGGTCGGTGGTGGGAACGACAACACCGCCAGCGGCGCTTTCGCCGTGGTCGGCGGCGGCACCATCAACTTAGCGAGTGGAACTTATGCGACGGTCGGCGGGGGACAGGTCAACACGGCGAGCGGAAATCGCTCGGTAGTGAGTGGCGGCGGAGGCAACACAGCCAGCGGAACCTACGCCGTGGTGCCGGGCGGCAATAGCAATATCGCGCAGGGCGACTTCAGCCTCGCCGCAGGGTATAACGCGCGCGCCTTGCACAGTGGGTCGTTCGTCTGGGGTGATTATTCACTGCTTCAGGTGATTTCATCCACAACCACGAACCAATTCATCATCCGCGCGACGAATGGTGTGGGCATCGGCACAAACTCGCCTGATACACAACTGCACGTCGTCAGAGCCATCAACTCGACCGCCACGCCCGCGAATCATGTCGCGCTCATCGAGAACACGGCGAATGGCAACAGCGCCGATGCGCTAGCTATCAAAATTGGCTACACAGGCACGCCGTTGGTCAGCAACAACTTCGTCACATTTTTCGATGGCAACGATGCTTCGGTTGGTTCGCTCGAAGGGAATGGCGCAGGCAGCGTACAGTTGTCGGGCGCAGGCAACGACTACGCCGAGTGGTTGCCGCGCCTTCACGCGTACGAGGCCATTGAGCGCGGCGACATCGTGGGGGTGTTCAATGGGCGCGTCACCAAGCGCACATACGGCGCATCACAGGTGATGGTCGTCAGCACAGGCCCGATTGTCGCAGGCAACGACCCCGGCGCAGCGACGCGCAAGGATCACACGCTCGTCGCGTTCATCGGGCAAGCATCGGTGCGTGTGCGCGGCGCGGTGCAGGCAGGCGATTTCATCGTGCCGTCGGGCTTGAACGATGGTATAGGTATTGCGGTTGCGCCCGAACGCATCACGACGGAACAGTTCGCGCAGGTGGTGGGGCAAGCGTGGGAATCGTCGGCAGATGTGGCTGTGAAATCGGTGCGTGTGGCGGTTGGCTTGCTGCGGCATGACCCAACCGTGCAACGCTTGGTCGCGCATCAACAGGCGCAAGCAGAACAACTCACAGCGTTGGACGCGCGTGTGACGAAACTGGAAGCGATGCTCAATGTCAATCATACGAACACGCAAGCGCGTATGAGCGTACCCGTCGAGTGGCTCATCATCGGCGCGCTGCTCGTTGGATTGATGTGGGCATGGCGACGCCGCTAATCTGTCCGTAGGGCAAATTGGCAATTTGCCCAACAAAGGAGATGCGATGAAATACAAACTCATGGGCAGTTTGGCTTTGCTTGGTATCGGTTTGTTTGTTGGGCAAATTGCCAATTTGCCC
>CAZDYP010000054.1:0-26889 GCA_964509505.1 uncultured Anaerolineae bacterium | reverse complement strand
AATTCATCTCAAAAAGGCCGTGCTTCGTCGCATAGAGAAAAAGGTCAATCGCCTCATTCTCCGCCATGTTCTTCTCTTTGGCGTATTGCAAGGGGTTGATGCGGAATAGCGCTTCATCATCGGCGGTGCGGATGAATGTTTCTAATTTCGAGATGACGCGCGAGCTCCATTGGCGTGCTTCTTCAAGTTGCGTCAGACGCTCTTCGAGCAACGAGTCATTCAGTTTGATGGTGATCATAGGTTACTGAAAAGGGATTCAACACACAGATACAAAGAAGCACGAAGAACACAATCCCCTTTAGGGGACAAAGTTTTTTCTTTACGCCTTCGTGACATCTTCGTGGCTTTGTGTTGAATAGGGTAGTTCAGCTCGACGTAACAGGTGAGCGAGCCATAAGTAATCTTCGCGCCCTCACGCGCCAACCTTGCCATGGTCCCGCCCGCCTACCATTCGATGTGGTCAGGATGCGCTGCGACGACCAAAACTCCTTTGCTCACACGATGGTCCTCAAGACAATGGTTCGGGAGTGGCGCTCTCAGACCTATCAGTCAGCGCCACTCCTGAACCAACCTTATTCCACCACAGGCGGCCTTCGCCTCCAAAACCCTGTCGCCTCCTGAAACGCATACGCCAACTGCAACACACCGAGTTCATCCTGATACCGCCCGACGATTTGCACGCCGACCGGTAAGCCTTCAGGCGTAAAGCCGCACGGCACAGAAATCGCGGGATGCCCTGTGACCGTGATGTAATAGCACGAGCGCATCCAATCAATGTACGTCTCCAGCTTCACGCCGTTGATCTCGTCAATATAGCGCGTTTTCACGTCGAAGGGCGGCACTTGGTTGACGGGACAAATCATAAACTCGTGTTCCTCCATGAACGCGCGCATCCGTTGATAAATTTCCGTGTGCTTGATTTCGGCGCGCGCGATTTGCGGTCCCGTCAACTTCATGCCCTCTTCCGTGTTCCAAATCACCGTGTCCTTCATCAAATGGCGCTGCGTCTTGAGCAAGTCGCCATACGCCAGCTCGAAACTCCACGCGCGCCACACTTTGAACACTTCATCGGCGCCACTGAAGTCGGGCGAGCCATCTTCCACGATACAACCCAGCGACTCGAATGTTTTGCGTTGCGCCTCAAGCACATGCGTCACACGCGGGTCAACGGGCAAACCGCCGAAGTCTCGATTCCACGCAATCTTCACGCCCTTGAGATTGCGCGCTAATGGCTGCAAGAATTTGCGCGGGTCTTCGGCGATGCTGATGGGCGCGCGGCGATCGGGCCCCGCCAGCACACTCAGGAACAAAGCGACATCTTGCACGGTGCGCGCCATCGGTCCCTCGACCGACCACGGCGACCAAGCCGCACGCGCCGGATAGACAGGCACGCGCCCCGGCGAGGTGCGAAAGCCGACGACGTTGCAGAAATTTGCGGGGTTGCGCAGTGAGCCGCCCATGTCGCTGCCGTCCGCCAATGGGATCATACCACACGCCAACGCGACCGCCGCGCCGCCGCTGCTGCCGCCGCATGTCTTCGTCACATCATACGGATTCAACGTCTCGCCAAACACTGCGTTGAACGTCTGCGAGCCCGCGCCAAATTCAGGGGTGTTCGTCTTACCTATCGTGAGCGCGCCTGCATCGCGCATTCGCTCCACGATGAGCATGTCTTGGTCAGGCACAAAGTCTTGATAGATGCGCGAGCCATACGTCGTGCGAATGCCTTTCGTCAGCACCAAATCCTTGTGCGCGATGGGGAGTCCGTGCAAAGGACCAACCGCTTCACCACGTGCAATTTTTTCATCGGCGGCTTTCGCGCCATCCATCGCGCGTTCGGGCAGCAACGTGACGATGGCGTTGACTTTTGGATTGACGCGGGCGATTTGCGCGAGGTGCGCTGCCATCACTTCGCGCGCAGAAATTTCTTTGCGGCGAATACGTTGCGCCAGTTCGGTGGCAGTCAGAAAACAGAGTTCGGAGGAGGACATGAAGTCTCCCAGCAATGAGGATCAAGTAAAACGTGAGCCGTGAAAGCCAGTCGCGTTTCGCGTTTCATCTAATTCGCTATCCGCCATCCGCCATCATCTTACAAATACGTCCAGAGGTTTGGCGGCAAATGTCCTACATCGCCGTGCGCCGCCAGCATGATGTCGCCTTTAAAGCGCGGCTCAGGCTCGACGACAATCTCGGTGATGGCGCAATTGCGAATGTCGGCGCGATTCCACAGTTCGAGCGGCGCGCCAAGCGCGCGACAGGCGAAGTAGCGGATGATGTTACCATGACAGACCAGCACCTCGTGGCGTTCGGCGCCGCGCGCGGGCTTGAAGAATTTGTCATACGCGCGCTCCAATTGCAGGCGACTGCGCTGCAGCTCATCGTCGGAGATGTGCGAGAAGAATTTATGGCGCACCTCGGGCGAGACTGGGGGCGTGCATTCCCATAACAACTTCGTAGGCCGCACAGGCACCTCAGGCAGATATAACGAGATAATGTGCGCTGTCTCTGCGGCGCGGCGCATAGTGCTATAGTGGATGAGGCTAATGGGCAATTCGCGCAGCCGTTGCGCGGTCAGGACGGCTTGTTTCTTGCCCACTGCTGTAAGCCGTCCCCCTAAGTCGTCAGCGGATTTGTGGTGATGGTCTTCTTGTCCGTGACGCACAAGATAAAGGATGCGAGGGGCCATAGCGGGCTGGGTCGTAATGCGTAATTAGTAATTGGTAATTGGCGTGGTGAGCTGCAAATGATGCTGCAAAACCTCCGCGTCATTGCGTTTAGCGATTCACGTTAGGCAGAAACAGACTGTTGATGGTGAAGCTATACGGCAGGGTGTAGCCAATGCGCGCGTAATAGAATTTGCTATAGAACGACGAGTTCAATCCATCTAGATTGAGTTGTAAGAAATAGGCTTTGTTCGCAGTGTCTAAACTCACTGGGCTCCCCAAGGTGGTCGTAGTTTGCGCGCGTCCGAGCGTATTGCGTGTCGCCCGCGCGCGTTCGTTGCAAGTCGCACTGCCCAAAGCGCATTCCAGCAACAACACATCAACGGGAGGATTGGTTGAGCCATCGCCTACTACTTCACTGTCATTCGTCAATGAAGTGATTACGGCATTGGGCGGCAAGTGAATCCCTGCCACGCCGACGCCGTAGCCAGCGTCGCGTATGACGGCATAGCCATCGCGTTTGATTGGAAAATCTACCACACTGTATGGCACGAAGTCCGCGCCCGCATACGTTTCGTAAAAAGGGCCTGCGCCGATGACGGTGGGCGTTTGCGCTTGGACCGAGCGTGTCACACTCAGGATGATTACCAAGGCGCATAGCCACAGTAAATTAAAGGCCGTCATCGTGAACAGCATTTGTCGTTTGGTCACGGACCTTGCTCCTTGCTCACTTGAGCATATAGTAGGTGCCTTTTTTATCCCCAACCCGGATTAACAACCCCTTGTCCACCATATCCGCCAAATCAATCCGCAACGTTTCCGCGCTCACATCGGGGCAGAGCGTTTGATATTCGCGGTTGGTAATACGGCCATGTTCCTGCACGTATTGAATCGCGCGTTTCTGTCGCTCATTCGTATTCTTCTGCCACATTGGCATCGGCGTGCGCTGTTTTTGATTCGACAAGATAACGGTGAACGAATATGGTGTAGGCTTAAACTTCGGCGGCGGTTGACCTGCGGCGAGCATGTCTTCGATCATCTTGTCCACGCCCAAGCCGAGCTCTTCGATGTAGCCCCATTGGAACAGACCATGCACGAGGCGTGGATTACGCGAGAAATGTTCCTCCACGATGTTGTCAATCGTGATATAGCCCGCCAGACCACCAGGACTGATGATTTCGAGGCGGTCATCAAACATCCGCACTTCGATGCGTCGCCCCGCGAGCCGATAGTCTCGATGCGCGACGGCGTTGATAAGCGCTTCGCGCACAGCAAAGGGCGGATACTCCGTCGTCTCTTCACGTTTGAGTCCCGTCACAACCGCGCCCACACGCATCTCTTGGTGAATCACGTCCCATGCATCCTCGATCAGGCGTGGCAATGCTCCAGTAATTTCCTCCCGGCGTCCATAGCCCGCTTGCTCCCCAGACGCGGTGGGTTGCGTGCCGGGAAAGCGCACGAAGGTCAGTCCGCCTTGCGGCAAATACGCTTGCGGATTTTTGCCGAGCAACAAAATACCCGCCGCCGTGGGGTCGCCATGCTCGTCCGTGAAGCCTGCGTCGCGCAACAGCTCATCCGCAGATTGCGTGAGGCGTCGCCGCAATTTCTCCTCGCGCTTCGCAAGATATTCAGCGACGATGTTCTCATCTAAATCACTGCGCCGCGCCGCTGGCACCAACTCGGCCTCGAAATCACCGCTGCCTTTGGTCGCTGCGAGCTGACGAATCTCCGCGCCCGCCAGCGGACGATTCTCTGCGCCTGCGCGAATCAGCACACGTCCATCGGCAAGCGAATGCAAATCGGGACTGCGTGGCACGTGCAAGCACACCGCATACCCCAGCTGCGTCTCGACGCGCTGCCACTCGGTACGCACAGGCGGACGACACAACGATTGCGCCCATGTGACCGACGTATCCACGTCTTCGCCCGACAAATCGCGCAGCGTGCCGTCGGGCTTGACGCCGATGAAGATGTTGCCGCCATCGGCGTTTGCAAAAGCAACCATCGTCTCGGCAATGAGCGACACATCGGCTGTGGGCGTGAAGGCAGTAAGCTGCGAAGGGCCTTTTTCAAGTGAAACAGAGAGGGGCATGGGGAGATTATAACAAGAGTAATTGGTAATTGGTAATTGGAAGTTGGAGGTTGAAATACATGCTATAATCTCGCCCACACAATTACCAACACCCAAGCGCCAGCCGCTTGCATGAGGCTATCACCTTTGACAAAATCATTGGCACGGCGATTGCGCTGCTAGGCGTCACCCGCACCCATATAGGCTCGCGAGCGAATCACTGAAACTTGCCACGTCCCACAACTTGCCAGATGTCGCGCAAGCGTTCGTCTTCGGTGACGTAGAGCTGATCGTGCAGATTGATCGTCGTGCAACCATGCGATGGCACAAGAGTAATTTTGTCGCCGATGCGTAAATCGCGCGCGGCGCCGCTCAAACTGATCTTCGCGTGTTCTTCGGAGCAATAAAGCAACTTCGCGCCCTCGACTTCCACCGTCGGCAAACCAAATTCTGTCGTCATCGCCTTAAGCCCCGCATCAATCACAGCCACGTCAGGCGTCGGACGACTAATGACCGTGACCAGCACAGACAAAGCGTTTTCAAAATCGGCGCCGCCGATGGATTGATATTTCGCATCCATCGTTGCGTACGAGCCTGCTTGTAATTCGGTCATGCCTTCCATGCGCCCCGTGATGCTGTAGGTGCCCGTGCCTCCGCCACTCACGATGGGCACGGCGAGGCCAGCTGCTTCGATGAATGTTTTGGTGTCAATCGCTTTTTGCATGTCCGTCAAGGTGCGCGCCCTGCGCTCTTCAAACGGCGTCAGGTTAACCAAATGACCTTCGTATGCTTGAATCCCCATGAACTGTAAACCCGGACTTGCGGCGATTTGTCGCGCGAGGGCGAGCGCAGGTTCACCGGGTTCGACGCCACACCGATTCATGCCAATGTTGACCTCGACCAAACAACCAATCGTCACCCGCGCAGCCGTCGCGGCCGCCGATAGCTCGCGGATGTTTGATGGAGCATCTACGGCGACCATGAGGTTGCAGTGTTTCGCTAGTTGCGCGAGGCGCGCAATTTTGATGGGCCCGATGATTTGATTGGCGATGAGAATGTCTTGAATGCCGCCTGCCGCTAACGCTTCGGCTTCGCCGAGTTTCGCGCAAGTGATACCGATGGCGCCTGCCTCTAGTTGCCGTTGCGCGATTGGGACGCACTTATGCGTTTTGCTGTGCGGGCGCAGCTTCACAGGTCCCGCCGCGCAAAAGTTTGCCATCTGTTGAATGTTACGCATCAACTTTTCGTGATGGATGAGCAACGCGGGCGTATCAATTTCAGAAAGCGGGACGCCAAGGGATGGTGTATAGCTCGACATCAGGACTCCTAAAAATGAATTTGTGCATATTCAGGACTTACGCGAGATCAAATTTTTTTATCCGCGAATCGTTCAAACAGTAGTGGAACTGTGCCGCTCGCTTGGATTTTGCGTAAGTCCTAATTATTGAAGATTTTGAGCAGCGCCCCGATGATACGAACAGGTAGAGCTTTTGCCAAACGCGTCAATACGCTCGCTGGGGCTTTGCTTGAAACCCCCAAAAATGTTAAACTACCGCCACTTGCGCCGTTCACGTATAAAAGCCACCTATGACTCAGTCCAACCCCAGCTCCTCCTCTAACTCCCTTGCCAAAGGCGGCATCAGGGATATTTTGCGCCACTTAGGTCTTTTGGATGCGGCGCTTGTCGTCACCGCGTTGGCGTGGTTGCTCATTCCTGCGCCATTGTTTTTCTTGTTGCTGCTGTTCATCGGATTGACGTTAGGCGCGTTACGTTGGAGCCCGCGCGCTTTTGCGTGGCGAGCCGGCGTATGGGTGCTCGTTGCCACAGCCATCACCCTCTTTCAAAGCAGCGTCGCTGAATTGGTGAACGTGCTGCTGTTGACAGCCAACTTAGCATTCATCTATTTCATCGTCCGTCGTCGCGCGAGCGCCGAAGAACAGATTGAAGCGCTGCGGCGCGAACTGGAAATACGCCTCAACGAATTGGTCAACGCGAAATCCGAACTCGAACGCACCCGCAACAAAGCCGATGAAGGGTTGCGCTTGCGCGCCGAATTCCTCGCCAGCACAGGACACGAATTACGCGCGCCGCTCAACGCCGTTATCGGTTACAGCGAAATCCTGACGGAGCTCGCGCAAGAAAACGATTACGCGCCTGAAGTGGCGCGCGATCTCGGACGCATTCGCGAATCGGGGTTGCATCTGTTAGGCTTCATCAACAACATCCTCGATCTTTCGCGTTTGCAAGCGGGCAAGACCGAAATTTTTCTCGAGACCTTCGATGTGCCAAAGCTCGTGCAGGAATGTGTGGAGGCAGCGCGTCCCTTAGTGGCACAAAACGGCAATCAACTCACCGTTGAGTGCGACGCCAACTTTGGAACGATGCGCGCCGATTTGGTCAAAACCAAATACGCGCTCATGGCTTTGCTGCGCAATGCGGCAAAATTTACAACCAACGGACAGATCACGCTCGAGGTTTCACGCGAAATCGGGCGGGGGATGGAACAGACGGTGTTCACCGTCAGCGATACGGGCATCGGCATGACCCCAGAACAAGTGGACAACCTCTTCCAAGAATTTCGTCCTGTAGATACGGCGGTGCTGCGTAAATATGGCGGCACAGGGTTGAGCCTGATGATCGCTCATCGCTACTGTCAGTTGATGGGCGGGCACATCCTCGTCACCAGCGAACAAGGCGCAGGCTCAACCTTTCTGCTCGCCATCCCCTCCGAAGTGCTAGGGCGCATCACCCCGCGCGGCGAGACGCATCTGCCGCCGCATGCAGCCGAACGCTCCGATGACAATAGCGCTGGTCTGGTGTTGACGATTGACGACGACGCGGTCGTGCGCGATTTAGTGGCGCGCACGTTGAGCCGCGAGGGGTTCAAAGTTGAGACAGCTGCCGATGGCGAGGCCGGGTTGCAGCGCGCCATGGAATTGAAGCCCGACGTCATCACGCTCGACGTATTCATGCCGGGTCTTGACGGCTGGCAAGTGTTGGTCGCATTAAAAAGCAACGTCGCACTCGCGCATATTCCCGTCATCATGTTGACAACGGTGGGCGAGAATCGCAACAAAGGTTACACGCTTGGCGCGGCGGGTTATCTCGACAAACCCGTGAACCGCGAGCAACTCGTCGAGACGATGAAACCATATCGGCGCGAGAGAGCGAAACCGCGCGCATGAAACTCAGCGCGTCAAGCGTGAACCGTAAGAGGTAATGCGTAGTTCGTGATGCGTGAGAGGCGCTCAAGCTGGAGGTATCACGAATTACGCATTACTTTTTGCTTGCCCGAAACCTTTAACGATGATAAACTAGCGCCATGCCTGCCGTCTCCTTGTATCGTAAGTGGCGTCCGCAGATCTTCGCCGACGTGATCGGACAAGAACACATCACGACGACGCTGCTCAATGCCATTCGCCAAAATCGCATCGCGCACGCCTATTTGTTCACGGGCCCACGCGGCACCGGCAAGACAACCAATGCGCGTCTGTTTGCCAAGGCGCTCAATTGTCTTGCCCATGATGTCAGCGCGCGTCCGTGTAACGAGTGCGACATTTGCGCGAGCATCACCGCAGGACGCAATCTTGACCTCATCGAGATTGACGCCGCCTCCAACAACAGCGTGGACAACGTGCGCGAACTCCGCGAGCGCATCGGGTTCTCTCCCAGTCAATGCCGTTATAAAGTTTATATCATTGATGAAGTACACATGCTCTCAACTGGCGCCTTCAACGCGCTGTTGAAGACGCTCGAAGAACCGCCCGCGCATGCCATCTTCATTTTGGCGACGACCGAAGTAGATAAACTTCCTGCGACGATTCTCTCGCGTTGCCAGCGCTTCGATTTTCGTTTGGTCGCATTCCGCCAATTGCGCGACCGCCTTGCCTACATCGCTGAACAAGAAGGCGCCAGCGTCGAAGCGGGCGCGTTGGATTTGCTCGCGCGACAAGCAGGCGGCTGTATGCGCGATGGTATCAGCTTGCTCGACCAGATGATGGCTTTCGGCGGTGGACAAGTGACGCTCGCCCAAGCGCAACAGATTCTTGGCTCCGTCGCCTCACACGTGATGCGGCAGCTCGCTGACGCCATTGTGGCGCGCGATGTGAGCGGCGGTCTGCAGCTCATCAATCGAACCATCAACGACGGCGCGGAGCCGCGTCAGTTTGTGCGCGAAGCGTTGGAGTATTTGCGGAGCTTGTTGTTGTTGCGCGGCAGTCCCGAAGGACAATTGCTGGCGTTGCCCACCGAAATCATCTTGGAGATGAAGGCGCAGGCGGCGCAACTGTCCACCGCTGAACTGTTGACGATCATCAAAAATTTTTCGCAAGCGGTGTATCAGCTTCGCAATGCGTTGCAACCACAACTGCCGATTGAGGTCGCGTTTGTGGAGTCGGCATTGCGGATGGAGACGGGAGATGGGGGACGAGGAACGGGACCTGCCCTAGCGCCACCCTCATCGTCGCCGTCAACGTCAATCCCATCACGGTCCACGCCGCCGCCTGCGCGTGCGCTCTCTACGCCTCCACCGCCGTCGTCGCCTATTAGTCCGCGCGCCAATCCCACAGCCGTTACGCCACCACCACCGTCTGCGTTGAAGAACGCGCGCGAAGGCGCGAAGCCCATCCCACCTGAACCGCCTGCTGCATCACCGACCACGAACTCTCATACGCCGACCATCCTGGGCTATGAGCTCATCATGCAAAAATGGTCCGATGTGTTGGCGTCCATCAAACCACAAAACCGTCAGCTCGAAGCCATTCTGAAATCGGGACACATCATGACGGTGGAAAAAGATGTGGTGGTGTTGGGCTTCCCTTATCCATTTCACAAAGACAAAATCGAAGAGCCCAAGAACAAACAACTACTCGAAGAAGTGTTGAGCCAAATCGCGCAACAACCGCTGTTCGTGCGTTGCGAGCTGGCCGCGCATACCGCGAAAAAATCGCCACTGCGCCCGAAGGACAAAAACCAGCAAGCGATGGAAGACCCGTTGGTGAAGGAGGTCGTGACCAAATATAACGCGCGCATCGCAGCCGTTGAGGATGAATCGTAAGATCGGGTAGGAATTAATCTTGAATGCCCTTGATACTTTTTGATTGTAAGGAGCACGAAAAATGCCACGCAAAATTCCTTATCGCGGCGGCGGACCGCCCGCAGGCGGCAACCGCGCGACCGCTATGCCCGCGGTCGGCGGCTTGAATCCCGCTATGTCAGGCATGATTCAAAAAATGCAACAGCAACTGGTGGAAACCCAAGATGCGTTGGGTAAGGAAACCGTCGAAGCGAGCGCAGGCGGCGGCGCTGTCACCATCACCATGACCGGGCAACATGTGGTGCAATCGGTCAAAATCGCTCCCGAAGTTTTGAATCCTGAAGATGTGGAGATGTTACAAGACATGCTCGTGTCTGTGTTCAACGACGCGGTCGAGAAGGCGCGCCAGCTATCGGAAGAACGCATGGGGCCGCTCATGGGCGGACTCAAAGGAATGGGCTTGCTCTAACAAATGGCTACGACCACCCCCGCCCCCGTCTCGCGCCTCATCGAACAATTCAATCGCTTGCCCGGCATTGGGCCCAAGACGGCATCGCGTCTCACGTACTATTTGCTGCGGATGCCCGACGAATTGGCGCAGTCGTTGGCGACAGCGCTCGTCGAGCTAAAAGCGAAAACTACTATTTGCCAGACATGCTTCAACATCGCGGAGCAATCGCCATGCGCGATTTGCGCGGACGAAACACGCGACCACAATTTGCTGTGCGTCGTCGAGGAGCCGCTCGACGTGATCGCGATTGAGCGCACACACGAATTCAAGGGCGTGTATCACATCCTCAACGGCGCGATCAATCCCATCGAGGGCATCTTGCCCGATGATTTGAAAATTGGCGAGCTCGTGCAGCGCGTGCAACGCAACCCCACGCGCGAAGTCATCTTGGCAACGAACCCTAACCTCGAAGGCGAATCCACAGCCGCGTACATCCATCGGCAAATCGCCCAGCATGTGCCGCGCATCACACGGCTCGCGCGCGGGTTGCCTATTGGCAGCGACCTCGAATATGCGGACGAAGTGACGCTGACCCGCGCGCTCGAAGGGCGACGCGAAATGTGATTAGTCGCTAGTGACTAGCGACTAATGACTAACGACTAGCGACTAACGACTCACCATGTCAGAGCTCATCGGCAAGTCTATCGGACAATACAAAATTTTAGAGCAAGTCGGCAAGGGCGGCATGGCGACCGTCTATAAGGGGTATCAAGCTTCTTTGGATCGGGTCGTCGCAATTAAAGTGCTGCCTAGCTATTTCGCGCACGATGAGACGTTTCGGGATCGCTTCGTGCAAGAGGCGCGCGCCGTCGCCAAGCTGAACCATCCGCACATTTTGCCCGTGTACGATTATGGCGACACATCCGATGCGACGTATATTGCGATGGAATTTGTGTCTGGGGGCACGCTCAAGTCGTGGATGAAACCGCCGATGTCGTTGGCAGATACGCTGCGAATTTTAGAGCAAGTTGCGAGCGCGCTCGATTATGCCCATGCGCGCGGCATCGTGCATCGCGACGTGAAGCCGACGAATATCTTGATGCGCGATAATGAAGCGCAAAGCGATGCGCTGCTGACGGACTTTGGGTTGGCGAAGGTTTCGGAAGCGTCGCGCGCGTTGACCCGCTCAGGCGTCGGCGTCGGCACACCCGAATACATGGCGCCCGAGCAAGGTCAGGGGTTGCCCACCGATTGGCGCGCTGACTTGTATTCGCTCGCCGTCGTGTTGTATGAAATGTTGACGGGACACATCCCCTATGAAGCGGATACACCGCTTGCCGTCGTCATCAAGCATATCAGCGAACCGTTGCCGAACGCACGAATGCTCAATCCCAGCTTGCCGCCAGCAATAGAAGAGTTCTTCGCGAAGGCGTTAGCCAAGAAACCATCGGATCGTTTTCAAAAGGGCGCGGAGATGGTAGCGGCGTTTCGTCGCATCACGCTTGAGAATAGCAGCCCCTATGAAATACCTCCCGTCGTGATGGGTGGGATGACGCCAGCGACGCCTGCGGGAGGTGTGCCGTTGACGCCAGGCATAGGCACGCCCACGCCCACCGTCGGCACGACATTAGCTCCGCAGACGCTGGGAACGGGCAGCGGCGCGGTGCCAGTGCCAGTGCCTACGCCTGCGCCCAGCGCGTCGCACAAGCGCACCTTAGCCATCGTCGGCGCAATGGCGTTGATTTTGTTGGCAATGGGGGGCGGCTATTTCATATTCGCTGGCGCAGCTGCGACACCAACAGCCACCGCTGTCGTAGCGCCAGTGGTCATTACATCAACGGCGACGCTGCCCCCATCGCCCACGCTTGCGCCATCGCCAACCTCACGACCAACCGCAACGCCCATGCCGCCGACGCCGACGCGTGCGCTCCCCACAGCGACGCGCGTGCCACCAACGCCGACGCTGATACCTCCCACTGCCACACCCGTGCCGCCTACTCACACGCCCCCGCCGCCGCCACCCACCAACACGCCACGGCCGCCAACGAACACACCCCGCCCGCCCACCGATACGCCCGTGCCTGCCCCACAATTTAGCGGACAGCTGGCGATTCCAATATGTAATCCACAAGAGTGTAATTCGGCGGCGCAACAAGTCATCATTTTTGGCATGGACGGTTCGCAACGGCGGCAAATTCGTGATGCGACAGATCCGTCCTATCAGGAGGATGGCAAGCGGTTGATCTTTAAATCGGTTGCGAGTTCGCAAGCCGGGCGAGGGGAAGGCGTCTTTTTCGTAGATTTGCCGAGCGGCGGCGAGAATCGGGTAGATGGGGCGCCTGACAATTTTTATCCGGTGTTCACGAGCGGCGGGCGGGTGTTGTTTTCTTCGACGCGGGTGGAAGAAGACGGGAAAAAACAAAATCGCTTGTTCATCGTGACCAAATATAATTCGGATGAAGTGGCGCCGATTGGCGCGGACCCCTTGCGCGTGTTGAAAGACGCACGCATCCCCGCCGTGCGCGGCGACGGGTTGATTGCTTACACGGGGTGTGTGGGGAGCAAGGGCTGTGGTATCTGGCTCTCGGGCGAAGATGGTTACCCCGCCAATGCTCCGCCAGCCAATTGGCTGATTGCGCGCGACGGCAGCTTTGGCGCGCCCGATTGGTCGCCTGATGGCAGCCGTTTGACGTACGCCTCAAATGGTCAAGGCGCATGGAATATCTACATCGTCGGCGCAGGCGGCGGGGCTGCGCGACGCATCGCGCAGGGCGGCACCAATGTCGCCGCTACGTGGTCTCCCGATGGACAATGGATTGCCTTTCTTTCTGATCGAGATGGTTCGTGGGGTGTGTGGGTCGTCAGCGTCAACGGCGGTGAACCTATCAAATTGTTCAGGACGCCGTTGCCGCCCTTCGACCCCACCAATCGGCGTATGGATTGGGGCCCGTGAAAAGCGTAGAACGAAAGGGGGTGATACACTGCGCCATATCCACAGCTGAAACGCTGCACGCACGTTATGCTGGTTATAGCTTTTCACTAAATCCGATATTTTGAGGAGGAGAAAAAACATGATGGTGAAACGTTCATTCATTTTGCTGTTCGCATTGATGGCGTTGTGGGTGGTGGCTTGCGGCGCTGCGCCAACCCCAACCACTGCGCCCACGCCCGCGCCCGTCGCGCCACCGGCCACGCCCACTCCTGCGCCGCCGCCTACGCCGACGAGACCACCCGCCACACCAACCCCTGCACCCAAAAAAGTCATCCAGCTGTTTGTGCCATCGGGCGACACGCAGCAAATCATGGCAGGCGCGAAAGACTGGGACAAACTGGTGTTGGCAAAGACGAACTATGCGCTTGAGTCTGCCGTGACCACTTCCTTTGCCGCAACCGTCGAGGCGATGTGCAGCGGCAAAGCCGACATCGGTTGGCTGAACCCGTTGGGCTACGTTGTCGCCAACCAGAAATGCGGCGTCGAATTGTTGCTCATCACCGTGCGCCAACAAAGCCCGCGTGTGACCTGCCCACCCGGCAAAGACACCTGCTTTAGCTATCGCGCGCAAATCATCTATAACATCGAAAAGAATCCAGACCTCGACAAGTTGGCCAAGGACAGCAAAGCCACCAATAAAGATAAAGTCGCCGCGTTGAAGGGCAAGAAGTTTGCCTTCGTCGACCCGATCTCGACTTCGGGCAGCCTCTACCCACGCGACATCTTGACGAAGAACGGTCTCGATCCACAGAAAGATTTTGCGGAAGCGAAGAACGCCGGCAGCCACAACAACGTCGTGACCGCAGTGTATCAAGGCCAGGTGGACGCAGGCGCGACCTTTGAAGATGCGCGCCTTGGTATGTTGGATACGCTGAAGGACGTGCGCGAGAAAGTAGGCATCTTGCTGTTCAGCGCAGAAATCCCGAATGACACGGTGAGCGTGCGTAAAGACCTCGACCCACAAGTGAAAGCGGATCTGCGCCGCGCGTTCACCGAAATTTCGACGACGGATGACGGCAAGAAGGCGCTGAACACCATTTACCAGATTTATGGGTTCGCGGGCGGCAGTGACAAGTTGTTCGACCCGATTCGCACGGTTGCCAAAGCGTTAGGACTTGACCTCGAAAAGGAAATTCAACCTAGAGCGCCTGCCCCGACGCCAACCAAAGCGCCGTAACACTCAGTGACCAGTGTTCAGTGAACAGTGTTCAGTGTTCAGTAAACAGGATTCCGTGCCAGCGCCCACTGTTCACCGTTCACTGTTCACTGTTCACCGTTCACTGATAACGCTGCTTATGCTTGAAATCCAACACCTCACCAAAATCTACCCTAATGGCACGCTCGCGCTGGATGATGTGTCGTTCGAAGCGCCAGACGGTCAGTTTCTCGTCATCATCGGCTTGTCAGGGTCGGGCAAGTCCACGCTGCTGCGTTGCATCAATCGTCTGATTGAGCCGACGAAAGGGCGAGTGGTCTTCAATGGACAAGACATCACGGCGGCGGGCGACGACGAGCTGCGCCGCATTCGTCGTCAAATTGGCATGGTCTTCCAACAGTTCAATCTGGTGAAGCGCTCCAGTGTGTTGACCAACGTGCTGACAGGGCGCTTGGGCTACGTGAGCTCGTTGCGCTCGACATTGGGCGTCTTCCCGAATGCAGACAAGGAGCGCGCGCTCGCCAATCTCGATTTGGTCGGCATTCGGGACAAAGCCAACATGCGCGCCGATGCGTTGAGCGGGGGACAACAACAGCGCGTGGGCATTGCGCGCGCGCTGATGCAAGAGCCGAAGCTGATGCTCGCCGATGAACCGGTCGCCAGTCTCGACCCTGCCACCTCTCATTCTGTATTGAAATACATTCAACAACTCAACCGCGAGCATGGCATTATGGTCCTGTGCAGCCTGCACTTCCTCAGTCTGGCGCGCGCTTATGCCCATCGCATCATCGCGATGAAAGCGGGCAAAATCGTGTTCGACGGCTTGCCGCATGACATTGACGAAAGACGCTTCAAAGAAATTTACGGCGAAGAAGCCGTCGAGGTTGAGATTCGCTAGATTACTTCTCACGCATTACTTTTTACTCACTACTTATTCCCCCTTCCCCCATGAGTCAGTCATCTTCCTCCTTCAAACCGAGCAGCCCTTTCGCGCAAGCAACGGCGCGCGCGCTCCTCACCTTTGCGCTCTTGGTCTTGTTCATCCTCGGCTGGCAAGCGGTCAAGCTCGACATGCGACAGCTCTTCAACGACGCGCACTTGATGGGCAACCTGCTCGATCAGCTCTTACACCCCAATTTCGTCGTGCGCGAGAAATCGGCTGAAGCGGTGAAGGTCAAACTCGAAAAGCGTTGCGAAGGCGCGCAACCCAAGCCGTTGACCGCAGGCGAGCCCGGCAAACCCCAACTCACCTTGTCACGCGATTGCGGCAATGTCGGCGACCCCTTCACGCTGGAGGGGAAAGGGTTCGCGCCCAATCTAAAAATTCAAATCAATTGGGAACGCTTCGGGGATCGCGACCCGATTCAAACGCTGCAAGCCGATGCACAAGGCAACTTTAAATATGAAGGAACGTTGATACGCGATTGGGGCATCAATTTCAATTTCGAGGCAGCGGCGGACGTTTATACGGGACGCTTCTTGGTGAGTGAGGCGACAGAGATCACGCTCTCGAAGATGTACGAGACGATCATGCTGGCGCTCATGGCAACAGTGTTCGGCGTCATCATCGCCATCCCGCTCAGCTTCTTCGGCGCGCGTAACTTGATGGCGGATTTGAATGGGAGTCTCTCCAAACTCTCGGCTGCGGTTTTCATCGGCGCGCATGGCTTGGGGCTGGGTTGGTATTTGGGTGATGTGCTGAGTATCTTTGTGCCATTGCCCACGGCGAGCATCGGCGCCTTGTCGCCGTCGTTGCCTGCGCTCGGTTTGGGTATCATAGGAAGTGTAGGCTTGGCGGCGTGGGGGTGGCGCACCGCAGGCATTGGCATTTATACGGTAATTCGCCTATATCAAAACATCTTTCGCTCGATTGAATCACTCATCGTCGCCACCTTGTTCGTGGTCTGGGTCGGCATCGGACCCGCAGCAGGCACGCTTGCGCTTGCCGTGAACACAGCGGCGGTGTTGGGCAAGCTCTGTTCCGAAGCCATCGAGAGCATTGACCCCGGCCCGCTGGAAGCCATCAAGTCCACGGGCGCGAACTTTTTGCAGACCGTCGTCTATGCGGTCATTCCGCAAGTCATCCCGCATTTCATCGGCTACATCTTGTATCGCTGGGATGGCAACGTGCGTTTCTCAACTGTGCTTGGTTTCGTTGGCGGCGGCGGCATCGGCTTCATCTTGATTCAATACATCAACTTGTTGCAATATCGCAACGCCGCGGTGGCAGTGTGGGCAATTACGCTAGTCGTGTATTTGATGGACTATACCAGCACCAAGTTGCGCGCGCGCATTGTCTAAGTAGCACACGCAGCGCGTAAAAAGTTTGGAATGACTCCTAATCCATGCTAGAATTTGCTTAGAGCGTGTTTTGAAATTCAGACCCTAAAGGTTTTTCTGGCGAAGCGGGTTCACCAGTGGCGCCGCAAGCCTGCGTGAAATGCTTTGTGGCTTGCCAGCGAAACCGTTAGGCTCTCGGTCTGATATTTTCAAAACACTTTCTGAGCTCAGGGAGAAAGATGATACGACACGGCTGAAAACCAAACGCGCCTTTTAGTCCACGGATGGCAGGAAGGTGCGTTTTTTTGTTAGAGCGACTGGTATCGGGTCAGGTTGAAACCTGCCCATATTACTTTGAGGAGGTTGAACGATGGCTGCAAAAAAGAAGAAGCGCATCCCACGCCCACTAGAACGCACCGAAACACGGGTGACGTTGCTGCTGGTGTTGCTGATCTTGCCCACACTCGTCACACTGGTTGCAAGCAACATGGGTGCGGCAACGCTCGTGTTGCTTGGCGGGTTGTTCACCATCGGTTTAGCGGCGCTCAGCTGGGCAGAGCTCCTCTCGCCATTAGAGGCGCACAACATCACGGATCGTCTCAATCGGTTCCTAGCGTTCTTTGGTTGGCTATTCGGGTTGCATCGTGAATCCTTCTTAGTCGCCGAGGTGAAAGTGCGCCGCACTATCGAAGGCGGCACAGGGCTATTGCCCGGCGTGATTTTGGTGGATGGACACAGCGCAGTGGTCACCAAAGATTGGCTCACCCTCAAACCCAAACGCGTGGTGGGCCCTGGCGCGCACTTCAGCGACCCACTCGAAACCATTTCCCTGCCGGCCGGTGAAACCGAGCCTGTCAAGACGCGCGAAGTGGTTGACCTGCGCCATCAATTTCGTTTCCAATCCGTGCGCGCCCAAACAAAAGACGGCATGACCATCAAAGCAGGGATGATTGCCATCTTCATGATTGACCGCGAGCAAAACCACGAGCTCGACAAGAGCCACTTTTTCCGTTTCTATGACAGCGCCGTGTTCAACGCGGTGCAAGCGGAACGCATCGGCGCCAAACCTTCTGAACGGCTCGATTGGACGACCCTGCCGCACACGCTCGGCATAGACATTCTGTACCACATCATCTCCAGCTACACGCTAGACGAACTCTACGCGCCGCGTGAGGACAGCGAAGAGCCGAACCCTCGTCAGGTGCGACGCACCATCAGCGACGAATTGACGAACACACTGCGCGAACAATTGAAACCGCACGGCATCCATTTAGTCTTTGCGGGCTTGACGCGCGTTGCCCCCGAAGATCCGCGCGTGACCAAACAACGGGTAGAACTGTGGCGCGCCAAGCATCGCAGCCGATTGGAAGTAGCCCACGCCTTGACCGAAGCGGAAATCGAACATCAAGAGCAAGAAGCGCGCAATCAAGCGCAACGCATGATGACGCTCAAAATTTTGGACAGCTTGCAAGCGACTCCACCGCAATATCAAGCCAGCATGTTGCCGTTGCGATTCCTCGAAACATTGGAAGAGATGTTGACCAGCAGCCCGCACTCCCTTAATGAAGAAGCATTAATGAAGCTGTTGGCGCAAGGCAAGTGAGCGTAATCCCTTCAGTCCCCTTCGCTCACGTCAAGGAAATGGCGCGCTGATACAAGGCGGAGGCGCATTCTCTAACGCGCCCTTCGCGCCGTGCGCGATTGCCGAACAGCATGTGCTTCTTTTAGTTAGGAAGGAACCCGAGGCTCAAGGAGAATAGCTATGGACACCAATTTGTTGTTCGCTCTGTTGCTCCCGTTGATTCTGATACTCTATTTGGGATTATTTTTCGTCGTGTTGCTCAGCGGTGAGACCTTCGGGCGTCTCTTATTCGATGCCGAGGCTTATGACACACGTAAGGAGACGAAACCTTACGTATTTGTGCAGCATGGCGTCGTCACAGAGGACTCCTCCCCTTGGCTCAGGTTGATGGGGGGCAAAGGCTTTGATCAGCTATGGGTAGATGAAGATAGCGTTGCGGTGCTCGAAAAATTTGGGCGCTTCACGCGCGTGGTCGGACGCGGCTTACATCTGTTGAATCGCTTCGAGCGCGTGCGCGGCGCGGTTGATTTGCGCCCGCAAGTGCGCACCGCTGCCACCACCAGTTATACGCGCGACGGCATCCCCGTTCAATTCGATGCCACGTTCGAGTTTCGCGTCATTGCCAAACAAGCCGAGTCGCCCGCTCAAGCTGAACCTGCGAGCGGACTAGCCAAGTTGCTGCACCGCCATCGCGAGCCATTGCGCCCCTACACCTATGTTGAAGATGCGGTTTGGAAAGCGGTTTATCCGCTACCCGTCACCAACGACAAAGGCGAGCAAACCGTGTGGGCTGATCGCATTGCGATGATGGCAAGCGGGGAAATCGCGGATTTCATCAGCACTCACACCTTTGATGAGCTCAGCACGACAGCCAGCGGCGTCACGACGCGCGCTGACATGTCCGTGCGACGACGCATTCAGCGCGAAGCCGAAGTGGCGGCGGCCAAAATTTTGCAGAATCAGGGCGCAGAACTGATCAGTTTGCGTTTCTCCAACTTCAAATTCGATGAGCCCGAAGCGCAAGGCGTGACCGATCAACGCTTTGAAGATTGGCGAGCGCACTGGTACCACGAAGCGCAACGGGTGAACGCGGAAGGTCGCATCAAGGCGATGGAGACCCATCACGAGGTGCGCGCGGAGACGCATCACAAAGCCTTGGTGCTGTTGGCAGAGACCCTCAAAGAAATGGCCTCGCGGCGCGCCAGCGCTCCCCAGGTGTTGTGGCTGCGCGTCATGGAAATGTTGGAGCATATGGCAATGGACACACGCGCCTATCGCTCGATTCCATTAGAGGTGTTCAACATGATGCAGTTCCTCCAAAACGTCGCGCCGCCGCCGAGTCCCGCCCCTCCAGCTACAACAGCCGCTGCCGCGCCACAACTACCGCCGCAACCTCCGCCCGGTGTGAAAAAATAAACGCTAGCCTGACTAAGAGACCCGAAGAGTTTGGAACCCTTCGGGTCTTTGTGTAAACGTATGAGCACGAAAAATCTTTTCCAACTCTCACCCGAAATTCAAGCCGCTGCCGCCACGGGCAAAGCCATCGTCGCGCTCGAATCAACCGTCATCGCGCACGGCTTACCGCGTCCGCATAATTTCACGACAGCGCAACGCCTCGAAGCTATCGTGCGTGAAGCGGGCGCGTTGCCCGCGACGATTGCCATGCTCAACGGCAAGTTCCACGTTGGGCTCGACGACGGACAGCTCAAGCACATCGCCGAGAGCGACGATGTGCATAAACTCAGCCGCCGCGATTTGCCGATTGCGCTGGCGCGCGAGTGGGATGGCGCAACGACGGTGGCGACAACGCTATGGGTCGCGGCGCGCGTCGGCATCAGTGTCTTTGCCACGGGCGGCATTGGCGGTGTGCATCGCGGCGATTTGCCTGATGTGTCGGCGGACTTGCCCGAGCTCGCGCGCATCCCGATGGTCGTCGTGTGCTCTGGCGCGAAGATCATTCTCGATTTGCCTGCGACGCGCGAATGGTTGGAGACTTATGGCGTCACCGTCGTCGGTTACCAATGCGATGAGTTCCCCGCGTTCTATGCGCGCAGTAGTGGTTTACCTGTGGATGTGCGCGCTGATTCTGCCGACGAGGTTGCAAAAATCTTGAAGGCGCGGCGCGAGCTCGACCTTGCAGGCGCGGTGTTGGTGACGGTTCCGGTGCCTGCCGAAGCAGAGATGCCCGCAGACAAGGCGCAAGCGGTGTTAGACAAAGCGTTGCATGAAGCCGAGCAACAACACATTCGCGGGCGTGAGCTCACGCCGTTCCTGCTCTCACGCATGTCTGCGCTCAGTGAAGGCGCGACATTGAAAGCCAACATCGCGCTGCTCGAAAACAACGCGCGCATCGCCGCGGAGATTGCGAAGGCGTTGGTGAGGAAGAAAGAGGGGTTAGGGTTTGTGAGGGGGATATGAAACGGATCATCCAATTGGTCGTCGTTTGACGCGATGTTGTCTCACTGATGCGTATGGTGTGGGATTGTATCACCGATAGCCCAAGACCGACACTGTGCTATGGATACGGCTTGGGCGTCGGCGCTCGTGTGGGCGCAAGGGGAACGACAGGTGCTTTGGTCGGCGCGGGTGGGGTGTAATTGGGTGAAGGATAGCCCAACACCGACACGGTGCCATCGTTGATGTTGGCGACATACACCCAACCGTTGGCAGGATTGACGCCGATGCCGTAGGGATACCAGCCGACTTGGGTGGTGGTCAGCACTTCCGTCCCGTGAATCGTCGTCACAGAATTGCCATCAAAGTTAGCGACATAGACGTTACCTGTGAGTGGATCAATGACCATTTTCAACGGGCTTTTGCCGGTGGGCAGGCGCGCGATTTCTTGCATGTCGCGCACGACGATCACTTCGCGCATTCCTATATTGACCAAATAAACATCACCTGTGTTGGGGTGCACACGCATATTTTTTATGGAGTCCCGTTGCTGTTTCCAAAATTTAGCCTCAGCGGTGGGTTTACCCTCGCGAAAGCGCGTCAACTGACCAAAGCTAGTTAGCACATAAACCTCACCTGTGCGTGGGTTGGCGTCCATGGCTTCAATCAATGGGCGATCTACACCTCCGTATTTGACTTGATGGCGCGAGACTTCTTTTAGGTCTTTAAGAGTAATAACGATACCTCCTGCCGCACCAATGTAGATGTAGCTATTGACCGGGTCGGCAGCCACATGGGTCAATAACTCCGGACCCAGCGATAGACGCCCCACAATCCGAGGGCCATCCAAGACTGTCACATTACCTTCAATGACATTGGGGAACATGTTCTTTTGATGGCTGCTCACAACATAGGCTAGCCGGCTCTTGGGTTCGATGGTGACATCTCTTGGTGCGCTGCCTACCGTTGTGAGTTTGGTGATGATTTGGGTGCCACTGATCACGCTGACCGCATCCTCATAAGAATGAACGATATAAACCCAACCTCTGGTTTCATCTATGGCCATGCTTCTCACTTCGCGAGTTTGAGTTCGTACGGCAGCGACCTTTTCTAAACCCTTGAAAACGGTGAAGCGGGTTTGTTGGGTCACATAGACCTGACCAGTCTGCCGATTGACGACAATGTGACCACCTGAGCCGCCATAGCCCCCAATGTCAACTTGGGCCAAGACTTCTGGCGCGCGTGGGGTAGAGGGTGTAGCCTGACAGCTTAGAATCAAGCTAGCTACCCAAAGCAATCTGAGCCACAATGGCAAAGCTCGCATAAGGCTCCTATTTATCGGGCGCTGACGGCCGTAGGATCGGTGGTTCTTCTCGGGTAATGAGTGGTATGTATACAGACTTTAAGCGGTCACAGGCTAAAGGATAAGCTTGGAACGCGCATAACACGGTCTTGGTGGGTTGGCTATCACCATCATAAAGCCCATACCACCAGCTCGCATTGGTGTCGGGCAGATGCAGACAAGCTCTATCGTTGTTGGTATCGCGGTATTGAAACCAGAAGACTTTTTGCACTGGGTTGTTTTTGACTTCGGTGCGGATGATGTCGAAGCCGGGCTTGAGGTATAGAGCCTGGTCAAGCCGGGTCACGGCAACATTTTCACGGCAATTGGGGTTAGCAGTAGGGTCCTGTTTCGAGTTGCTGTTCCAACCGATTTCGGTAATCCACAGTTTTTTATAGCCCTCCTGACGATCTATCAATTCCGTGATGAACTTGTCGAAAACAGTTTTGTCACCTTCTTGCAGTTGTGACAGATGGTGCATATACGTTTGGGGAGGTTTTCCGTAGACCTCATGAGGGTATGAATGAAGCGCAAAAATATCGAATGGCTTCGCTGTACCTGGAACATCATAGACTCCTCGCAAATAGAAGAGCGAATCGAACCAAGGGCTGCCCAAACCGCCGAAGAGAACTTGGTTCGTTGGCGTGACTTGTTTGATGGTGTTGTAGGCATCGTTCAAGAGAGGCGCATATAGGAGCGTATCTATTTTTGCTAATTCATCAACATTCGGTTCATTCCACACTTCCCAATACTTGACGCGCCCCTTGAAGTGTTTCGCCAACAGCGAGACGTTGGCGTTAAACATTTGCCGATAACTGGCAGCGGTGGTGGTGTAATCGGTGCGTGTGGAGAGCTCATGGTTGACTAACACCGACACCGTGCTATGGATATGGTCTTGTTGGCGCTCGCGTCGGCGCGGTGGGTGCGGTGGGTGCTTGGGTCGGTGCGGGTGGGGTGTAGTTGGGTGGGGGGTAGCCGAGGACGGAGACGGTGCCATCGATATGGTTAGAGGTATAGACCCAACCGTTTGCAGGGTTGACGGCGATACCATAAGGATACAGTCCAACTTTAATGGTTGCGATAACTTCAGTGCCTTGAATCACACTCACAGTGCTATCATCGAAGTTAGCGACATAGACATTGCCCGTCAACGGATCAATTTCCATCTTGAGTGGGCTTTTGCCGACCGGGAGGCGCGCGATTTCTTTCATGTCACGGAGGACGATGACCGTATTTGCTCTCTGATCCACAACATAGACATTACCCATCTGTGGATGGACGCGCAAATTTTGCAAATAAGGAGTTTTGGGTTCACTGCCCTGAAGATTCACACTATCTAGTAATTTGCCCGCCTTGAACCGCCGCACTTCAGCGAATGCGCCTAATACATAGACTTCACCCGTTTGGGGATTGACATCTATCATTTTAATAGAATCAATGGTTCCTCCAATTTTAACCTGCTCGATTTCCGCGATTTTTTCCAGCCCTTTAAGCACGAAGAAGTTACCATTGGTGCCGCCTGTATAGACATAACCGTTCACAGGGTCGGCAATGACACGGGTGAGCAAAACGCGCCCTAGTTTGATGTTGCCAATGACTTGCTGACCCTTGATCACTGTCACGGTGCCCTCAAGAATATCTTTGGCGATTCGCGGGTCTTTGCCATATTCGCTCACGATATAAGCCCAATGGCTGCGCGGTTCAACCGCAACCGCAACAGGCAGGTGACCAAAAGTATTGATGGTCGTGATGACCTCCGTGCCGCGAATGACCGCAACACTGTTGCTATGACGGTTCAGCACATACACCCAGCCGTTGGTTTCGTCCACCGCCATTTTCTGTCCAAGATCAAGACTTGATCCGCCTTTCGTGGAAAGCCCTGTCACGCGTTCGGTGCCTTTCAGAACGGTTACATAACCGAAGTCACTGTCGTTGCTGACATAGACATAGCCGGTGCGCGGGTTGACG
The DNA here is from genome assembly GCA_964509505.1 of uncultured Anaerolineae bacterium. Lineage (GTDB taxonomy): Bacteria > Chloroflexota > Anaerolineae > JACRMK01 > JACRMK01 > CAZDYP01. Next base: position 2,954 of record CAZDYP010000054.1, on the reverse strand, counting down.
ATCACCGAATCGTTGCCATAGCGTATGGGTATCGTCGCCAACACTTCAGGGATGCGCGGCGTGGGTGGCGGGGTCGGCGTGGCCACGCAACTGACCACGCTCCCACACAACCAGAGCAAACTGCTTAATTGTATAAACAGACGCCTCATGCGAGCCTCCTGTCATTACTTGGCTGATTGCGTGGGCTGTGAAGCAGCAGATGAGTCCCCTGACATGAGGTTGGGTATAAAGGCTCGCCGCACGTTAGGGCAAACGGCGGGATAATGCTGGAACGCACATTGAACGAGTTTGGCAGTGGGCGGGTTGTTGCCGTCATAGAGCCCATACCACCAGATGATTTGACCACCGGGTGGGGGCGGTAAGGTGCCGCACACTTGTGGCCATGGAATGGCCACGTCCCGATATTGATACCAGAATGCCTTTTTGACTCGTGAGGCGACGCCCTCATTAGGTATCTCTTTGAACAGAATATCAAAACCGCTTTTCAGGTGTAGAGCCTGTTCGAAGCGGCCAACGGCTCTGACATCTTCACATGAGAGCCTATTGTCGCCCAAGCCGCTGTTCCAACCGATTTCGGTAATCCAGATATGTTTGCCGCCATCCCCTCTTGGATTCATCTCTCTAACAAACTTGCCGAGGATGTTGTTGTCACCTGCCAAGCGATTCATTTCTGGCGGATCTTCAAGATGCATGTACACATGCGGGGCAAGGTATGTTGACTGACTGAGATTCGCTATTGGTTTAGCGTAAGGATGAATCGCCATCAAATCAAATGGGCTGTCTGTGCCAAGATTTTGATAGACTACCCCCAAATAGGCTTGTGAATTGTTCCAGGCACTCGCCAAGCCACCGAACAGCACTTGATTAGTCGTGCTGATTTGTTTGATGGTGTTGTAGGTGTCTTTTAGCAAAGGAGCATATAGTTCTGGAGGAACAGTCCCGCTCCCAAAATTGGGTTCATTCCAGACCTCCCAGTACTTGATGCGTCGCTGAAAGTGCTTCACAAGAAAGCGCACTTGGTCCGTAAACTCTTGGCGGTATGCCGCAGCTGCATTTGCGTTGTCGAAATCCTGTCGCACGAGTGTTTCATTATTCACTAGACCAAGCACACGCATGCCTGCTGCACACAACGAGTCCACCATGATGTCGTAGGCTTGCATGTCCACGTTGCCGTATTGTTGTTGGAAAGTCAGGCGTACCCATTTGGCGTTGGAATCAGCCAAGTTTTGCAGCGCATTGATTTCGCCAGAGCGAATCACAGGAAAGTAGTCAGCTCCGCTCTGTTCATAGGGAGGCAACTTCACGCCTTTGTGCAGACTGAGATCGTTGAGGTCGGGGTCGGGTTCGTTGCTGATGCAATCCAGCGACGGGTTGCTATATTTCCACGCCCTGAGATCATCCAACCATGGACCTGGGGCTGCCTCGCCGTTATCGTCGCTGATGAAAACCCAAGCCAAATAAACGCCATTGATGCCTTTAACTTCTGGGAAGAAATATGTTCGGGTATGCCAAGTCATGGTGATTGGCCCGCTCAGAAATTCCCAACTGAAGTTTGTGCCATCTGTCGAGATGCCAAAATAGAAACGATCATTCGGGTCGAGGATGTTGAGCCATAGCGCATACTGCGCCATAAAGTTTTGCGCATCGCTAAGGTTGAAGGGGCCGCAATAAAGCCAGCTATACAGATTGGCGGGATAAGAGTCATTGCCGGCTGTGGGCGCAATACCATCTTCCCCACCTTTAGCCGGCCACGCAGCATAAGGGTCGCTTAAATATTTGTAGTCGGCGTAACTCCAGGTGCGTGTAATGCCATCGTCATTTTGATCCCAAGTAATGCAAGGATAGTCGGGGAAGTAAGTGTAAACGCTATCGCTCAATTCACGCTGCCAATTATTCACCAGATCAACCGTAGCACTGGCAGGTGAATAGTTGGATGGCTGTGCCGATGCAGAAGGCGATACTTTGGGTGTTTGCGGAGTTGGTAGTGGCCTGCGAGGTTGAGGCGCGCCTGATTTGATGATCTTTGGATAAGGATGCCCTGAGTGCAGCGAGAGTGGTTGGAAGTTGGCTGAACCGTTAGCACCGAAGGTGACCATGATGGTGTCTTCCCGACGCGGTGAACCAATGGGTGTGTAGATGGGTTTTGCGCGTTCGATGCGTGTCACTTGAGTTGTGATAGAGATGGAAGTCGCTGTGCTTTTCGGTATGTTTGGAAGGGGATAGGCAGCACGCGTCGGTGTAGCAGTTGCCGCTAGTGCAGAGGCGTTTGGTAGATTAGGCAAAGGATATGGAGCAATGGTTGGTGTGTTGGTCCCCGTGACAGGGATAGCGGTAGGCGTGGGAGTCAGTGTGCTAGTCGGCGGAATTGGCGTGCGGGTTGGTGTTGGTGTGTTTGTCGCGCTCGGAGTGGGAGTCGCTCTAGGCGTCATAGAAGGTGGACGAGGAATGAGGTCGTAAGTAGGAGTTGGTGTGCGCGTTGGTGTGTTCGTCGCTGTTGTCGTGTTCGTCGTCGTCGGCGTGCGAGTTGGCGTTGCCGTGTTCGTTGCAGTTGGTGTAATAGTTGGTGTGGGAGTAATCGGCGGCGTTGGCGTGCGCGTTGCTGTGCTGGTCGCTGTCGGTGTGAGCGTCGGTGTATTGGTTGACATTGGTGTTGCTGTGTTCGTTGGCGTATTGGTTGGTATAGGTGTGGGCGTCGGTGTATTTGTATTTGTTGCCGTGTTCGTCGCTGTCGGCGTGCGGGTCGGGGTTGGCGTGTTCGTGTTCGGGTTCGTCACCGTCGCCGTCGGCGTGTTCTCCACACCCAGCACCTGCACATTGAAATTGTCGAACCGTTGCAGCCCTGCGCCACTCGGTTGATACGCCCACACGCCTACCTCCCCGCTCGCAAACGTGCTATCGCTGGCGCTAATCTGCGTCACCCCATTGACCGCTACACTGATGACCGCGCCATTCGC
>CAZDYP010000053.1:1306-27232 GCA_964509505.1 uncultured Anaerolineae bacterium | reverse complement strand
GAAGGTGGGCGGACGGTAGGCGCGGGTGTGATTACGAAGATTATCGAATAGGAGTCGAGAGTTCCAGCGCAATATCAAAACGATGTTGCGCTGGAACTCGGCACTGGAATTGAGGTGAAGTATGGCGAAGAAATTGAATCGTGAAGTGGTCACGCTCGCATGTACAGAATGCAAAGAGCGCAACTACACGACTCAAAAAAATAAGAAGAATGATCCGGGCCGCATTGAGTTCATGAAATTTTGCCCGCGTTGCCGCAAGCAAGTGATGCACCGTGAGACCAAGTAGGAACAGTCGCTCAGACTTGAGCGGCTTATGTCGTACGTGACGAGGCTCTAGGCATGTCAATTTGGCTTAGAGCCTTATTGTTGCCGCAGGAGTATGCCGTGGTGAACCTATTCAAGCGTAATAATCCCATTGTCAATTATATCCGTGAGACAAATGCCGAGCTGCGTAAAGTGACGTGGCCGACGGTCGAACAAGCCCGCAACCTTAGCGTGGTGGTGATTGGCGTCACGTTGGCAATGAGTGTGGTGTTGGGTATTGTTGACTTTGTGTTCTCCCGATTGTTTGAAATCATTTTGCGAGCTGTGGGGCGTTAAGCCAGCGAGATGAATCCTATGTTTGAATCACCCAACGAAAACGAATCAGCGCTAGAATCATCCCCATTCGCGACGGATGCTGAAGCGCCTACCGCTGTGCCTGCGTCCGTTGAACGCAAGCGCGTGTGGTACGTGCTGCACACCTATTCGGGCTACGAGAACAAAGTCAAGAAGGCGCTCGAACAGCAAATTGCCGACAATCATTTGCAAAACGAAATTTTCCAAGTCGTCGTGCCAACCGAAGAAGAAGTTGAGATCAAGGAAGGACATCGGCGCACGGTCGAGCGGCGAGTCTTTCCTGGGTACGTCATTGTCGAGATGTTGGAATTGATTGAGAATGACCCGCGCTCGGACGAAAATTGGCATCTCATCAAAAACACCAACGGCGTGACCGGTTTCGTTTCAACCGATGCGCGCCCCGCGCCTTTGGCGCCTGCCGATGTGGAGAAAATTTTGGGACGCATGCAACAAGCCTCGCCTAGAGTCAAAATCAATTTCAAGGTAGGCAACAACGTGCGTATCACCGATGGCCCCTTTGCCGATTTCATCGGCACGGTGGACGAATTGATGTTGGATAAAGGTAAGGTGCGCGTGCTGGTGAATTTCTTCGGACGCGAGACGCCAGTCGAGTTGGATTTCATTCAAGTCGAGAAGCAATAGCAGTCACTTAGTCACTTAGTCTTTTGGTCGCATGGTCGCTGGGTTAGTGGGTCGCGTGAAAAGCTGGGGCATGGGGCTAAGTGATTAAGTGACCAAGTGACAAATCAGGGGAGTAAGGCGTATCACGTCTTACGTTAGCACCCTCATCTCTTCACTTTAACCGATTGAAGAGACAAAGGAGATTTATGGCAAAGAAAGTTATGGTGGTCGTCAAAGTGCAGTTGCCTGCCGGCAAAGCGACTCCCGCGCCGCCCGTGGGGCCTGCGCTTGGTCAACATGGCATTAATTTGATGCAATTTTGCAAGGAGTACAATGCGAAGACCGCGCAGCAAGCAGGGCAGGTTATTCCCGTGGAAGTGACGGTGTATGCGGATCGCTCGTTTAGTTTCGTGCTGAAGACGCCGCCGGTCGCCGACATGATCAAGAAAACGCTCAACCTTGAGAAAGGTTCGGGCGCGCCCAACAAAAACAAGATCGGCAAATTGACCCAGAAACAGTTGCGCGACATTGCCCAAGCAAAAATGCAAGACCTTAATGCTTCATCTATCGAAGCGGCGATGAAACTGGTCGCAGGCACCGCGCGCAGTATGGGCGTTGACGTGATAAACTAACCCTAACCCACGTGGGAGAGCGTGACTCGTTAGCACCACAGAGGAGAGAACATGCCAAAGCATGGCAAGAAATACTTAGCCGCCGCCAAACTGGTTGATCACACCAAGTATTACACCTTGGATGAAGCGGTGGCGTTGTTGAAGAAAACGGCTTACACCAAATTTGATAGCACCATTGAGTTACACTTGAAGATGGGCGTTGATCCCAAGCAAGCAGACCAGCTCGTGCGCGGCGTCGTGAGTCTGCCGAATGGCACGGGCAAGCAAGTGCGTATCGCCGTCTTTGCTGAAGGCGAAGGCGCGCAGCTCGCGCAAGACGCGGGCGCGGACATCGTCGGCGGTGATGAGCTCATCAAGAAAGTGTCTGATGGATTCACCGATTTTGATGTGGCGGTGGCCGTGCCGCAAATTATGGGCAAGGTCGGACGCTTGGGTAAGATTCTTGGGCCGCGCGGTCTGATGCCCAGCCCCAAAGCCGGCACGATTGTGCCGCCCCAAGATTTGCCGCGCCTCATCAAAGAACTGCGCGGCGGGCGCGTCGAGTTCCGGGTGGACAAGACGGCGACGATGCACATCGGGTGTGGCAAAGCCAGTTTCACCGAAGCCAAAATCAAAGAAAATTTGCGCGTGGCGATTGAGGCCATCGTGCGCGCCAAGCCCGCAGCCGTGAAAGGGCAATACATCAAGTCCATGGCGGTGGCGACGACGATGGGCCCGGGCATTCGTTTGGACGTGAATCAAACGACGCAAACCAAAGCCGCGACGGAGTGAAGCGCATAGCGAGCGAAGCGAATTCGCAACGACATCTCACAAGGCCCACTTGCGGGGGGCCGCCAATTGCCGGAGACCGTAGGTGTCCACTTGTTGGACTTAATGCCAAGCCTACCGAGGCAAAGATTTTCGCGTGATACGTCTGCAAAGCCTAACGGGTTTTAAAAACCTGGCGGGTCTAATGCGATTGTGTCGAAAAGTCTTTGTGTCGGTAGGTTGACACAAAGACTTTTTTGTTGGAAGGGAGGTGAATCAATTGCCAATCAGTCGTCAGGATAAAGAAGAGCAGATCCGAGACCTCGCCGAGAAGTTGAAACAGAGTCAAGCGGTGTTCGTCACCAGCTATCAAGGCATGACGATGTCGCAATTCAATGGGTTGCGCGGTAAGTTGCGCGAATCGAAAGCTACGTATCAGGTGGTGAAGAATACACTCGCCGCGCGCGCCTTCAAGGATGCGGGCTTGGCGGTGCCAGCCGCGTTGTTGGATGGGCCCGTCGCATTAGGCTTCGCCTATGAAGACATCGGTAGTTCAGCGAAGACGTTGTTGGCGTACGGCAGAGAGAACGAGAAGTTCCAACTCAAAGGCGCAGTGCTTGGGCAAAGTATCTTAGATCTCAAAGAGGTCGAGAGGCTTTCGGATTTGCCGACGTTGCCCGTCGTGCGCGCGACGCTGCTCGGCATGTTGCGCGCGCCCGCAAGTCGTGTGGTCGGCGCGGTGGCTGGCGGCGTGCGTCAGGTGATGAACGTCGTCAAAGCGTATGCAGACAAAGAGGCGGCGCCCGCAGCCGCGTAACTAAAAGGTAATACATAGCAAGTGAAAAGTGAAAAGTAAAAAGTCGTTCACACGATAGACTATCAAACTTTTTACTCTTTACTCTTTTGTATTCAGAATTTTTACTCGAAAGGAGATTTCACCATGGCAGATCTTGCCAAATTGGTTGACGAGTTGAGCGCGTTAACCGTGCTTGAAGCGGCTCAATTGACAAAGCTGTTGGAAGAGAAGTGGGGTGTGAGTGCAGCTGCGCCCGTGGCGCTGGGGGCAATGCCCATGATGGCTGGCGCGCCTGCCGCAGGCGGCGCTGCGGCTGCGCCGGCGGCCGTCGAGAAAACCGAGTTCGACGTGGTTCTGAAGGGCTTCGACGACGCGAAGAAGATCGGCGTCATCAAGGTTGTGCGCGAATTGACAAACAACGCGCTCGGTTTGAAGGAAGCGAAAGAATTGGTTGAGGCTTCGAAGGGCGCAGCGCAAGCTTTCAAGAAAGGCGTGAGCAAGGAAGAAGCAGACCAAGCAAAAGCCAAGCTCACCGAAGCAGGCGCAGTGGTCGAAGTGGCGTAATGCCATCAACCAGGAGACAGGTAAACAAGGAAACAGGGAGACGAGAAGATAACACTCTTGTCTCCCTGTTTTGTTTGGTGGTTCTAAAGAATTTTGAGGTTACGTTGTTTACGGCACGTTGCCGCCGCCGAAATCATCCCATGTCATGAGTGCGCCAATCACCCACAACTTGATGCGCCCGCCAGCGCGTTATATGTCCAGACGGACACCTTGCCCATGCCAAGCAAGACGCCATGACGATAAACCTCCACCGCGCCATCGGCTTTGGCGCGCGCGCCGAACACGTCGCCATTGGGGGACAGTGACGTCTATCTGGGGAGTGGCCGTGTTGGTAACGGTGGTCGTCATCGTGAAGGAACGAGTTGGAATTAGGACGGGTATGCGTGTGATGATGGCAATGGGCAGTTACATGGGACGCCCTGTGGGTATCAGAGAAACTGTTGGAGTAACGGTGAGGGTTGGGGTAACGACGCAGCTTGCGCCAATACAGACGCCGTTTCATGAGGAAGTGAAGCGAGTGGTAACAGGGCTAAACCGCCCAAGGCGAACAGACGAATTAGGGTTGATAGGCGAACAGGACGATGTTTCAAGGTGAATTCCTGTGTGGTTAGAATGTTCAAAGGGACTGATTCAATTTGGAAGTGAGACACATTTTAGGCGATTGAGTTGGTTTGCCAAATGGGTTGTCACACCCCAAGCAAGCACGCCAGCGCGTCAAGGATTTGTTGTTCCGTGATGAGTCGCACACATGGATGCGCGGGAACTTCCGTGTCGCTGTAATCGAGGCGATTGCACGCAATACAACTCAGCCCCGATGTGATGACGATGTGGCGCGATGGCTCGCCCCATGGCCCGAACTGTTGCGCGGAGACGGGCCCGAACAAATGCACACTCGGCGTGTTCATTGCCACCGCGAGGTGCATGGGGCCACTGTCGGTGCCGATGGCGATGGGCGCACGCGCAAACAACGCGGCGAGCTGCGTCAACGTCGTTTGTCCCGCAAGGGAAATGATGGGCGCACGCGCTTGTGTGCGGATGCGTTCCACCAACCTCTGTTCGTCTGCGCCTCCGACCATCACCACCCGCAAGCGCCAACGCTCATGCAACGCCTCCGCGATACGCGCAAACCCTTCGTCGCGCCACAGCTTCACCGCTGCGCCACTGCCTGCTTGCAAAATGGCGAAGCGCTCGCCAGGCGCGATGCCATGCTCAGGCAAAATTTTTTGCGCGGCTGCTTCGTCTGCGCGCGTGATGGGGAACTCCAATGGAAACGCTGGCGGCGTCACTTCAGGCTCAAGCATATTGACTGCACGCGCCATCAAACGCACATTTTGCGCGACTTCGTGCCGTCCTTTTTCGTAGCGCACGACTTCGTTGATGAATGGCTTGCTCTCAGCCACATCGTAACCGATGCGCCGCGGGATACGCGCGAGTGCGGCGAGCCACGCGCCCCACCAATGGTCGTTACGCAGAATGATAGCGGTGTCGAATCGTTGTGTGCGAATAGTTTGCGCTGTGGCAAATAACAACTGATACGGCGCGAGGGGTGACGACTTGGGGCGGCGCGTGAAGCCAGGAAATTCGAGCGTTTGCACGTCGTCAAGATGGGGATTGTTCGCTAGCACGGGCTTGCCCCACGGTCCTACGAGGGCAGTGATGTGCGCGCTTGGCAAGCGCTCGCGCAAAAATTTGAGCGCGGGCGTAAGACACAACAAATCACCTAAATGGTCGGGGCGGATGAGGAGGAGGCGTTGACTCTCACCCCTTCGCCCCTCTGCCTGCCAGGGAGAGGGACTGGGGGTGAGGGTTGACATCACACGCAACCACCACAAACGCAATGGGCGACGCGCAAAGCGCACAGTGAGGGAATCAGTTTTAGGGGTAGGGGTATTCACTGTTGAACTGTGAAGCATGAAGCGTGAAGATCACGCATCACGCATCAGCGCTGATTACTAGCTACTGGTTACTGACTACTGTTTACTGAACACGGTTTGCTGCGCACAGAGTTCCGCATACAGTTCTTCCAAACGCGGCGTGATGCGCGACCAATCATATTGCTCGACAACTAACTTACGCGCTTGCGCGCGCAACTGTCGGCGCAAAGGCGCATCGTTCAACAAGCGCACGATGGCGTTGGCAAAATCAAGCGGCGTGTCGGCGAGCAATGCCTCACGTTCATTTTGCACGGCTAACCCTTCACAACCTAACGTCGTCGAAACCAGCGGCGCGCCTAACGCCATCGCCTGCAACGCCTTGAAGCGTGTGCCTCCACCCATCCGCAATGGCGACACATATACGGCTGCACGGACGATGTAAGGTCTTACATCATCCACACGTCCCGTCAGCACGATGCCGTCCCGCTGCGCCAGCGCTTGCACGCGCGGATGTGGTTGCTGTCCGACGACGACGAACTGTGCTTGTGGCGCGCGCGCGCGCACGAGTGGGAAGATCTCATCCGCGAACCACAATGCCGCATCTATGTTGGGGCGATAGTCCATCTTGCCCGTGAACACTAAATCGCAAGTCGTAGTCATTGCGAGCGGCGCAGTTTGCCGCGAAGCAATCGCCAGCGTGTACTCTTGTGTATCAATACCGTTGGACACGACGACGATTTTTTTGTCGGGCGCGAGTGGTTGCAGGGCACGCTGGTCCGCTTCTGAGACGGCGATGGTGGCAGCGTGCGCGCCAAGCGCCCGTCGCTCGTAGCCGATGAGCTTGCGCCATTGTACAAGCGAATACAACGCGCCATGCCAACGCGTGATTTGTCGCGCATCCGCTTGAAATGCGCTGCGCTGCAAAACATATTCGGCGTTGTGGTCGTCGAAAACCAGGCAGGATGCCTGAGGTTTGCGTTGCGTTGTTTGCCGCGCGAATTGCCAGAAGAAGTTGAGCATGATGCCATACGCTGCTAGTTCAATGCCCTCAACCTGAATCACGTCGAAATGCTCGCGTAGGGTCCAGTCTAACAACGCATGGCTAAACAGTTTGGAAGCTAAACGCAGCGCCATGTCAGGCGAGGGTGAAGCGAGGGATGACCATGCGCGTTGCCACAAAGGGCGCGGCATTGGGGCGGGGATAGCCATGAGTTCTCGACAGAGCTGCTGCAATGGTGAATCAGCTATCGGCGCGTCGCCTGTTTGCGTGAATGTGAGCAACGACACTTCATGTCGTTTTGCCGTTTCGCGTATCAAGTAGAAGTTGCGCAACGTCGCGCCTTGCATGGGCGGATAAGGCAGCTGCGGCGTCAGAAAAAGAATCTTCATCCAAATCGCTCGCGCAAGAATTCGACCACCACACGATCTACCTTATCATCGGGTTGTTCGCGCTCTTCGAGGTTCTCGGTGTGAATGAGGCGGGTGAACGCGGCGCGCGTGTTGGCATCCCATTCGCCTGTGAGTGCGCCCGTGTAATAGCCTGCGCGCTGCGCGAGGCGTTGCAGCTCGCGCGCAAGCTCGCCTGCAATAGGTAAGAGGTCTTCTGGGCGCGGCTTACCGAAATAGAGTTGATGCAAGCGATAGAGGCGTTCCAATTCCGCAATGGGCGTCGGATGATCGTCCACGCGCAAATCGAGTAGGCGATCATTGTAACCGCCATAGCCGCCGCGCGCTTGCGCAACCAACACCCCCGCCGATTGTTGTCCGCGTCGGTCGCCGCCCGCTGCTTGTCCCGCTGCCAACGCCGCAATGAGACGCGCGGCTAATGCGCCCTGGGTATGTTCGAAGGCGCGCGCCATTTCTGTGACGACGAGCTTGTTGGCAAGGATGTTGCCCTGACAGCAGAAGCCATCGCCAACAATGTGTCCAGCCCATTCTAGGCACTCACGTCCCGTGAAAGCGGCCGCGCGACTTTGGGAGTCCACCAACCCCACTTGTCGCATTTCGCGTTGCGCGTCGTTTTTGATGAGTTCACGCAATACATCTTCTGCGGCTAACCCTAAACGCATCAACTCCAGTCCACGCGGCCCATAAGCCGTGTTGGCATACGCTTGCGTGGCAAGCGCGCCGATGTCGGCTTCGGCGAATGGCACGACGGCCGCCGCCGCCAAAAATTTCGATTGCACCGCCACGCCCCATTGACCGGTGGCGTGGTCGTGTGCGACGATGGAGAAAGTCATAATAGCCTCCTGACACAGCGGTGAGGTTTGAACTGCATTGTAACACAACTCAGTTGGCGCGCGTTTTACCTTGTGATATAGTCTTTCTCACATCCTCATTTCGGAGGCGTATGAAACCTCCCAACTTCCAATATCCTCCACGCATTCGCAACACAGTCAGCAGCGTCGCTTGGTTCGTGTTGCTCATCAGCCTCATTGGGTATTTATGGACATGGGCGCGTGTCGTTTATGGTTGGTTGTTGTTGTTGCCCGACTTGGGATTGCCAGAGACGTTGCCCATGCCCTTCTTTACCGTCATGCGCTATAACCCAAGCTGGCTTTTGTTGACAGCGCATCTGAACTTGTTGGTAGCCTTGCTCGTCGCGCGAGCGGTTGCATTTTGCTCGCCGCGCATCGTAATGGGCAACACAGGCTTGTGGCTCAACTCGTCGTTTGGGCGTCGCCCCGTGCCGTTCAAAGCGATACGCGGCGTGCGTTCCGTGCAGCTGCAACCAAGCGAGCGTTACGTCGTGTGGGTGGACACGCCGAAGGGTGCGCCATGGCAAGGGCTGATCGGCAGCCTCTTGTTCGGGCGATGGTTGTGGCGCGGCTTTTTGCTTACGTCAGACTTGAGCGGCTTCGACGAAGTGATTGGGCGCATCATCGCCGAACTGCAAACACGCTACGGCGAAGAAAAATTCAAACAGCATTTCAACGAGGAGCAACCCAGCGCACTGTTGTTGTTGTTGCTGCTGCCGCTCGCCACCGTGCAAAAAGTCATCACTACCGAACCGTTGCCGCTTGACATGAAGACGGCGACGCGGCAGATGATTTTTGCGTCGTTGGCATTCGCGCCGCCGTTGCTCGTCGCCGCGTTGATCAACCTCAGCATTCCTTGGGGTATGGTGTTTGTGCCGTTGATGGCGCTGATCGAATGGCCGCTCGCGGCGGTATATCTGTTAGCCATCGGCGACGGCTTCGCGCGCAAAATCACCTTCGATGAAGCCATGCGCATCTATCCCATCACACAAGTGTCGCGTTGGGCGTTCGCCGTCGTCGCCGTGTTGTTCATCGCGTCGGGCTTGCCTGCTGGGTTGATCTGGTTGGTGAACTTGAGCGCGATCGGCGCGGGGAGTTATCTAGTGATGAAGGCATTCGAGGGCTGGTTCGGCGCGCAGTTTCCCAACAGCGCGTTGGGCATCGTCGTCACAGTCATTTACCAGTTTTTGTTATATGGCGTGTTCTATGTGTTTCTGACGCGCTGACCGCTAAAGAGTGAAAAGTAAAAAATAATGAGTCGGTGGCAAGACCGACTCATTGCTTTTTACTCATTACTTTTTACTCACTACGTTTGACTCTTTAGCTCTGCGGCTCACTAATTACGATATTCTCCGTCGCATACTCATACCACGTCAGTGCTTCAGACAGCGTGAACTTCTCACGGTCAAAAATCACTTGAGGTTCAGACACATTTTCGGTGACGAGTCGTGTGCCGACAAAAGGCGGGAAGATGCGCCGTGTGCCTGCCAACGGACCCGCTGTGAACGCATCGGGGCGGATGATGAGCAACTGTCGCACCGCTTCGGCGCTGTGATGCACCGACGCTGTGAAGTCGCCCTTGCGAATCGCTGTGTAGGCAGTGTCCATCAACCCGCGCAGGGTTTCGTTTTTGATGTTGGTGTGTTTAGCCATAGTCAACCTCAAAAAAGAAAGAGGAAAGAAGAAAGATTGAGCTCTTCTTTCCTTTTTCTTCTTTCTTTCGCTCATGTTTAGAAATCGTGCGCAGCGAAGAGGCAGCGTTCTCTAACGCCGCCACCGCCCGCGCGCGACCAACAACGTCGAGACGCGCTCTCCGCACCGATGCACGTTTTCTTGACATGAGCGTTTCGTTTTTGTCAGATGCTCGAATGGATGGGATAGTCCACGCCCTTCAACTGTTCTTTGCGCCACTCTAGGTGTTTGGCGTGACGGTCTTTGAATTCGGGCATCACTTCCTTGCCAAATAATTCCAGCGCCGTCATGATGTCTTCGTGCTTCACCATGCCGCACTGCGCGACCATGATCATCGCATCCAAATGGGCGTCCTCATACTTTTTCAAACTCTGACGAATGAAGTCGGGCGAGCCAATGGTTGCGCCGCGGCGCGCCGCGCGCCACAAGGCGCGTTGCGTTTCGCTCTTTGGCTCCTGCTCTGCGGCTAAGCCTGTTTGTTGAGTGGGGCTTGAGCCGGCGCTGAACGGAATCGCCGCGCGCTGGTCCATGCGGCGCATGTGTTCTTCCATCGGCGTCGCTAAGAAGTCGCGCCACAAATGTTTTTTGCCTGGCGGGTGTGGGTTGGTCATCGCGTCCACGTAATAGTAGTTGAGCGAGTATGCAAAGAACGGCGCGCCGAAGATGGCTTTCATCAACGCTTCCTCATCTGTCTGCGCGCACATGAACGTCGAGACGATGGCGACGGCGGGGTTGATCGCTTGGGCGATGGGGAAGCACTCCTCACGCACAAGACGATAGTATTCGGCGACACGCTCTGCGGCTTCTTCGGGCGTTTCAAAGGCGAAGCCCAATGACCCCAAGCCCATCCGCGCGGCGACCATCACCGTTTCGCGGCGCGAGGCGGCGACCCACATCGGCGGGTGTGGTTTTTGCAATGGCTTCGGGATGACGTTGCGTGCTGGCAGCTTGAAGTATTCGCCGTTGAAACCACAGTAAGGTTCGTCCGTCATCATCTTGGCGATCTCGCGCACGGCTTCTTCCCACATCGCCTTTTTCGCTGCGCGGTCCACACCGAACCCACCCAGCTCCATATCCGACGACGATTCGCCGGTACCGAACTCCACGCGCCCATTGCTCACCAAATCGAGCATGGCGATACGCTCCGCCACGCGCGCGGGATGATTGAACGGCGGCGGCGTCAGCACGATGCCATGACCGAGTCGCAGGTTCTTCGTGCGTTGTGAGGCGGCAGCGAGAAACACTTCGGGCGCAGACGAATGCGAATACTCTTCGAGGAAATGATGCTCGACCTCGAAAACGTAATCGAAGCCAAGCGCATCGGCGAACTCGATTTGCTCTAATGCTTCTTTGACAATGCGATGCTCGTCGGTTGGGTCCCACGTGTCTTTGTCGTATGGCTTGGGCAACTGCAATTCGTAGAACAGTCCAAATTTCATGAGGCTCTCCCGTGAAAGTAAGTTGATCTTTGCAGCAAAGCGAAAACCTCCCACGCGCTCTGTCGAGCGGGAGGTTTGGCTTTGCTTAGGCGATTAGGCGCGCAGCAATCTGGCGGTAGATGTCGGCGACGGGGTGGGTGGGGTATTTGAGGACGAAGATACCTGAGCTCGCCAGCGTCATCATTTCGTCGGAATGGGGCAAGACGCCTGCCACTTCACAGCTATACGTTTTTTCGACGCGCGCCTTCACTTCTTGTGGATTGAGCGACGGCGGCATCTTGTTGACGACCAACACGAGACGCGGCACGTCCAACTTGCGCGCCACCTCGACCGTGACGCCAGTGCCTTGATAATCTTGCGAATCAGGGCGCATGATGATGGCGAGTGCGTCTGAGAGCGCGATGGACAACAAGGTTTCTTCGTTCAGCCCGGGGTGCGTGTCAATCATCAACACGTCGAGCTTCAAGCCCTCGACCAAGTTGTGGAAGCCATCGTTCAGCAACCCAACATCGTAGCCTTCTTTCAAGACGCGCGCGATCTCACCCGCTTTGATGCTAGACGGAATCAAGTAAATTTGTCCTTTGATGGGCGCGCCCAACCGCGCTGTGACATCCATCGCGGTATCGGTAATCTCGCATTTGCCCCACAAGTAATCGTTGAGGGAAAATTTCATATCCTCTTCGTCAAGGCCAAACAATACATGAATGCCTGGCGATTGAATGTCGGTGTCCACGACGCCGACTTTCATACCTTGCATTGCAAAAAGGGTCGTTAAGTTAGCTGTACTATTTGACTTGCCCGTGCCGCCGCGAAACGAATGAATCGAAATAATTTTGGACATGATTGGGTATCCTTCGTTGATTAAACTGTCTGAGCAGGCGTCAACGCGCCCGCTCTCTCCTCTGAATGGTGCTGCATATTATCCGCATTGTGATACGGAAGTCAAGTGTTTACTTGCGCCATAATTGACCGATGGGGTATCCGTTTGTATGATTACGCGCGTACCAGTTCCAAAATCATGAGGAGTATGTGCCATGTATATTCTTGTGACGGGCGGCGCCGGGTTTATCGGGCCCCACGTCATCCGTGCCTTGCAAGCGGCCGGTCATCGCGTGCGCATCTTTGACGTGCGCCAACCTGCCATAGAGGGCGAGTTTGTGTGCGGCGACTTGACCCAATTGACGGACTGTTTGCGCGCCACCGCAGGCATCGAAGGAATTTGTCATTTGGGGGGAGTAGGCGACGTCTATCTCGCGTTCGAGCAACCACACCTCGCCGCCGCTTGCAACGTCTTAGGCACGGCCAACCTGTTGGAAGCATGCGCGCAAAATCATGTTAGCCAATTCATCTATGCCTCGACGTGGGAAGTCTATGGCAAGCCGCACTATCAACCGATTGACGAAAACCATCCCTGCCACCCCGATCATCCCTACAACATCACCAAGCTCAGTGGCGAGCAGCTCACCTTAGCGTATGATCAATTAAAAGGAGTGAAAACACTGTCCTTGCGCTTAGGCACGGCCTATGGCGCAGGCATGCGCCCCAATTCAGTATTCTCCCTGTTCATTCGCAAAGCAGCGAAAAATGAACCCATTACCATCAAAGGCACGGGTGAACAAACGCGACAATTCACGCACGTCAGCGACATTGCGCGCGCCTTCTGCTTGGCGTTAGAATGGAATGGGCGCGGCGAAGTATTCAATGTCGTCGCGGATGAAGATATTAGCATTAAACAGTTGGCTGAACTGGTGACGACGCGCTTGCCAACGACCATCATTTATGAGCCTGCGCGCGCAGGAGACGTGCATCCCGCGCGAGTTTCATCCGCAAAAATCCAGCGCGTCTTAGGGTGGCAGCCGCAAATCAAATTTGCTGATGGCTTAATGGCATTGATTCAAGCGCAGGTTGGAGTAAGTTGAATGAAAAATAAAGCCCCGCTTTCTGAGAGCGGGGCTTTAAGCTACTGAATGCGTGTGAATGCTGGATTAGAAGGCGTTCTTGATTTGGCTGAAGACGTTGCCGATGGCGGGCCCGAGCAAGGCGAGAATGGCGATGACCACGATGGCAACCAACACCAGAATCAACGCGTACTCCACGAGGCCTTGGCCTTCTTCACGAGGCATGTATAACATAGGGTATAGCTCCTTGTAAGAATAAATTTGGAAATGGATTTTGTTTAACTACGATTCTTTTATACGCTAATCTCAAGCAAAGCTCAATAGTCCAAGTGTCCCATCTCCACATGGTTTGACGCCCCTCAGTGCGGATGTTACAATCCGCACCCACAACCACACTAAAAATTATCCTCACGAGGTCTCTATGAACTATCCCACGCCCTGCCCTGCGGATTCGTTTGCCTTCGAGCGAATTTTGTACCGCAAGGAAGGTTATAGCGCCACCGTCACCATCAACCGTCCGCAAAAATATAACGCGCTTGATTTTCAAACCCTGGTCGAATTGGGCATTGCTTTCCAAGACGCTTCGTGGGATGATACAATTGCCGTCGTCGTGCTGACGGGCGCAGGTGACCGCGCCTTCTCAACGGGCGCGGACTTGAGCGAGCAGATCAAAATGCAAGAGCGTCCCAATGATTATTGGAAATGGTTTGGCGCGTTTCAAGAAGCGCAAGATCGTTTGCGAAACATCGGCAAGCCGACGATTGCGCGACTCAATGGCTTGGTCGTGGGGGGCGGCAATGAATTTCACATCGCGTGTGATTTTGCCATCGCCGCCGAGCATGTGACGATTCGACAAGTGGGCACGGCGCGCGGCTCAGTGCCTGCGGCGGGCGCGACGCAATGGCTGCCGCTCATCGTCGGCGAACGACGCGCGCGTGAGATCGTGTTCTTGTGTGAAGAGATTTCCGCCCCCAAAGCGTTAGAGTGGGGTTTAGTTACTCAAGTGGTTCCTCTGAACGAACTTGATCATGCCGTTGCGGTGTTGGCAGACAAACTTTACCACAAACTTACAGAATGCACCCGCTATGCGAAACAGCAACTCAACTTCTGGCGAGATTTTTCGTGGGGCGTCACCGTCGGCCACGCGCGCGATTGGTTGACGATGCACGTGCCATCAGCTGAAACACGCGAGGGCATCAACGCCTTCAAAGAGAAACGCGACATGGATTATGCGGGTTTACGCGCAAGCTTGGCGCAACCACAAACGCAGATGTGTCCGCAGTGTGGCACGACGGGGTTACCATTCGCCTTCAAGTTCTGCGGACACTGTGGAGGCAAATTACCCTAGCGCATGTCAGTCTCTATTTTCCCTGCCACCGCCGCGCGTTTAGCTGAATGGCAAGCGAACCCTGAGGTGTTAGGGGTCCTGTTGGTTGGCTCCAAAAGTCGTGGGCATCATGACGCGCTATCCGATGATGACCTCGAAGTATTGCTGACCGATCAAGCGCTTTCGAATCTTGCTCCTTCTGAATGTCAAGAGTTTCGTGTCGAGGGTGAAGGCGCCAGTCGCAAAATCATTTACGACGCGCAATATACTACCCTCACAGATTTGCAGCACAAAGCCCGTTCAACGGTTGATTTAGACCACTGGCCCTACGAGCGAGCGCAGACGCTGTTTGATCGTGATGGGCGCGTCGCACAAGCCGTACAAGCGGCGGGGCGCATGGATGCTGAGTTTCGACGATTGCGCTTACACCATGCGACCATTGACGCGACCTTTGCGCCCCGTCGCGCACAAAAGACATTCAAGCGTGGCTTCGCAGGCGCGGGGCGAATGTTGGTGGCGCGGACAGCCAAAGCATTAGCGCGTATCCTTTTTGCGTTGGAATGGCGCTGGGTGCCGTTGGATCATTGGCTTGAGCCAGAATTGCAAACATTGACTGATGCAACACAGGCGGGACCAAGCCTGATCGAAGCGCTAGTGACAGGTCGCCCTGAACCGTTGTTAGAGGCGCTCGCCCGACTCGAAGAACCATTGGCTGCCGAAGGCGTCGCACGCCCGAAAGAACGAGTCGCGTTGTTCTTGGAACTCATTCATCCCTCACGCTCGGCAGAACGCGCCATACACGGACTTCCCTGAAATTTAGATTTTTGATTCTGGATTTTTGATTGGTGTTGAGCCGATCAAAAATCTGAAAGCTAAAATCAAAAATCCTTATGCCTATTCCCTTGCTCCGCTCCCAAACAGGTCGCATTTTTGTCGAGTCGCATCGCGGCGCAGATAAACTTGCGCCCGAAAATTCGTGGACGGCAATTGAGCTGGGCTACAAAGCAGGCGCGGATTTCATCGAGCTGGATGTGCAATTGACTGCCGACAATGAGCTAGTTATCTATCATAACTATCGCACACCTAATGGACAATTTATCAAAGACTTGCGTCGCAACGAAGTATCGCTCATTTGTGCGGGAGACTATCATCTCGTTGGCTTAGATGACATTTTTGAGTGGGCGACGCATAATACGGCTAAGTTCACGCTGGATATCAAGAATGGCTTTGGTTTTAATCGCACTGTGTTTGAACGCGCTTTAGACTTAGTGCGACAGTACGAATTCTTGTCGCGTGTGATCTTTGCGGGTTGGGACCATCACGCCCTGCATTGGCTCAAGAAGACATGCCCAGCCGCCCTCACTCGCGTTTTGGTACGGGGCCGCCTGCTCACTTTAGTACCCACTATCCAAGCCGCTCTTGCAGATGTGGTCAGTTTGTCGTATGATTTAGCCACACAAAACGAGGTTGAGGCTCTGCACGAAGCAGGCATTGCCGTCGTCATTGTGGAGCTGTTTGAACCGAATTTTGAGCGAGTGGCGCAATTGGGCGCGGACGGGGTTTCCTATGGTGACCCCATCATAGCCTTGCGCGAATTACAGCGTTGGATGCAGCGCGGGATAGGTTAATGTGTTAAGGATGAAGACTCATTGACAAGATCCCTATTCGATTTGATCAACTCAGAAACCTGACCTTGACACAATTGGATGACACAGCCAAAGGTGGCTGTAGATTGAGTCGAGTGGCCATTGATGCTCGACATGACAGCAACCGCCACATTCTGCCGTTGAGGATGAAATGATCTGCTACGTAAAAATAGGGGATGCACGTGAGACAAAATCTAAGGGTGGAATGGGACGGTTGCTGTCTTTTTTTTGTTCCATGACTCCATCTAGGTAATACGGACTTTGGAGCTTCGACGAGGAGTCCCCATGCGACCATCCTGTATCTTGGCATTTGCGGGCCACATGATTGACGAACCAGGCCGAAATCCGGCGCGCTTTCCACCAGAATCCGAAGAGATAGTGCGCGTCAAAATTCGTGAAGCCATTGAACGACTAGAGCCTATCGCGGCCGTTTCACCCGCTGCGTGCGGCGGCGATATCCTGTTCGCAGAAGAAATTCTGCGGCGTGGCACACCGCTCTACATCATCCTACCCTTTCAAAATCATCAATCGTTCATCGAAAAATCTGTCGCGTATGCAGGCGCACACTGGGTAGAACGCTTCAAGCAAGTATGCGCGCAAGCTGCTCACAAGCCATACGCCGTCAAGCCAGGCACTTATCAAACCGACCAAGACTTTGAGGACAACCAGCGCGCAATCATTTTTTTCGCGCTCGGCCTCGCCGCGGCCAAAGGCATCCAATTGATTAGTCTGGTCCTCTACGATCAGGCGCATTCTGAACACAAAATCGGAGGCACTCACAGCTTTTATCGTCTGTGTCGTGATTTGCGCATTCCGTGCGAACAAATTGATTTAGCCACCATTCGCAACCGAGTCACACCCCATTAACCTGAAGACTGGCTAGACTGTCCAATGGCGGGCAGCCCAACGAAACGCACCGCATGACTCCCGTCAGGCGCGCTGTTCCTCGCGCTTGATGCGAACTCTTTGCGCGCGTCTGTTGTAGCTCGCCTGCAGATTCGCGCAAAGCCCTCAGCAGGGGCAAGGCTTAATCCTATGACTGCTCCACATGCGGTGAACTCACTACAACCCATTCAGGCGTACCTCAGCCACAGTTATCGCGCCGAAGATCGCAACGTCAACCTGTTCTTCTGGCGCCTGTTCAGCCAGCACAAATTTTTCTTCACGGTTGACCCCAAATCCGAGCGCACCTTTATTCCACATCTCGAACGCATGGTGCGCTTGAGCGATTGCTTCATTGCTATCGTCACGCGTCGCTTTGAAACGCGCAACACCATTGGCAACATTCGCTTGCCGCAACCCCAGCTCGTCTTGACGCATTCTCCTTATATCGAATTTGAAAACCGCCTGTCCATTCGCTCGCACAAGCCACGGCTGGTCTTTGTCGAAAGCGAGTTGGATGCCAACTTGTTTGGCCCCCCTAGCGAAGTCGTTGTCTTTGAGCGCGACACCCTCGAAAAACGCAAGCATCTATACGAAGAGCGTGTGCAAGAATTTGCCAACATGGTGCGCGATTACAAACAATACACAGATCGCTTACCACAACGCACGCGCAAAGCGGGGCTCTTGCTAGGTAGTGAGCATGATGGAGTGTATTCGTCTGAAGTCCATGACTTGATTAAAGAAGCGTTGCGCGTGGGCGGTTACACGGTTACTATGCTCTCGCCCCATGTGAAAGACGACCAAGCCTTCATTCGCCAATTGTCCGAGCTGGAGCTGCTCGTCTCCGAAGTACGCGAACCGTATGTCAACCCGACGGCGCTCGCCTTTGTGCATGCCCATTTCGTTCCCACGATCCGTATCTGCTATCTCAAACGCGGCGAACGCAACGCCACACTGCCCGACTTTTTGACGACAGGCTATCACATGGGCGACATCGTGCCTGTCGTAACATGGCATAACCCCGATGAACTCGTCTGGGAATTGGTGCAACACGCGCAAAAATTCCAACAGTCTCGCATGTTACTGGACACCTTCGACGAAGGACAGCGCTACTTCTTGAGCGCTGGTCGCCGCGATACGCGCGTTTTCATTAGCAATGCCCATACGCTGAACGACCTCGCCCTCGAACTGGTCAAAGGCTTCCAGACCGTCAATATCCAATTCTTCCAATACCAATCATCGCTGCGGATCGGCTCAACGTGGCAAGATGAGCTAGAACGTGAGTTGAAAGAATGCAACGTCTTCATCGCGCTCATCAGCGAAGAGTATCACAACAGTCAATGGTGTCGCTACGAACTCGAAACGGCCTTCAAACGCTGGCAAAACGATGAGTGCGTTATTTTGCCTTATCTGATCACGCAAACGCGCCTCCCCGAAATCATCAAGGATCACATCCAATGCGCCTTCATGCACACCCTGCAAACGTCGGACATCGTGAAAGACATCGTGAACACGGTGGACGAATACTTGACCGTCATCGAGCAAACATCACCCCTAACGCTCGACCGCGTGGGCGAGTTCGACCGCGCGCTTGACAGCATCACACAAACTACCTCCGACCATGAGTTCATGGCTGCCGTCGCGCAAACCATTGCCTGTCTTGCCCAAGACCTTGCCATCAAACCACACAAACAAGCCGCTCCTCAGCTTCAACACGGCATTTGTCGCGTGGATGTGAACGCGCAAGGCGTCTTCGACGGCTTGATCAATTTCCCTGACACCATGCCGTTCTTTTTCTTGCGCGCCGAACCAGACCTTGACGAACTCAAAAAACAATTGATGAGCCATTCGTTCGGTCTCGTCATCGCGCCCGACATGATCGCCGATGCGCAACCGTTGCGTCACTTGCTTGAAACCCAATTGCGCCAAGTGCACGCGTGCGACGTGGCAGTGCTCAAACATATCACGCTCAAAGGCATTATGCGCAGCGCCAACGTGGACGCGGCTTTCCGTCGCGCCATCTTGTCTCGCGTCAACATTCTGAACTATACCCCGTTTATCGTGACGGGCGCGACGCCAGAGCGCGTTTTCTTTGGGCGGGAAGCTGAGCTGCGCACCATCACCGAGCAAGCCGGGCGCGCCTCCTACGCGCTCATCGGCGGACGGCGCATCGGCAAGACCTCGACGCTCACACGCCTGCATCGCTCGCGCTTGCCCGATGCCGGCTATCGGGTGCTATATCACGACGCCTCGACCACGCCTACTTATGAAGCGTTGATGGACGCGCCCGTGCGCGATTGGCAGCCTGAACCGCCGCATGTCCCGCCATTACGCTTCCGCGACTTGCTGCGCGAGCCCCCTACTGATAAGCCGCTCGTGCTGCTCATTGACGAAGCCGATAGTCTCGTCGCCTCTGATCAAGCCAATGGGTGGCGCTTGTTCAATCAGTTGCGCGCTTTGGCGAACGGCGGTTGCGCGCAAGTGGTGTTGAGCGGCGCGCGCACGCTCTGGGGCGCGCTACACAATAGTAGTGGCCCGTTGTTTAACTTTACCAACGAGCTGTTAATTGGGCGTTTGGCGTTTGCCAACGTCGCAGAATTGGTGACTCAACCGATGCGTCAGATGGAAATTACGCTTGAAGATGAGTCTAGTATCGTCCAACGCATTTGGGATGTTACCTCAGGGCATCCCAACATCGTGCAACGCTTGTGTCGCAAATTAATTGGCCACATTGCCGAGCGTGAACCACGCCGCATCG
This sequence comes from uncultured Anaerolineae bacterium, assembly GCA_964509505.1. Lineage (GTDB taxonomy): Bacteria > Chloroflexota > Anaerolineae > JACRMK01 > JACRMK01 > CAZDYP01. Next base: position 7,480 of record CAZDYP010000053.1, on the reverse strand, counting down.
CCTTGTCCGATGTCGAAGCCGTAGTCACCGAAACGGATTTCGTGCGCCAAGATTTTCTCGCCACCTATTTGTCGCAAGCAAGCGTGTTGGAACATCTCTGCGTGCTGGTGATGGCATCCCAATTGCAAGCGCGCACTCTGAAGACGTTGTATGAGACGTTAATGTATCTCGATTTGGATGTGACGCTCAATCAAATAGACGACACCCTCGAAAGTCTGGTGAGTTTGCGAAACATCTTGCGCCATACCCCGCAAGGTTACGAGTTCGACGTAGCAGCCTTTCCGAAAATCGTCGCGCAGCTCCCGCGCCTCTCTGATTTGATCGAATTGCGCCGCGAGATTTACGCCAGCGCAGGCGATATTGATCCTGAAACCGCGCCGCCTGAATTGCGTGGCAAGTTGTGGTAAATCAACCCACACTAGATCTCCCATCCTGAGTGGGTCGGAGGATGGGAGTTCTGGTCAAGCACAGAGGTTACCGATGGCACCTACTCCCTTCACCTTCATCGCTGGCGGAGCGCTACGCACCGATGCCAATTGTTATATCGAACGACAAACGGACCGTAAAGCCGAACAGTCCATCCGCCAAGAAAAATTTCTGTACGTCACCGCGCCGCGTCAGATGGGCAAAACATCGCTGCTAAATCGCTTGCGGGCGCAGTTGAGCGCGAATGGTTGGCAAAGTTGCTCAATAGATATGGCGACGCTGAAACGCCTGGAGCCCGATGTGTGGTTCAGCGCCTTAGGCACGGAACTGGGACGGCAACTCCGATTCCCGCCCAGCGCCTATCCTACTCTGAAAAATCAAATGGATTTCAAGGCGTTCATCTTGGACAGCGTGGGGTTAGCGCATCGCGATAAACGTCTGGCGATTTTCTTCGACGAGATCGAAGGCTTGTTGGGCAATCCATTTGCGGATGGATTTCTGATGGTCATGCGCGATTTGTACAATCAGCGCGAAGCGTATCCCGGCCATTTCATCGCGGCGTTTGCGGGCGCCATCAACCCCGAAGCGCTCATCAAGGATCCGACGATTTCGCCGTTCAACGTCGCCGAACAACTGACGCTCGAAGATTTCACCTTTGGCGAAGCGCATCAATTGACCAGCCACTTGGCGGCGCTGCCTGTGCCGCTCGACCCTGCCGCCCATCGCCACATCTACAACTGGACGGGTGGGCAGCCTTATCTGATACAACGCATTTGCGCGACCTTAGTGGGTGAGGTGCAGGATGGACACATTGCTCATCTCACCTGCGATGCGGTTGATCGTGTGGTCGCCGAGCAGATCTTAAATCCGCTACACCGTGACGTGAATGTGACGCACGTTTTGAACGAATTGGATAAGCTGCGCGAACCCGCTAAGACATTGTGGCAACGCTTGTTGACCGGTGCGCATGTCTCGCCGCATCAGGCGGGCGTCTATGCGATTTATCTCGCAGGCGCGGTGACGACGACGCGCGATGACCAAGTCGTGATCCGCAACCGTATTTACGAACAAGCCGTGCGCGCCACTCACACCAGCGAGCATACTACTCACAACCAATCACCGATGGCAATTCCGTTGGAGCTCGTAGAACAATTACGCAAGGGCAACATCATGTTGTTTTGTGGCGCAGGCATATCTATCTCCGCCAACGGGTTGCCTAGCAGTGGACAGCTCGTGCAGGAACTCGCGCAGCGCGCGAATCTGGGTGATGCGAGTAAACTGGATTTGCCCGCCGTTGCGCAAGCGTATGCGGGGAAAAAAGGCATACAAAACCTAATTGCGTACATCACGGATCGTATTGACAACCCGCGCTACAAACCGCTCCGCACACACGAGCTCATCGCCGAGCTGCCGTTCAAGTACCTCTTCACGACGAACTGGGACAATTTGCAGGAGAAGGCGTTGGAGCGCGCAGGCAAAGCCTATCACAAAGTCGTCAAAGATACCGACCTCGCGTTTGCCGACGAAGAAAAGGTGATGGTCGTGAAGGTGCATGGCTCAGTCGAGCAAAAAGAATCCATCGTCGTGATGGGCGACGACTATTACAACGTCATTGAACGCTTGCCCGAGACGTTCAATTTGCTGCGCAGCTTTTTGGCGACGAAGACGATTTTGTTCATTGGCTTTGGCTTGGCAGACAACGATTTCAAACAGCTCTATCAAAAAGTTGAGCGACGACTCAGCAAGCTCACCCGCCGCGCGTATGCCGTGCAGCTGAATCCTACAGCTCATGCGCCCACCTATTGGATGCTGCACAATGTCGAAATCATTTCCGCCGACGCCACGGCGTTCCTCGAAGAATTGAAGCGGCAATACCTCAGCTAATTTTTGATTTTCGATTTTTGATTTTTGATTTAGACTATACGCCAATCAAAAATCGGAAATCAAACATGATCATCCTCATTCCTTCTGCCGACCGACGCATTCGCCATTTTTATCCGTGGGTATATCGCGCTAACATACAAGCCACGCGAGGCGAACCACAAGCAGGCGACATCGTGCCTGTGCATGATGCTGATGGCGCGTGCGTCGGTCAAGGCTTTTACAATCCACATAGCCACATCCCCGTGCGGATGCTTTCACTCAGTGCCAATCCGATTGACGAAAAATTTTTCGCGGCGCGGTTGCGCCAAGCTCGCGTGCGTCGCGCGTGTATCTCACACACCAATGCGTGGCGTGTCGTCAACGCCGAGAGCGACCAATTGCCCGGCCTCATCGTGGATAAGCTTGACGATGTGTTGGTAATGCAGGTGCGCAATGCGGGGATAGAAAGAAGAAAGAACCTCATCGTTGAGTTATTGGTGGACTTGTTGCAACCGCGCGGCATCTATGAACGTAGTGATGTCGAAGCGCGCGCGGATGAAGGGCTTGAACCTTGTGTCGGGGCCGTGTGGGGCGATGTGCCAACGCGGGTGAGTGTGCGCGAAGATGATTTGGAATTTGAAATCAGCTTACCAGCAGGCCAAAAGACAGGTTTTTATCTTGACCAGCGCGACAATCGGCGGCGGCTACGCAGCATGGTGCGCGAAGGCGATCGGGTGTTGGATGTGTACAGCTATGTCGGCGCATTTGGTCTGCACGCCGCACGTGCGGGCGCACAGGTGTTACTCGTGGACAAGGATGCGACGGCGCTGGGCGTTGCCGAACAAGCGGCGCGGCGCCATGGCTTGTGGGAGCGAATGGGTGTGCGTTGGGGCGATGCGCTAGAGGTCATGCCAGCCTTTCACCACGAAGGACGCACATTCACGCACATCGTCCTCGACCCGCCAACGCTCGTGAAACGCAAAGAAGATGTGCCGCGCGCGAAGCGGTTGTTCGTAGAGTTGTGCGCATCCGCGATGCGATTGCTGCATGACAATGGCATTCTGTTTCTCTCGTCGTGCGCCTATTACATCACAATCAACGATTTGCTGGATGTGGCGCGCCATGCGGCGGACTCAGCGCATCGCCGCGTCGAGGTGTTGGACGTGACCTATCAGCCCGCCGACCACCCATGGATTTTGCAAGCGCCCGAGACGTTGTACTTGAAGACGCTCATTCTGCGTGTGGAGTGATTGATGCCCGACCCCCGCACTGAATTTGAATGGCCTCTCTATGCTGATGCGACGCTGGCTGGCTTGTCTGTCCTCATTCCGATTCCGCTGCTCGACGGATTCTGTGAAGAGTTTTTTCGCAAGCGCGCGTTGGCATCCATCATGCACCATCGCCAGCAAACGGTTCAAGCGCTGGTGTACGACGAGGTAAACAAGACCAGCGATAGTTGTTTCGTCAGTTGCTTGACGTTGCCGTTTGCCGTCGCCATCGAATTGCTCAAGAGTATCTCTCGCAAGCTCTTGTACTTCCTCACTATTAAGCGCGCCGTGGATCGGCTCAGCTACCATTGGCAACGCGCGTTCTTGTTGGATTACATGCTGCTGGTTGGTCATCTCGCCAGCGTCGAATCGGCGCGCATCGGGCGTGAGGCAATGGAGCTGTTGCTGCGTCATGCAGATAGTCCGCTCATCGGCTTGGCGCGGCAAATCCTCATTAGTCCGCTGCGAATTTGGGCGATTGTGCGCGATGCGAGACGCAAGCGGGAGAACGCGTGGCTACACCATACGCAAGCGCAAATGGCGCAGGTGTGGGGCGAGTATGCGGATTACCTCCAGACGCTGGCGGCGCAGTATGACAAGGCGTATCAAGAGTTGATTGAACGAAATACACCAGCATCTTCTGCTAACTCTAAGAGAGTGTTTTGAAATTCAGACCCTAAAGGTTTTTCTGGCGCAGCGGGTTCACAATTTGCGCAGAAAGCCTGCGTGAAACGCTTTTTTTGCTTGCCAGCGAAACCGTTAGGGTCTCGGTCTGATATTTTCAAAACACTTTCTAAGGATGAGGAATAAAACCTATGTGGCTCAAAGGCAACTTACACACCCATACGAATAACACCGACGGCGACGCGCCAACGGAGGCCGTCGTCGGTTGGTACGCAACGCATGGCTATGACTTTCTCGCCATCACCGATCACAACAAACTCATCACAGCGCAACATGACTCAATGTTGTTGATACCAGCTACCGAACTCACGATGAAGGCGGAGGGTAAGCCCGTGCATGTCAACGCCTTCAACCTCCGCGCTATGCCCGACTCGCTCGCTTTGCAAGAGAATATCGTTGCGATGTTGCAAGCGTGCGTGGATGCGGCGCACAGCGTTGGCGGTTTGCCGATGATCAATCATCCTAATTTTCACTGGGCGTTTGGCGCAGCCGAAATGTTGAAAGTAAACAACTGGTCACTGCTCGAAATTCGTAATGCCAGCGCCGAATGCAACGACTTCGGCTTCGGTGGACATGTCGGCGTCGAAGCAATGTGGGATGAGCTGTTGAGCGCGGGGCGGCGTGTTTATGGCGTGGCGACGGATGACTCGCACGACTTCGCCAAAGAGCGTTGGGGATACGTCTCGCCGCCGGGACTGGCGTGGGTGTGCGTGCGCGTCCCTGAACGCACCGTTGAGGCGGTGATGAAGGCGTTGCGCGCAGGCGATTTCTATGCGTCCACCGAAATTGTTTTGGATGACGTGACCTGGCGCGCTGGCACATTGTCTTTGCAGATTCACCAAGACTTCGACCATGCCTACACCACGCATTTCATTGGTCGAGGCGGGCGCGTGGTCGCGCACGTGTATGGTCTCACGCCGTCTTATCAAGTGCATGGCGACGAAGGCTATGTGCGTGCGAAAGTCTATTCAAGCAATGGCGGTTGGGCGTGGACGCAGCCTGTGTGGCTCAATGGCACATAGCGAATGGCGAATCGCGAATAGCAAATAGCCGATGGCAGCGGGCGGGTGTAAGCCTGGCGAAGGTTTAGAACCTTCGCCAGGTTTGTTGTTTCATCCCCTAGCGGCTATCGGCTATTTTGCGATTTGCGACTTGCGACTTGCCACACGCGCTCCGCGTAGCCTTGCTGATTCGTCACGACACGCGCATAAGCACGCACGCGCGTCGCCATGTCGCGTTGACCGTTGAAGGTGGATTTGAGTTGCGAGGTATAAGCAGTGATGGCGTGAATTTTTTGCGCTACGTCAATAGGCGTGATAGTCATGCGCCACTCACCATCACCGAACAGTCGTCGCGCTCGCGTGACCGCACCCTGTTTTTCGGTATAAGGGAAATCTTCATACCAGCTGACTTGATAGCCTTGCGCGAGCAATTGTTGCGCCGCATCGCGCGTCACCAGATGATCCACGTGACGCCCGGCGGCGAGCGGCGCGACGATGTGCGTGTCGCGTTTGCTGGCGATGTGTTTGCGAATCTGTTGGGCGATGTGTGTGATGAGTTCCGTTTCGCTGTCGTAACCGTATCCAAATAGCGTCCGATTGGAATGGATGATGGGACGCCCTTGCGCGTTGCGCCGATAGATGCAATCGAGTACGTCGAGATATTGCCCCAGCGCGCCCAACCGCCGCAACGCTTCTGCATCTTCGGCGCGGCGTGTGGCGATGGGGTCAGGTGGGTTGCCCCATTGCCGATGTTGCACCAAAGCAAAGGGCGGCAGGCTGTGGTAATCGGGTGTGCCAGCGCAAATCGTCAGCACCGTCACTGCTTCACCCCGTTGACATTGCTCATAAACGGCGCCGCCGCATGATAACGCCACGTCGTCGAAATGAGGAGAGATGTAGAGGAAGTGAGTCACAGTAGCAAGTAGCAAGCG
>CAZDYP010000053.1:0-1206 GCA_964509505.1 uncultured Anaerolineae bacterium | reverse complement strand
GGTCACTTCGTCATACAACGCCTCAATCTGATCTGCGACGCGCTCCCACCCATATTGCTGTGCGGCGTGCATCGCGCCTTGTCCCAGCTCGTCACGATGCACAGGGTCATTGAGAATATCGCAGATGCGTTCCGCGAGCGCAGCGGGGTCGCGCGCAGGCACGAGGTAGCCCGTCACGCCATCCGCCACCGTGAACGACAAGCCGCCCACATCGGAGGCGACGACGGGCGTGCCACACGCCATTGCCTCGAGCGCGACCATGCCAAACGATTCGTAATGCGACGGCATCACAACGACATCCGCCGCCGCATAGTAGAGCGGCAACACGTCCTGCCCTTGCGCGCCGAGAAACGTCACCAGCTCATTCAACCCCAATTCATCGCGCAAGCGCAGCAAGCGCGCCATCTCGGTAGGCATGTCGTCGTCATATTCCGAGCTGCCGCCGACGATGCTTAATGACAAACCGTTGCAGGGCATGTCGTGGTCGCGCACGATGCGCGCGATGGCATGTAGCAAATCGTCAAGTCCCTTGAGCGGCTCCATGCGCCCGACGAACAAGACGTTCTTCACGTCAGGGTCAAGCTCGATTTCACGACGCGCAAATTTTTGGTCGTATGGATGAAAACGCGACAAGTCAACGCCGCATGGGATGACGCGCATCTTCGTTTCGTCGGCGTTGTACAATGTCAGCATCTGCGCTTGGTCCCGTTGCGTGGCGGCCACGATGCGGTCGGCGTCGCGCATGAGTTCGGTCTCGATGGTGATGCGTTGCTCATGTTCACGCGGTTCGTTGGCGCGTGCGACGAGGTTCTTCATGTGGCCCAGCGTGTGAAACATGTGAACGATAGGCGCGCCCCATGCTTTACGCAGCTCGCGCGCCACCCAACCCGACATCCAATAGTGACTATGAATTACATCGTAGTCGCAGCCTTCGAGCTCGGCAAAGTCGAGCACATTCCACGTGAATTCAGGCAAGTATTGAAAGAGTTTGTTTTTCTCTTGATGTTCGTCAGGGCCTGCGCAGATATGGATGACGCGCACATTCGGCCCCAGCGCCATGATGTGCGGATGGATTCTGCTTTCGCAGCGTGTGAACACATCTACTTTATGACCACGCTCGCTGAGCGTGCGCGACAAATCACGCACATAGACGTTCATCCCGCCCGTGTGCTTGCCGCCGAGTGTGGCGAGCGGGCAAGTATGAAA
>CAZDYP010000052.1:12435-27876 GCA_964509505.1 uncultured Anaerolineae bacterium | reverse complement strand
CCGCATGAATCAAGGCGGAGACGGGCGTGGGCCCTTCCATCGCATCGGGCAACCACACGTAGAGCGGCAGTTGCGCGCTCTTGCCTGTTGCGCCGATGAAGAGCAGCAAGGTGATCCAATTGATGATGGGATGGTCGGGCGTGAAGAGCTTGGGCGCTTCTTCAAAAATTTGGTGGAAGTCTGCCGTGCCGAAAATGTTGAACAGCCACAACACGCCGAGTGTGAACGCGAAGTCGCCGATGCGGTTGACGACGAAAGCTTTCTTTGCGGCGTTAGCCGCTTCGGGTTTGTGGAACCAGAAGCCAATCAACAGATACGAGCAGAGACCGACGCCTTCCCAGCCCAAGAACATCAGCACATAGTTATTGGCGAGCACGAGGATGAGCATCGCCACGATGAATAGATTCAAGTAGAAGAAGAAGCGCGCGAACTTTGCGTCGTGTGCCATGTAGCCGATAGAATAGACATGGATGAGGAAGCCCACGCCCGTCACGACGAGCGTCATGGCGAGCGAGAGCGGGTCCACGCGCAACGCGACGGATACGTCGAGCTGGCTGCCGGGCATCCACGACCACAACACGACATCATGCTCGCGGTGGTTCGTGGGCAAGTTCAGCAAGCCCATTAACACGACAAGCGCGATGAGGAACGCCAAGCCGACGACGGCAGGACCGACAATGCGTGCGACGGCTTTGCGTGGGTAGAAGCAATTGATCATCGCGCCGAGCGCAGGCAAGGCGATGACAAGGGGAATGAAGTCAATCATAGCGAATAGCGAATGGCGAATAACAAGGGTCATGTGTCAAGTGTCATGTGAACGTGATACATGACACTTGGCACTTGACATTTGCTATTCGCCCTCTGCCGTCAGCCCTTCAAGGTGTTGATGTCATCCACATCCGTCGTGAGTCGTTGATAGTAGAGATAGACGAGAATGGCGAGACCGACGGCAACTTCGGCAGCAGCGACGGTGATCACGAAGAAGACAAACAGTTGTCCATCCACGAGCTTGTTGTATGAGGCAAAGGCAATGAAGGTAAGGTTGACCGCGTTTAGCATCAACTCGATGGACATGAAAATCAGAATTGCGTTGCGGCGCATCAGCACGCCAATCGCGCCGAGTGTGAACAGGATGGCTGAAACAATCAGGTAATGAGAGAGTGGAATCATGGATGGGACACAGGGACACAGGGGACAGGGCATTTCGTGTTTCCCTGTTTCCTTGTTTACTTTCTTTTTGCCAACACCACCGCGCCAACCATAGCAACCAGCAACAGGATAGACGTGATCTCGAATGGATAGAGATATTTCGTGAAGAGTTGCGAGCCAATTTGCGTGATGTCCACAAATTCAAGGCCGCCGCTCGTTACCTCGGGCTGCTTAACGCTGCCGACAACGTAGCCCAAGGCGAACAAGAGGAGAAACGCGAACAATGGCGCGAGCGAGCTCATGGCAAACAAGCGATCTTGCAGTCGTTCAGCTTGTGTCACGTTCAGCATCATAATCACGAACAGGAACAGCACCATAATCGCGCCTGCATAGACGATGACTTGAATCGTCGCGATGAATGAGGCGCGCAACAACAGATACAGCACGGCGACGAGCGCGAAGTTGGCGACCATGAACAGCGCGGCATGGACGGCGTTCTTGCTGGCAATCATCGCGAGGGCGGCGAGAATGGCTAACACCGAGACGATGTAAAAAATGATTTGTTCGTAAGGAAGCGAATACAGGTCAGGCATAGTTTAGTCGCTAGTCGCTAGTCGTTAGTTGTTAGTCGCTAGTGACTAATGACTAGCGACTAAGGACTAGGGACTAGCGTCCAAGCGCGGCGACGACGCCAGCCGTCACCACGAGATTGAGCAATGACAAGGGCAGCAAGACTTTCCAGCCAAAGCGCATCAGTTGGTCGTAGCGCAAGCGTGGCAGCGTCGCGCGCATCCACGTAAAAATGAAGATGAAAATGAAAACTTTGATGACGAAGTAAAGTACACCCAACAACGGATATTGGTCAACGAGCGGACCTTGCCAGCCGCCGAAGAACAACGTCACGGCGACTGAGCTCTGTGTGATGACCGCCATGTATTCGGCGAGGAAGAACAGCGCCCATTTCATGCTGCTATATTCGGTGTGATAGCCCGCCGTCAATTCCGATTCCGCTTCGGGGATGTCGAACGGCGCGCGGTTCGTCTCCGCAATCGCGCAGATAAAATAGATGATGAAGCTCAATGGCTGCACGATGATAAACCAAAGAGACGATTGCGCTTTGGCAATGTCGTTGAGGCTCAATGAGCCTGCAATCAATAGGACGCTGATGAGCGAGAAGCCCAACGGCAGCTCGTACGAAATCATCTGCGCCGATGCGCGAATGCCGCCGAGCAATGCGTATTTGTTGTTCGATGACCAACCCGCCAGCACGATGCCATACACGGCGAGCGACGACATGGCAAAGAGGTAGAGGATGCCGACATTGATGTCGGCGACATAAAGATTGATGTCATAGCCGAATAAGTTCACTTGGTTGCCGAAGGGAATCACGGCAAAGGCGGCGATGCCGACAATTGCCGCCAGCGCAGGCGCAAGGTTGAACACGGGCTTATCTGCGCCCGCAGGCACTAGGTCTTCTTTGAAGATGAGCTTGAGGATGTCGGCCATGGGCTGCAACAAGCCAAATGGCCCGACACGATTTGGCCCCAAGCGCGATTGCATCCGCGCCATCACGCGCCGCTCGAAGAACTGCACATACGCGACGACGGTGATGAGGATGAATACAAGTATAGCAACTTTGATGATGATGAGGAGAGGGTCTTCCATGTTAGTCTGATGGTTGCTTAGTCACTTAGTCGTCTAGTCACTTGGTCGCTTGGTCAGTTAGTTGACTCCATGACGCTGTGACCTTACGACTAAGCGACTACCGATCCACTTCACCCAACACGATGTCAATGCTTGCAATGCACGCAATGACATCGGCGATGTAGCGCCCTTTGATCATGCGCGCGAGCGCTTGCAAATTCACAAACGATGGGCCACGGAAATGTACGCGCACCGGTTTCGCCGTACCATCGCTCACGACATAGACGCCGTATTCGCCCTTAGGTGATTCGATGGCTTGGTATGCTTCGCCTGGCGGCGGTTTGATGCCTTCGGTGAAAAATTTGAAGTGATGAATCAACGCTTCCATGCTCGTGTGCAGCTCGTGGCGCGGCGGCGGAGTGATCTTGCGGTCATTCACGCGCACGGGGCCCTCGGGCAATTGGTTGAGTGCCTGCTCGACAATCCGCAAGGCTTGGCGCAATTCTTTGACGCGGCACGTATAGCGATCATACACATCGCCATTCTTACCAAGCGGCACCTCAAATTGATATTGCTCGTAACCACTATAGGGCATATCGCGGCGCAAGTCCCAATCCACGCCGCTGCCGCGCAGCGTTGCGCCGCTCAAGCCTAACGACAAGCCCTCTTCTTGGGTGATGACGCCGATGCCTTGTGTGCGCTCAAGGAACATCGGGTTCTGCGTCAGCAAGGCTTCGTATTCGTCGAATTTCGCGGGGAAGGTCTTGATGACCTCTTGCACCAGCGTCTCGAACTGCGGTGGCACATCACGCAACAAACCACCAATCCAGAAGTATGAGGCCATCATGCGCGCGCCCGAACAGAGCTCGAAAATGTCGAGCAATTTTTCGCGCTCGCGCACGCCATATAAGAACGTGCTGACCGCGCCCAGGTCCATACCCTGTGTGCCGAGCCAAACGAGATGGCTGGCGATGCGTTGCAACTCGACGAGGATGACGCGAATCACTTGCGCGCGCGGCGGCGCTGCGACGCCCAACAATTTTTCGACGGCGAGCGTGTAACCGAGATTGTTTGACAACGGTGCAAGATAATCCATGCGATCGGTGACGGTCAGCGCTTGTTGCCACATCAAACTCTCCGCCGTTTTCTCGATGCCCGTGTGCAAGAAGCCGATGTCAGGCGTCGCGTTGACGACGAGCTCGCCTTCCAGTTCAAGGACAAGACGCAAGACGCCGTGCGTGCTGGGGTGGTGCGGCCCCATATTCAGAATGAGATGCTCGTCGGGGCCTTTTTCCAGCGTCATGCCGGGTGGCGTGGGGATGGAGTCAATCGAAGGAGTGCGATTAGTCATTAGTCGCTAGTCGCTAGTCATTAGTCGCTAGTCGTTAGTGGCTAGTCGTTAGTCGCTGGTCGCTAGTGACTAGCGGCTAACAACTAGCCACTAGCGGACGGCGTATTTCTTCCGCTTCTCGATGCGCTCAAAGTTGTGTGAGAACTGCACTTCTTCAGGCGCGAAGGGATAATCTTTGCGGAGCGGATGCCCTTGCCAATCGTTGGGCAAGAGGATGCGGCGCAAATCGGGATGTCCGGTGAATGTGATGCCCATGAGATCATACACTTCGCGCTCGTGAAAATTCGCCGTCATCCACAACGAGGTGACCGATGACACGGTTGGATTGTCTGCGGGCAAGCCCACCTTGAGCCACACGCGATGCTTGTGCTTTAGCGAGAGCAGCTGATAGTTGACAACGAAACGCAATGTAGCGGTCATGGCTGCTTCTCCATACCCTGATGGAATAGATTCTTGTTGCATCGTCAAGCGGTCCAGTCCGGACACGTCCGACAAGAAAGTGTATTGGAAGCGAGCGTCGTCACGCAAAAATTTGCATACGTCCACGAGGCGTGCTGGCTCGATCCAGATGATGAGCTGGTTGCGAAACTCGACGACGTTGCCAATGGCTTCGCCAAATGTTTCTTTCAGAGCATTGACTATCGTTGTATTATCCATATAAAGCCTGTTGGACAAATTTTAAATTTGTCCTACCAAGACGTTGCCAATGGCTTCGCCCAAGGTTTCTTTCAGAGCATGGACTATCGTTGCATTATCCATACAAATCATGTTGGACAAATTTTAAATTTGTCCTACCAATCCAGTGCGCCTCGTTTCCAGACGTAAATGTAACCGATGACGAAAATAGCGATAAACACCAGCATCTCAATGAAGCCAAACCAGCCAAGCGCCTGATACACGACCGCCCATGGATAGAAGAACACCACCTCGACATCGAAAATGATGAACAACATCGCAACGAGATAAAATTTGACGGGGAAGCGAATGCGCGCCGAGCCGATAGGCACCATGCCTGATTCGTAGGGCATCTGTTTGACATCGGTCGGTTGTTTGGGACCTGCGAGCAAAGAAACAAGCACGCCGCCAACGCCAATCACGGTGGCGGCGATCAACATGATCAAAATAGGGAGATAAGCAGAAAGCATGTATGGAGGCGTCCTTGCGAAGTGCGTGAATCCTATCACAAACGCCGAAAAAGTCAAGACCCCTACGCATTTTCGCTGTGCGCGCTGTGCAGCGCAACAGATTTGTCAAAGCTATTGACTTTTCAGATAGCGTGTTGTATGATTTTGTAAAGTTTGACGGCACGTGGCACTACGTACGACCTAATTGCATAGCAGCATGTTTCAGCCGTCTGGCTACCCATCCGGGGAAGCCTGCGGCTTTTTTGTTTGTGAGCAAAGCGATTGCACCGCCATCGCGTTGGTTGCCTTCAGTTCTCTTCACGCTCCATGAAGCGCCTGTCATTCCGCTTGAATTCGTGCGCGCAACTCATTTTGATATTCAGTGCGATGGTCCCGCACGCCACCTGGCTAGCTTGGGGCCTGTTCTGCCATCATTTCACCCTGCACTATGAGTCCGGAGTGTTTGTGCCGAGTCGCCGCGTTCCCAGCCTCTCTTCCAATCTGACCATCGTAGTAGAGGAAGCAGCCTCCCTCTCGCCGCTGCCCGTCACCGAGTCCACAGACACACTAATTGAGTCATTCGATCCCGACTTGAGCGCCCCTCAGCTGCTTTTCTTCCCCGACATAGCTGTATTAAAAGGAACGCATACGCAAGCGCCATTACCCCCGACAACTCATTCGCGTTTTGAGCCTTTTGCGTCTAGGACGCTGTGGTTAGCGTTGTTGGACCCTCCGCCGCGTCTGAGCGCTGCTGCGCAATTTATGCCCGTGCGTAGTCTAACGTCGCGCCAAGCCTAATCATACTGAGAAACTGTTACTCAATCTGCCACTCATCCCCATAGGAGGCAATCACTATGGTTAACGAAGTTGTCAAAGGTACCGTCAAATGGTTTAGCCCAATCAAAGGCTACGGATTCATCGCGCCAGATCCTGGTCCAGAAGGCGCGACGAAAAAAGATATTTTCGTGCATTACTCCGGTATTTTGGGGAAAGGGTATCGCAATTTGCAGGAAAATCAGCGTGTCCAATTTGCGATTGAAGATACCCCCAAAGGGCCCCAAGCTGTCAACGTCACTGTGGATGATACGAAAGCGCAACCCACTTAAGCGGTCTTCAGCCCCGAGCGCGCTCGGGGCTGATTTTTGCCCTTGCCAATTTCGCGCGACTTGCATAAGATATAGCCCAGCAACTGGCTTCAGCTACTCCGCTAAAATCTGATCTGTTTTCAGGAGAGAGACTCAGTGGCTACTCGCGCCAAATCTGTGTCTGCGACGACGCAGAAAACTAAAACCACCAAACCCGCTAAGATCGCGCACCCTGTCGCGCCGACGACCCTGCTCGACTTCGCGCATCTGGCGATTGACGCAATCGAAAGCAAGAAAGGAAGTAACATCGTCTTGCTGGACATGCAAAAAGTGTCAGCCTTCACGGATTACTTTTTACTGTGCAGTGGCGAGAGTGTGCGGCAGCTCAAAGCGATTGCCGAAGGTGTGCAAGAAACGCTAGACAAACACGGCAAGAAGCGCATTGGTCGCGAAGGCTCTGCCGAGTCGGGGTGGCTTTTGCTGGATTATGCTGATCTTCTCATTCACGTCTTTTCGCCCGCGCAACGCGCTTATTACGCTCTCGAAGATTTATGGCGCGATGCGCAGACCGTCGTGAAGATACAATGAGTCAATGCCCGATGACTGATAGCGAATAGCGCTTGACTGCATGTTGTTTAAAAATGATAACCCCGCATGGTTGTCCATGCGGGGTTTGTGTTTTGGATCAACCGATGGCTGCCATCGGCTGTCAGAACAACACATTCTCATCCGTACGGTGATATGTTACCAACGCCGCATTGCCAAACCAATGCGCGATTTCATGCTCTGCCTCGTCAATCGTAGAGGACGCATGAATCATGTTCTTGATGCTGTGGCGCAACGCATTGGCAATGGTCGGCGAGGCGGTCGAGTAATCGCCGCGAATGGTGCCGGGCGCAGCATTCAAGGGCAACGTATGTCCCACCAGTTTACGCACAACCTGAATCGCATGACCGCCTTCCAGCACCAACGCCACAATCGGTCCAGATGCCAGATAATCAATGTTCCAATTTTTGACCATGTCGCCAATCTGCATGGCATCATCCGTGCCGACTTCCTTGATGGGGTCTTTGCCGAGTTCTTTGTAATTGGCGAGCGACTTCTCGCCCATGCCGCGAATCCAATCGGGCGTATTCGGATAATGCTGCTCGATGAACTCACGCGACGGTTGCACAATTTTCAAGCCGACGATTTTGAGTCCCGCGCGCTCGAAGCGCGCGAGGATTTCGCCGACCAAACCACGTTGCACCGAATCAGGCTTCAACAACACAAGGGTTCGTTCGTAATACGACTGCGTAGGCATTCAGTTAAGCTCCTCTGTAAAAAGTAGTCGTTGACTTGTTCACTCTCAACGCAAATAAGGAATCGCTTCTAGCGCGCGTCCCGCGCGAATGAGCGCCTCGACCAACAACGCGCGCAACGGCGGCACTTTGGGTTGCGTTGAGGCCAGCGGCGTCAAATCGTCAATCACTTGAGGCAACAACACACTGCCTTCGATCAATGAGCGATATTGGTTAGTGGCTTCGGTTTCATCCACCTCGCGCAACATGCGCGCTAAATCTAGGCGTGCTTGATGTGCGGCTTCGCCCGTCGGCGCGACCTGTTTTTCCACCGACACGGGCGCGGATGAATCATCGAAATAGGCAGTGGCTTCGCGCACCACGCGCGGCGCGAGTTCTGCGGGGGCGACGACTGGAGCGCCAACGAGTGGAGTTTCTGCGATTGAGGTTGATGCAGTTTGCGCTGCAATGGCCTCAGTATCACTGATCACTTCCGTTACGCTGGGCGCTGCGGCCCCCGTGGTTGGCTGGATGGTCTTCAACCAAGCGGGGAGTTCTGCTGCTGCAATTGGTTCAGCCTCATGCGGCGCTTCAACTTCAATGGGCGCTGCGCCCTCGGTGGTTGGTTGCATGGTCTTCAGCCAAGCGGGGAGCTCTGTCGTCTCAAGCGCTTCGACACGCTCCACGGGTTCAGCGGCCGCTTCGTGCGATACGCGCAACAACGCCAACAGCTCCGGCACGCGCGGATGCGAGTCGGCCAATGGCAATAGATCCGCATACGCTTGCGCCTTCACTGCCTCGCCCGCATCCGTCAGCAGCGCATACAAATCCAGCGCCGAATCTAAATCCATCTCCTTCATCACGCGCGCCAAGTCCAAGCGCGCTTGATGTTCGGCTTCGCCCGTGGGCGCCTGCTGCTTTTCGACGGACACGGGCGCAGAGGAATCATCGAAATACGCCGTGGCTTCGCGCGGCATGTGCGCGGGCGGCGGCGATGCGACGGGGGGCGGGGGCGCAGGCGGGGGCGGGGGCGGGGGCGCAGGCTTGCTGGTTTGCACCGATGTTTGCAGTTCAGCCAGCCATGCAGGCAACCCCGCGGCAGCTTCTGCTGGCTTGGGCGCAGGCGCTGGCGCGCCGAGCTGCGTCGCAGCTGGTTGGCTGGCTGGAGGTTCGGGTTGCTTTTCCGCCATCACCTGCGCGCCCGGAATCTCCACGGGGGGTTGCATCGTGCGCAACCACTCAGGCAGCTCGCCTTCTTCTATCATCCCCTCAGCGTCTGGCTCAGTGGGTGTGACAGGAGTTTCAAGCGTTGGCGTCGCTTCCGCAGTAGGCTGCATTGCGCGCAACCAATCTGGTAATTCTGTTTCTGCGATGGGCGCTTCAGCCATTGACTCGCTGGGTGTGACAGGAGTTTCAAGCGTTGGCGTCGCTTCCGAGCTGGGTTGTGTGGGGGACTCAACCACGCTTGCCGCTGCTGCTTGGGCGGCGAGATGTTCGCGCAAATGTGATACGGCCGCTGCTGCGCGCAGTTCTATCGTGGCATACGGTTTCAAATCCTCTATCGCTTGTCGCTTCACCTCGTCGCTGGCATCCACCAATGAATCATACAATTCGAAGGCGGCGTTCAAGTCAAAGTCTTTCAGCGCGCGCGCCAAATTCAGCCGCGCCAAGTGTTCGGCTTCGCCTGTGGGAGCCGCTTGTTTTTCTACCGACACAGGCGCGGATGAATCGTCGAAGTAAGCCGTTGCTTCGCGTGGCGCGCGAGCTGGTTCCGCGAGTTTCTCCGGAGGCGGCGCAGCTTTCGTTTCAGGTTTTGCAGCGGGTTCTATTTTCTTGAGTTCGGCTTCGACAGATGTCGGTTTGGTTTCTGTGATGGTTGGTTTTGTTTCGTGCGTTTCGGTAGAAGGTTTTGTCTGTAGCGCGGCGAGCCATGCAGGCATAGCGGCTGGCGCGGGCGTCGTCTCGGCAACGAGTTCAGCTTCAACAGAGACGCCTGGTTCCGCAATATGCAGCTCGCTGGGCGCGGAGGACGGCTCCTCAGGCGCGCTGGGCTGCATAGCTTGCAACCATTCGGGCAATTCGGCTGCTTCAATGGGGGGCGGTTCAGCGACTTCCTCAACTGGTATGGTTGGTGGGGCGCTCTCTGTGACCGCGCTAGGTTGCAGCTGTTTCAACCAATCAGGCAGTTCGGGTGCTTCTAAGGTGATCGGCGGTTCAGCCGGTTCGGGCATCGTTGTGGTTGGCACAACGTCTGGGGGTTGCGCCTCCACGTCACTCACTTGCAAGGTCGCCAGGATGTCCACAACGCGTGGATGTGACTCTGCCAATGGCAACAGGTCCGCATACGCTTGTTGTTTCACGGCAGCGCTCGCATCCGTCAGCGCCGCATACAAATCCAACGCCGAATCTATATCCATCTCCTTCATGACACGCGCCAACTCCAACCGTGCCTGATGTTCAGCTTCACCTGTGGGAGCCTCTTGCTTTTCGACGGACATGGGCGCAGACGAATCGTCGAAATAAGCTATGGCTTCGCGTGGGGCACGCGACGGTTCTGTGACAGGCAGGGGTGGGGGGCTAGGCGCGATTGGCAGCGGCGCGATTTTTGTTTCGGGCGCAGGTGGTGGTGTGACGGTTGGTGTCGTTGGTTTCTGTAACGCTTCAGGCTGCGGCGTGGGCGGTGCTTTCGCTTCAGGTGGCGCTTTTGGTGAAGGTTTGATGGTTTGCGCTTGTAATGAAGCTAACCAGGCAGGCACCACTACACCCGACTCGATGGTTGGTTGAGCAGGGGCTTGTGTTGGCGCGCCGGGTTGAGCCGCTTTGAGCCAATCGGGTAAACCGTCGGTGTCAACGTCCTTCGTCGTTTCAACACTTGCGGTTGGAGTTGTAGGTTGCGCGGGCGGCGCTGGCGTTTTGGTGGGCGCAGGTGCGCTCTTACCCAATAGCGCTAGCACTTCAGCGACGCGCGGATGCGCGCCTACTAATGGTTGTAAATCGGCGTGGGCTTGCGCTAACAAGTCCTCACTTGCGCCCACCATTTGCGCGTATTGATCGAGCGCCGAACTCAAATCAAAATCTTTTAGAAGTCGCGCCAAATCAAGATGCGCGCGATGTTCTGCTTCGCCTGTCGGCAGCTCCTGTTTCTCAACAGAGGTTGGCGCAGATGAATCGTCAAAGTAAGCGGTTGCTTCGCGCAGCGCGCGTTCAGGCGCCGCTGGAGGTAGGGATGACTCGACAAGCTTTGTGGCAGTCGTAGCGGGCGGTGTGGTTGGCGTCGGCGCTGCAACAGGTTGAGATGGTTGCGGCGGTGGTGTGGGTATGGTAATGGGGGAGGGGCTTTGCCATGCCGCGAGTAATGCTTGCGCGCGTGGGTGGGTTTGCGCCAACACCGTCAAATCAGCTCTGGCTTGCTGCAACAGCTCACCGCTCGCGCTTGCCAATTGCGCGTACTGCTCGAGCGCGGAATCGGGATCAATGTCTTTAAGCAGGCGCGCGAGATCGAGATGCGCGCGCATCTCGGCTTCGCCTGTCGGGAGTGCCTGCGTTTCCACGGAAGCAGGCGCAGCAGAATCATCGAAATACGCAGTGGCTTCACGTGGCGCGTGTTCGGTCGGCGTTTCAAGGGGAGCGACAGCGGGTGCAACAGGCGCGGGAGGCGGTTCGGGTTCGCTTAGGGGTGCAGGCTTCGTTTCGATCACATGCGGACCCAATTTCGCCAACACGACGGCGACGCGCGGATGTTTGCCCACTAGGGGTTCCAAATCGGCGCGGGCTTGCGCTAACAAATCTTCACTTGCGCCAACCACTTGCTCGTATTGGTCAAGCGCCGAGTTCACGTCGAAGTCTTTTAACAGCCGCCCCAAATCGAGATGCGCTTGACGCTCTGCCTCACCAGTCGGTAATGCTTGCTTTTCCACTGACACAGGCGCAGCCGCATCATCGAAATAGGCCATGGCCTCACGCGGCGTGTGTGCTTCGCGCGGCGCCGCGGGCGGCGGTGGCGGAATGGCAGGTGGCGGCGGTGGTGGAGCAGCTGGTGGAGGAGGCGCAGGCTTCGCCGTTGGCTTCAGCGTCGTTATTTTTTGTAACCCTCTCCGTAAAAAACTAGAAGGTTGTGATGCGGCCGGTTGGGTTGGAGATGTAGGTTCTTTAGCGGCAGGCGGCGGCGTGCTGGGCGTTTCTGGTGCGCGCGCGGACCACAAGGGTGTGGTGCGCGGTGGGATGCGTAATGGACGCGTGGGCGGACGTTCTGTTTTAGTTGGCTGGCTCGCGGGTGTGAGCGAAGGTTTTGCCGTGACTGGTCTTGCGGAAGTACTGCTACGTGAGGGCAAGTTCCCTGTGCTGGGTTTCCGTAATGAGGCGGTCACGCGCCGTGGCGACAATGGGCTGGTTGGGGGCTTGGTCGTTGTTGATGGTGAGGCGAGTGGGGAGGTGCGGCGTGTCGAAAGCGGTCCCGTTGGCGGTTTGCTCGTTGAGTCCGTTGCGCTGGGCGACGGTCTGGGAGGCGTAGTTGTGGAGGGTGGGGTTGGAACGGTGGTACGCGCACCCAATCGTCCGGTTAGAGGTTTAGCGTGAGTGGTGGATTCGGTTGTGGTTGGTGATTGTGATAGATTGCTCTGTAGCTTGTTCAAAATTTCTTGCGCGCGTGTATTGGTCTGACTCAACTTTGTTACGTCATCAATCGCTTGTTGCACTTGCGAGGCTTTCGCGCCGACCATCAATTCATACAAATCCAGCGCGCCATTGACATCAATAAATTTGAGCGCGCGCGCCAGGTCGAGACGCGCTTGATACTCCGCATCGCCTAATGGTAACGGTTGCGCTTCAACCGAAGGCGGCGCGAGCCTGTCATCCAAGTAAGCGGCGCCCTCCCGTTGCACACGCGGAAATTTCAAGCGGTCTGTCGTCTTTTTGGGTTCACCTCTGGGCAATGCGCCAGTTTGTCGTGGCAACAAGGCCGGTTTTGTCTTACTGGGTTCTTTGACTTCTGTTTGCAGCGACGATAGCCACGATGGAATAGGCGCAGGCTTGGGCGGCTCCACCGGTTTTGGCTCAAGTGGTTGTGGCGGCTGTTCTTCAACCGGTGGTTGGCTCTCGGGCTTCTTTTTATCCAAAGCGCCCGTTGTCGGTTTAGCCAACCAATCAGGTAGTTTCGCATGGGCTTCGAGTTCGGCAATCTCTGGCGTGGCCACTGCGCTGGATTCGGGCGGCGGCGCTGCTTCGACAGGTTTCATGCCTGCTAACCATTCGGGCAATCCCGTCGTATCGTATGCGACTGCTTCGTGTGTCTGTGCGCCTTTTTCAGTTTGACTTACCGGTACCGCCTCCAACCACTGCGGTTCTTCGGGTGAGCGCGTTGGGCTAGGCGCGGCAATCGGGGGCACTTGTTCCGCTTCGGGTGTGCTGACAGCCGCTAACCAATCGGGCAATGCGCCAGTGGTCTTTGTAGAAGCAGCGGGTTTAGTGGGTCCCGCTTGGAGCGCCGCGAGCAACGATGGCACGCGCGCGTCCGCGGTAGCGAATGGCGCCAAATCGGCAATCGCTTGTTGCCGCACGGCTTCGCCTGCTTCTGTGAGCAACGCATACAAGTCGAGCGCGGATGACAAGTCCATGTCTTTCATCACGCGCGCCAAATCCAATCGTGCTTGATGTTCGGCTTCGCCCGTTGGCGTTGCTTGCGCTTCGACTGATTGGGGGGCAGAGGAATCGTCGAAGTAGGCTGTGGCTTCGCGTGGCGCCCGCGCTGGTTCGGTCGTGACAGTGGGCGTGGGCAGCGGCGCGGCAGCGGCTGGCGTTTCGGCAGATGGCGGTGTCGTGGCGGGCAGTGTTTCGCTGAGGGGCGCTTCAACGGGCGGGGCTTCGGCAAGGGGCGTTGCGGGTGTGATAGTGGATGGCGCTTCTGTAGAGGGCAGCTGCTCCTTGAGCGCGGTGATGCGCGCATCCAATTGTTCAAATACTTCATAGAGGCGTGGATTGTCTTGGTGCTGCTCTTCCATTTGGGCAAGATCAATCATCGCCGCTTTCACTACCTCGTAAGTTGCGTCTCCCAGCAAGGCGTATTGTTCGAGAGCAGAAGGAAAGTCAATATCCTTGAGTGTGCGCGCTAAATCGAGTCGCGCTTGCAATTCAGCTGCGCCTAGCGGTGTTGCTTGCGTTTCAACCGATTGGGGCGCCGATGAATCGTCGAGATAGACAGTTGCCTCGCGCGCTTCGTGTGGGGATGGCGGAGTTGGTTGGATGGTTGCAATGCCGATTGTGATGGGTTCCGCCGGCGTGATGGCTTCGGATACCGCAGGGGCTGCGAATGCTTCAGTGATTGGCGGCTCGCTGCTGATACTTGGCGCAGCGGCGAGCGGTTCTGTGAAGTCCGCCACAGGCTCCGCGACTGGAGCTGGGATGATCGTTTCACCTAGAGATGTTTCAGACAAAAACGATTCAACCACCGTCGGCTCTACGAATGCTGATTCAAGATTGGGCGTTGCGGCTGACTCCATGCTAGGCGTTTCAGCTGCTAAGGGCGACACAAACGCTGATTCGGCTGATTCTACTGAGGGTAATGCGCTGGCGGGTGATGCGCTACTCGATTCGTCAAGCGTTGGCGCTGAGAATGAGGCGGGGGCAAGTTCGATAACGGCTGTGGCTTCGTCAGGAGTGTGCGCAATGGACGATGGTTGCGCGAGCGTGTCGTCAACCAAGGGGCCGCCCTCAGCCGTTGACTCGGCGGCCTGCGCTTCGCTTAAAAGGCTCGCCCCGCCTTTGCGGCGTTGCAAGCTTTTTTCCAGTTCTTCAAAGACATGATAGAGGCGCGGATTCGAGCTGTGGAATGGCTCGAGCTCTGCGAGGTCGGTCATGGCGACGCGAATGAGTTCGTCAGGCGCATTCGTCAATTGCGCGTAATGTTCGAGCGCGGAATCCACATCCCAATCTTTGACGGAACGGGCTTGTTCTAAGTGCTTTTGATAGAGCGCGACGTCATCTGGAGCTTGGGCTGACGCAACTGCTGCGGGCGCGGCGGCAGTTTGTTCCATCGTCGGTTCAGCAGGCATGGTCTCTGAGGGGGGCAACGGTTTCAGCCAGTCGGGGATTTCTTCTGCTGTGGTTTCAGGCATCGGTGCGGCAGCGGTTGGCGCGCTTTCTGCGCCGCGCAAGCTCGTCAACCAGTCAGGCGTTTCTTCCGTAGTGATGGCTTCGGTTTCTACGGTTGGTTCTGCGGCAGTGGGCGCGCTTTCCTCGCCCCGTAAGCTCATCAACCAATCGGGAATTTCTGCTGCGGTGGCGGGCGCAGCTTCGGAGGTGGGCGCGACAGTAGCGGGTTGGCGCTCTTCATTCCCCAAACTTGCCAACCAGTCGGGCATGGTTGCGGCGGCGTCAGGCTCAACTTCCACGACGGGCTCGGTAATCGCAGGTTCACTTTCTGCGCCACGCAAATTTGTCAACCAGTCAGGTACACTCTCTGCGGCAGGCGGCGCAGCCTCCATTCTTGGCGCTGGGGTGGGCATAGGACTCTCATCGGCGCGCAACGATTTAAGCCAATCAGGTATATCGTCGGCGGTGGGAGTTGGCGCGGTTGAAACGGCGCCTTCTTCACCACGCAAGCTAGTCAACCAATCAGGTGGGGTTGCTGCGTCAGGCTGCGTAGCGGGCGTGGGTTCAAATTCGGGTCTCGCCTCGCTTGTTTTGCCCATTGGCGCAGTTACTTCTGTGTCGCGCAGACTGTTCAACCAATCAGGCGTTTCGGAGGCTGGGCTTTCTGGGGCGGCGCTAACGGGCGCCTCAGGACGCAACGCTCTTAGCCAATCGGGTTCTTC
>CAZDYP010000052.1:3111-12335 GCA_964509505.1 uncultured Anaerolineae bacterium | reverse complement strand
GCTTCCATCCAAATCGCGCCCAAAATCAAATTCGCTTTGAGGGCATTCGGCAGTGTTTGTAGTATCTGCTCGCACACCTCTGCCGCATCGCGTTGATGGCCGCCGCGATAGAGCGCTTCGGCGAGCGCGACCATCAAATCGAAACGGTCTCCGTCGCTCGCGCCATTCTTCGACCCAGGTTGTAGCGCGCTGCCCAACGCGACGCGAAACTCTATGGCCGCTTGGTCATATTGTTCGCCGCGCATGTAGATGCGCCCCAAAGCCGGGCGTGACAATTTGATGCGCCGTTGTTCAGCGCCGCGCGTCCGTTGCCCATATAACCGTTGTAATGTCTCGCGCACTGCCGTTTGGAACGGTTGAAGCTCCAACGCGCGCTCGAATTGCCAAATTGCTTCGTCAACCGCGCCAATGCCATCTGCCACTTCACCCAGTCCGATGTAGGCAACCAAGTTTTCGGGATCAGCGCCTAGCACGCGGCGAAACATATCGGCGGCGTCATCGGGCCGTTCGCTCAACATGCACGCTTGACCGAGCAAGCGATAGAAATCAACACAACGCGAATAGACGCGCAAGCCATGTTGCGCCCAAATGATCGCGCGGTCGTATTGCTCGGCTTCGATCAACTGTTCGATCTTTTTGACGTATTCGCCGAGGGTGATACTAGACATAGGCTCTCTTTCCATCGAGATTTCGATGTGTCACACGCGCCTCTCTAGTGGCGCGCCACCATGACCAGCTATTTACACGGAGCTGTAATTATATTAACTGAAAGAAAGTCAAAATTCAAATGCTCGTTGACAGTCTGGCAGCGTTTTGTTACACTCCACGCGAAGTCATTTTGATTTTTGATTTGGGTTGAGAAAGATGTTGTTGACTCGTCGCACGCTGTTGCTTTTGCTCCTCGACGCGCTGTTGTTAGCCGGCGCGACTGTCGCCGTTGAGCTGCTCTACGTGGCTGTCGCGTATGTGGGCGTCGTGTTGGCGCTGATCTTGCTTGATCGCCAACTCACGCCCGCCCCGCCTGATTTTGAATTGACACGCGCGCACGACCAACGTCTCTCGTTGGGCGCGCACAATCGCGTTGTCGTGTATGTCTCTCATCGCGCGCCCCAACGTCGGCGCGCCGTGCGTGTGCTGGTGCGCGACGAATACCCCGTGCCGTTCAAAGCGGATAAAATTTTTTTGGGCAGCGAGTCAGCGGGGCGTATGTCGCATACCCCATACCCAATACTCATCAAGCCCCGCGAAACTTTGGAGCTGCGCTACCACGTCCGCCCGCCGCGCCGCGGCGATTATCGCTTTGGCGATTTGAACATGCGTTGGTGGGGTGTGCTCGGTCTCATCGTGCGGCAAGCGCGTTTTCCGGCGAGTGCTGACGTGAAGGTGTATCCGAATTTGCTCGACATTCGCAAGTATGAAGTGTTGGCGAAGAAGGGGCAATTGACGGAGATGGGCTTGCGCCATACGCGCATCTTGGGCAGCGGCACCGAGTTCGAGCGCTTGCGCGAATATCAATTGGACGACGAGTTTCGGCGCATTGATTGGAAGGCGATGGCGCGGCGCGGCAAGCCTATCACACGCGAGTTTGAAACGGAGCGCAGCCAGAACATCGTCGTTTTGCTCGACGTGGGACGGCTGATGCGCCCGCCGGTTGCCGACCTCATGAAGCTCGACTACACCGTGAATGCGTCATTGATGTTGACGTACGTGGCGGGCATTCGCGGCGACAAGGTGGGCTTGCTCGCGTTTGCCGACGAGGTGAAAAAATATCTCGCGCCCAAAGGCGGCAAAGGACAATTCTATCGGATGCTGGCGTTGTTGTATGGCATCGAGTCCGAGCCTGTCGAATCCAATTACACGCGCGCGTTTGCGTATCTCGGCGCAAAGCACAAGAAGCGCTCACTCATCGTTATCTTCAGCGATTTGGCAAGCGGCTTGTCGGCGAAGTCGCTCATCGCGCAAGTGGCGCCGTTGTGGCCCCGCCATCTGCCGTTGTTCGTTGCCATCAACGAGCCTTCGATTGTGGCGCTTGCCCATCAAGCGGCGCGCGATTCGCAGACGGCCTATCAACGAGCGGTGGCGGAACAACTACTGAACGAGCGCGCGTTGACAATGGAACTGTTGCGGCAGCGCGGCGTGATGACGCTGGACGTGCCGGCGAATCAGTTGACGATTGCGGTGGTGAACAAGTATTTGGAGTTGAAGGCGCGCGGGCGGCTTTAGCGCTAGGCCTGACGCCAAACTCCAAGCGAAACGACGCATCGCCACTCAAGTTTGAAAGATTCGCGCAGATTCGCGTAACTTCGCGGATACAAATTGGGGCTTGTGTAAGTCGTGCGCTCAACAGCCCGACCATCGCGGCGGGCTGTTGGTTCTCGTTCTTTGAATTGTTATAAGCGCTTCCGTCGCCACACGATGCGCCAATAGCGCACGTTGAGCCACTGCCAAGGGCGTCCTGCGAGGAAAAGGTAGCCATACAATAAAACACCACTGCTGACGCCAATGGTGTATTTCACGAAAGCGGGGATGTCGTCGGATGGCGAAATGACACCTTCGATGACGCCTGCGATGATGAGCAATGGCGCGCTGCCAAGCAAGAGGCGCATCGCTTTGTGCGCGGCGACGATGAGCGCGTTTTTGCGCGACAGCAAGCCGGGCTGCACCATGGCGTAACCCAACATCAAGCCGCTGCCGCCCGCCATCGTGATCTCGCTCAACTCAAGGACGCCATGCCCGATGATGAACTCCCACAACGGCGCGTGATGCCCATAGACTTGCAACAGACCCAGCACCATGCCTAACTCAAGTCCATTGAGAATTAACACATAGACCGTTAGCAAGCCGAGCAACATCCCGCCCGCAAACGCGAACACGGCGACACGCAAGTTGTTGGTCATGATCATCGCCGAGCCGACTTCGTTTGCTTCATTCAAACTCTTCCACCAGGGATAACCGCTCTTGATGCGCCCAATGAGACTGGGTGACAAGACGTAACTCGCCGCATCGGGATTGACCAACGTCACAAAATAAAAAATGATGCCGGCGCCAAAGAACAGCAGCGCTGCCGCAACTATGAATGGCGCGACTTCGCGGTATAATTGGGGAAAGCCGCGCGCGTAAAATTCGCCAAGCCGTCGCCAGATGACGGGCTCGCCGCGATAGACAATGGGATGCGCGCGTCCGACCAGCTGATTGAGATAGACCGTGAGGTTATGGCGTGGGAAGTCGCGTTGCGCGATGGCGAGGTCGGATGTAGCGGCGCGATAGAGCAAACCGATTTGCACGAGCTCGGCTTCGTTCAACGCGGCGATTTGCCCGCGCTGCACGCGCGCGACCAACGCGGTCAATGTTTCCCAATCGTGTTTGCGGTTTTTGATCAGTTCGTCTGGAGTCATCAGAGTGTCAACGTCTCAGGTGTCAAGTGTCAAGTGTCGAGTGTCAAGTGTCAAGTGTCACGTGTCACGTGCCACGTGTCAAGTGTCAAGTGCCATGTGCCACGTGTCAAGTGTCAAGTGCCACGTGCCACGTGTCACGTTTTGACTTGACACCTGATACATGACACTTGACACCTGAGACATGGCACTGCCTCATGAGGATGGTTGTGACCGACCAGTACACCATTGAAACACCCGAAAACATTTCCTTCGGCTACGACGTCGCAGGCATCGGCTCGCGCTTTTTGGCGACGCTGGTGGATTCGTTCATTCAAGGCTTGGTCTATGTCTTTCTGTTCATCGCCGCCATTTTCATTTTCAATTCGGACCTCGGGCGCAGGTTGCCTGCCGGCGTGCGCGACTTAGCCGTCGTCATTTTTCTGCTGGTGATTTTCTTGGTACAGATCGGCTACTTCATCGGCTTCGAAATTTTCATGGGCGGGCAAACGCCGGGCAAATGGCTGTTCAAATTGCGCGTCATCAAAGAGAACGGCTACCCGCTTGGCATGGCTGATTCCATCATCCGCAACCTAATCCGCGTCATTGATTTCTTTCCTGTGGCGTATGGCGTCGGCGTGATTGCGATGTTTTTGAATGACCGCGCCAAACGCTTGGGCGATTACGCGGCGGGCACCATCGTCGTGAAGCTGCGCGACCACATCACGTTGAGCGAGCTGCAACAAGCGACAGCTTTACCGACCTACATGCCTGAGTTGCCGGGCATCGAAAACGTGCGCCTAGCCGACATCGAACTCATCGAATCATTCCTGCAGCGTCGTCAGCAACTGAAAGACACCGGCGCGCTCAGCCGCGCCATTGCCCACGCCATCCGCGCGCGGATGAAGTCGCCGCAAGTCGAAGAATACGCGGCGCACATCTCCAACGAAGATTTTTTGAAGCAGGTGGTGTTGGCGTATCGTAAATATAAGCAACGCAGTTGAGCGCATTCTAAGCGTCAAAGTGTCAAGCTGTCAAAGTGCCAAATTTCTAAGTTGTGCGAGCGACCTGGTACAAACATTTACTATTAAAGATGAGCACAGCATCATCTGGGACGATGCGCTTGAAGCCTTGTGCCTGAACTGCTGACGCGATTTCAAACAGCAGTAGCGCTAGGATACTGGGATGCCATCTTGCAGGAGATCATCAAACAAAGCAAGCTCGGATTCAACTATGACTGAAGGAGACACAATGAAAAAATTTTCTACATGCGTTCTCTTGCTCGTCCTCTTGATGCTCGCGGCGTGCGCGACTGACACTCAACCTACGCCCGCGCCCACCGTCGCGCCCACGGTGGCTGCGCCGCTTGCGTCGCCCGCGCCTGTCGCCAACTGCCCATGCCTCAAAGTCTATGCGCTGCCTGAGGTGGGGATCAAGGTCGTCATGGACGCAATTGACGGCGCGCAAAAATCGGTGCGCCTCAAGATGTATCTGTTCACCGAGCCGCAGATGGTCGAAGCGCTGCGGCGCGCGGCGCAACGCAAAGTGGACGTGAAAATTTTGATGGAGCTCAACCCCTTCGGCGGCGGCACCTCCAACCTCGACATCTACAACGCGCTCAAAGATTCGGGCGTGCAATGGAAATGGTCCGACCGCGAGGCGTATCGCTTCACGCACGAAAAGAGTTTGGTGATTGATGACAAGGTGGCGTACATTATGACCCACAACTTCACCACTTCGTCGTTCTTGGCGAACCGTGAGTACGGCGTGATTGACACGCACCCTGCCGATGTGACGGAAATTGTGCGTGTGTTCGACGCTGACTGGAATCGTCAAAAACCCGATTTGAGCAATGCGCGTCTCGTTTGGAGCCCTGTCAACGCGCGCCAACGCATTCTCGCTTTGCTTGACGAAGCGAAGACGAGTATTGACCTGGAACAAGCGGAAATGCTCGATGCAGAAATCGGTGATCATTTGTTGGCGGCCATCAAACGCGGCGTGAAAGTGCGCTTAGTCTCGTCAGCCTACGATCCCATTGAAAAGGATAACAACGAACTGCAAAAAGAAGCGTTGCGACGCGCAGGCGCAGAGGTGCGCTATCAGGACGAACCTTACGTTCACGCCAAAATGTACTTGATTGACAACCGCAAGGCGTTCATCGGCTCCGAAAACAACTCGACTAATTCACTGAACAACAACCGCGAGCTCGGCATCATCTTTGACGAGGTTGCTGCCATTGTGACCGTCGCGCAAACCTTCGAAAAAGATTTTGCCAAAGGGACAAAAGAGCCATTTCCCAAAGGCGACACACCTATTCCGCCAAGCGGCGTCGTAGATGCGAAAGACGCTGCGAAGTATTACAATCGCACCGTAACCGTCGAAGGCGTCGTCATGAATATTTACAAGAGTGAGCGCGTCATCTGGCTCATCATGGGCGCGAACCGCGAGAAAGACATGAAAGCCGTCATCTTTCCGCAAGATTGGCCCAAGTTTCCTGATTTGCCCGACAAACTCTTTGCAAACAAGAAGATTCGTGTGACGGGGCGAGTCGAAAAATATCTGGATGCGCCCGAAATCATTGTGCGCGACCCGAAAGCGATTGAGGTAGTAAAATAAACACTATGAATCTCGTGGTGTTGCGCGCTACACTGCATACGCTCGGCTATGAAGCCACGATTGGCGATGCGCTGCACGCGTTCAAAGAACGCGCCAACACGTATGCCTACGAACTCGTGATTGACAACGATGGTCAATCCATCTTCACGGCGCGGCGCGTCGTCGAGCCTACCCATGCGGTTCGCGTGACCAGCATCTTGCGTAATTACAGCATCACACGCGAGCGCCAAATCATTACTGTCATTCGTTACGAACTACGCCCCGATGACGACCTCAAAGAAATCGTGCGCGAGTTGGAACGACTCGCTTTAAGCGATTAGGGCTCTACCGATTGTAATGTGGAATGCTCGCGCGGGACTCCCGTGGGGCGCACAGCCCGCGCGTGAGCGGTGGCTGTGTCTATCCACCACGAGCGTTCTACATGCAAGCCAGCAGACTCCCAATTACTAATTACCCACTATGAGTGACCTTGCCACCTTCCCTTTCACCGCGCTCGTCGGTCAACAAGAGATGAAGACCGCGCTCATTTTGGCGATGATCAACCCCGCGATTGGCGGTGTGTTGTTGCTCGGGCCGCGCGGCACGGGCAAGACGACGGCTGCGCGCGCGCTCGTCGAATTGATGCCGCCCGTCCTGCGCCCGACGTGCCAATGGGGGTGCGAACCGGAGATGCTGCAGGGCGGCGGCATGGACGCCATCTGCCCTGACTGTGCGAAGAAACTCGGCGAGGGACAGAGCATCACACGTCTCGAACCGATGCGCTTCATCGAGCTGCCGTTGAGCGCGGAGCTGCCCGATGTCGTCGGGCGCGTCAACGAGATCGCGTTGGCGCGCGGCGTCGTGCGACTCGAAGAAGGCATCTTGTCAGTCGCGCACAAGAATTTGCTCTATGTGGACGAAATCAATTTGCTACAAGACCGCGTAGCCGATGCGATTCTGGACGCGGCGGCGCAAGGTCGCTACACCGTGCGGCGCGGCGTCGTCATCGGCACATATCAAGCGAAGTTCATTCTGGTCGGCTCGATGAATCCCGAAGAAGGCACGCTGCGCCCGCAAATCATGGATCGTTTTGGCTTGCGCGTCGTCGTGAATCCATTACCGCACGGCGACGCGCGGTTAGAGTTGTATCATCGAATGCGCTCGTTCCAACGCGAGCCGTATGCCTTCGCCAAAGAATTCCAAAAAGAAGATGACATGGTGAAGCTCGAAGTGACGGGCGCGCGCGAGTTGTTGGCGCAAGTCGAACTCACCGCAGAGGCGGAACAGCTGGGGTTGCGGTTGGTGAAAACCTTGCAGATCACATCGCATCGCGCGGAGTTTGCCATGTTCGAAGCAGCGCGCGCGCACGCCGCCGCCGACGGGCGCACGACGGCGACCTGCGACGACGTGCGCGCGGTTGCGCCAATGGCGCTGCGCCTGCGCCGCAGCCACTTCATGGCGCAGTTCACAGCACAGAGTGACCAAGAACTCGGCGAGATTCGCGGATTGTTGGAGATGAACGTATGACCGTCCATGAACCAATTTATTTTTTCACGCAAAGTCGCAAAGCGTTCGCAAAAAGCGCCAAGAAAATTTTTGGATGCTGGGCGTTTCTTTGCAGCTTTGCGTGAGCAGCTAGGATGGGTCAATTCACGCGCGCAGCAACTCGCTTTGTGGGCTTCGTGTTGGCGCTTGTCAGCTACTGGGCGCCGTGGGTTTGGCATCCGGTCGTCGGCTTGCAGCTGACCGCAGAAGACCTCGCGGAATTTCCGAAGTTCATGCCACAAGTGCGCGCCAATGAAATCTTCGCGCAACGCGAAGTGTTTTATTGTCCGTTGTTGGTGTTGGCGACAGGATTAGTGGTGTGGGTAGCACACCCCCCCTCTCCCTCTCAGGGAGAGAGGCCGGGGGTGAGGGTTGCACGTTGGCTCATGCGCTTATTCGCTTGTGCCTTGCCCTTTGTTTCGACGGTGTTCCATTTCTACGAGCCGAGCGAGTTCGCCATTCAACGCAACTTCGCCGTCATCGTCGTCGCGCTCATCATACTCACGCCCTTATTACGACGTTTGCCGCACAAGCTGTTGAATGGCTTACTAGGCGTCTGGTTTATGCTTGGCGCCATCTTGCCAACAGCACAATACTTCTGGATGAAACCCGCGCTCGACGAGATTTATCATCGCCCCATCGTGATGGGTTGGGGTGTGTGGGCGAATGTCATTGGTTTTGGATTGTTAGCGTTCTCGACTTGGACGACAGAAGAAAGAAGAAAGATGGAGCATAAGGAGCTCACATGAAATTAGCAAAACGGATGTCGCGTCTCGGCACGGAAGGCGCGTTTGACGTGTTGGTGCGCGCCCGCGCGCTGGAAGCGCAAGGGCATAACGTCATTCACATGGAAATCGGCGAGCCCGATTTCGACACACCCCAGAATGTCATCGGCGCAGGCGTGAGCGCATTGCAAGCGGGCTACACCCACTACTCGCCGTCGGCAGGCATCCCTGAACTGCGCGCCGCCATCGCCGCACACATTTCGCGCACACGCAACATCACCGTCGGTCCCGAGCGCATCGTCGTCGTGCCCGGCGCTAAGCCCATTATGTACTTCGTGATGACGGCATTGCTCGAAGAAGGCGATGAAGTGATTTACCCTGACCCTGGCTTCCCCATCTATGCCTCATTGATTGATTTTCTTGGCGCCGTGCGCAAACCGATGAAATTACATGACGAGCTAGGCTGGCGTTTTGATCCCGATGAATTCAAATCACTCATCACTCCCAAGACGAAGCTAATCATCTTCAACTCACCGCACAACCCGACGGGTGCGATTCTCACACGCGACGAACTTGAACTCATCGCGGCGGCGGCGCGTGAGCATGACATCCTCGTGCTTGCCGATGAAATTTACGAGCGCATTTTGTATGATGGTGAACACATCAGCGTCGCTTCGTTGCCCGACATGCTCGACCGCACGGTGATTCTCGACGGCTTCTCAAAAACGTATGCCATGACGGGTTGGCGCTTGGGCTACGGCGTAATGCCTGTGTGGTTGGCGGATGCCGTCGCGCAGCTGATGACGAACTCGAACTCGTGCGTGGCGACGTTCACACAGCTAGCGGGCGTTGAAGCGTTGCAGGGGCCGCAAGACGATGTGGCGAAAATGGTCGCTGCGTTCAAGCAACGACGCGATGTCATCGTCAATGGGCTCAATAGCATCAAAGGCTTTCATTGCGCGATGCCGCAAGGCGCGTTCTATGCGTT
>CAZDYP010000052.1:0-3011 GCA_964509505.1 uncultured Anaerolineae bacterium | reverse complement strand
AGTCGCCCTGATGAGCCATTTCATCTGGCGTACGTCGAGTATCTCAAGCAGCAAAGCGCGTTGCCTACGCTTTACTATTGGCTCGTCGCACTGCTCACGTTCAATGCTGCGATGGACGATGCGGATCAGCCGGCGGCTTAGGCACGTTGCTCAAAATCAGCGCGTTTGCCTTATTAGGACTCTTGCCATTGCTCGCGCTCTGTCGTCTCTGACGCCAAGGCGCGTGGCGCCCATGGCTCGATGCCATCAACCTAACGAATGCGCGCTACGTTGTGATTGGCGCGTTGCCCATCGTCAGCTTGCTTGCGCCGTTGTTCATTTATAATTGGCAAACGTACAGCGCCCATTGATGACCCATGTGATTATTTTTTACATGGGCGAGCGCCGCAACCCATTGACATTGCAGCAATGGATTGATATAGTTGCCTTGCTCTGGAAAGGCTATTGGCTCGATGTTAGCGGCGGCGGCGCAGGGTATGCGGCGAGTTGGGTGTATGGTGCGCCTGCGGTAGTGATGCTCGTCGGACTCGTGGGTGCAGTGCGACAAGCGTGGCAACATCCAGAATGGCGATGGCAGTTGGCATTGCTGGTCGGTTGGGGTTTGTTGGTCTTGGGCGCGCTTTTGTCGCTGTGCAATTGTGGGACATGAGCAATCCAGCGCAACCGCGCGTCGTCGCGCAAGTGGACACGTATCCTTGGCTGGGCTATAACCCAACGCGACGCTGGAAGGTCGGACAAACGATTGTGGACCGCTATCTATTGCGACTCCCCGTTGATTTGCCGCGTGGTTGGCGGGGGCTCGTCGTCACAGGGTTGTATCTATGGCAAAGTGGACGGCGATTGCCGTTAGACGATGTAACGAGACAACGCATGCCCTTCGAGGCAGCGCCTGTTAGTTGGATTGAAATACATTAGCAAACACTCGTCATCCAAAGGAGGATTCCATGAGTAAGCTCGGTTTGCATGTCAACGTCGTCGCGCGTAACCTCATTAGTTTCGTGCGCGAGGCGAAGCCGAAGGTCGTGAAGTTTCTCGACCATGACGTGAGCACCATCAAAGCGTGCAAAGAAGCGTCGCCTAACACCATCTTCATTGGTCGCCTGTTCACAGGCGACCAACGCTTTCAAAATCCGAAAGATGATGCGATTCGCTTGACGGAAAAAATTTTGCCCTATGCGGATACGGTGCGCGGCATCTACGAAGCGTGGGAAGCCTACAACGAAATCGAGCCGCCCGACGTGAACGCCGCCAAACAGTTCAACGAGTTTCACGTGCATTTCGCGGAGCAGATGCACAAGCACGGCTTGAAAACGATTGCGTTCAATTTTTCGGCAGGCACGCCGAAGCTGGAGATGTGGCAATACTATCAAGATGCGGCCGAAGCGTCCGATTATATCGGCTTGCATGAATATGACGCGCCGACGCTCGACCGCATTCACAAGCAAGGTTTGGCGGAAGGCAACGGCGGTATGTGGCTCTGCCTGCGCTATCGGCGCATGTTGGACTTGCTGCGCCCATCCGCGCGCAAGCCCATTTTCATCACCGAATGCGGCATTGACGCGATTGTGAACCCCGAAGAGGCGCGCAAAAACAAACTTGGCTGGAAGACATACCAACCCGAGCTCACGCCTGCTCAATACATGAAAATGTTGGAGTGGTACGACAACGAAATCGCGCGCGACGATTTGCTGATTGGCGCGACAGTGTTCTGCTTCGGGCAACGCGATGATCGGTGGAACACGTTCGATCTGGAGAAC
Source organism: uncultured Anaerolineae bacterium (assembly GCA_964509505.1). GTDB lineage: Bacteria > Chloroflexota > Anaerolineae > JACRMK01 > JACRMK01 > CAZDYP01. Next base: position 1,254 of record CAZDYP010000052.1, on the reverse strand, counting down.
AACGACGAAGCGCGTGAGGCGTTCAAGCAATTGCTCTTACGCCCGATGCCTGCGGTGGAGAAACGTGCGGTTGGCGCGGCCACGCCGACCACAGGCGCAACCGCTCAACAAATTGCTGGCACACCGATCATTGACCTCGCCACGCAAAGCATCGCCAAGAAAGTTTCCGAAACGGCCATCAGTTCTGCTTCGCAGAGCGCTATTTCCCCAGCCAGTTGGTTTGCCTCACGCTATGCGTCCGATCAACAATTGAGCAAAGTGCTAGGACAACCGCTCGCGGGCGAACAAACGGTGCCGATGGCGGAGCAAGCATTCCAGAAGGGTGCGATGTTTTGGCGCGGCGACACAAAGCAAATCACCGCCATCACCGAACAGGGCGCGTGGTCTGCGTATGCGGATACGTGGAACGAGAGTCAGCAAGCAGGCAAGTTCTTCACGCCGCCTGCGGGCTTGGTTGAACCTGTGCGCGGTTTCGGCAAAGTGTGGCGCGAGCAACTTGGCGGACCCAACGCGGCGATTGGGTGGGGCCTCGAAGGTGAGCGCGGTTACGATGGACGCATTCAAAAATACGAGCGCGGCACGGTCATCCTGAATGATCGCGGACAGACGTATGCGCTGTTGTCGAATGGGTCGTGGGTGTGAATTGGGGAAACAGGGAGATAGGGAAACAGGGAGACAAGGATACAGGGCAACCTGTTTACCCATCTCCCTGTTTTTCTTTTGCTGCTGATGTGCCTGCCAATCGTCCAAACACTGCGCCTGCCATCAACCCCGCACCGCCGGGATAATTGTAGTAGAACAAACCTCCAACCAATTCCCCCGCCGCATACAAGCCTCTAATTGGGCGATGCTCCGTGTCTAACACTTGCGCCTCGGCATTGATGCGTAATCCTCCAAAGGTGAATGTGAGTCCGCACGTGACGGCGTAGCCTTCGTAAGGCGGTTCGTCAAGGCGTTGCGCCCAATTCGATTTGGGAGGCGTGATGCCCACCGTGCGCTTGCCGTCGAGCACGGCGGGATTGAACGTGCCGTCTTGCACGGCGCGATTGAATTCGTCAACTGTCTGACGCAATGCTGCCGCCTCAATCAAAAGTTGATCGGCAAGTTCTTCAATGGTATTGGCTCGCGCCTTCGTCACCTCGCGCACACGATACTCGTCGCGCAACAACGGAAGCGTTTTGCTGTCGAAGATTTGAAACGCGATGCGTCCGGGTTGTTTGAGAATTTCACGCCCATATTTGGCGTAGGTGTAGT
>CAZDYP010000051.1:28131-28885 GCA_964509505.1 uncultured Anaerolineae bacterium | reverse complement strand
GTGAGATTCAGCACGCCATTCGAGATAATCACAGCCGCCCAACCTTCACGCCCAATGCGCCTCTCCCTCAATCTTTAATCGTCGGATCCAACACATCCCGCAACCCGTCACCCATCAAGTTGAAACCCAGTACGGCGAGCATAATGACGAGGCCCGAGAAGACCATCGGCCACGGGCGCGTTTCCATGAAGCCGTAGGTGCTGCTGAGAATGTTGCCCCATGAGGGTGCAGGTGGTGGATTGCCGAGGCCGAGATAGCTCAAGGCGGCTTCGGTGAGGATGGCGGCGGCGATGGTCAGCGAGGTTTGCACCGTGAGCGGCGCAAGGATGTTGGGCAGGATGTGGCGTATGGCGATGATGAGGGCGGGGACGCCGATGCTGCGCGCCGCTTCGATGTATGGCAGGTTCTTGATGGCAAGCACTGAGCCGCGCGTGAGGCGCACGAACACGGGCAAGTTCACAACGCCAATGGCGATGATGACGTTTTCGAGTTTCGCCCCCAACAACGCCATGATGGCAATGGCAAGCAACACGGCGGGGAACGCGAACAACACATCCATCACCATCATCATCAGCGCATCCACGCGCCCACCGCGATAGCCGGACAGCAGTCCGAGCGCCATCCCCGCAATGAGCGCGATGCTCACAGAGAACAAGCCGACGCGAAAGGACGCATCCGCGCCGTACAAGATACGGCTCAACACATCGCGCCCGAAGTCGTCGGTGCCAAGCACAAACTCAGAGCTCGGCGGCGC
>CAZDYP010000051.1:21218-28121 GCA_964509505.1 uncultured Anaerolineae bacterium | reverse complement strand
CTCATCTGTTGGCTGGTCGGCGAGTAGGGCGCGACCCACGAACCAAAGACAGCGGTCAGCGCGAACAGTAACACAATCGCCGCGCCGAACATGCCTTGTGGACTGCGGACGGCGCGGCGCGTGAATTGGGACCAAAGAGACGAAGACTGTGAGATTTCCATGTGGGTGAGAGGTGAAGAAGTAAACGAGGGAACGAGGAAAGGGGGTAACGAGAGCATGAAGACAACTTCCCATTTCCTCGTTTACCCGTCTCCCCGTTTCCTCACTTACTCCCCCGCAAACTTGATACGTGGGTCAATGATACCATATAGCACATCCACCATTAGGTTGACCAGAATAAACACGAAGGTGAAGAACAACACAGTGCCTTGAATGATGGGGTAATCGCGCGTCGAGATGGCGTCGAAAATGTAGCGCCCGATGCCGGGCAACGCGAAGATTTGCTCGATGATGACCGTGCCGCCGAGCAAGCGCCCGACTTGAATGCCTGTCACGGTCACGACAGGGATGAGCGCGTTCTTCAGCGCGTGCCGATAGGTGACCAGCCGATCACGCAAGCCCTTCGCGCGCGCGGTGCGGATGTAATCTTGGTTGAAGACTTCGAGCAACGATGAGCGTGTGAAGCGCATCGTAGTCGCGCCGAAGGCGACGCCAAGACTTAACGCGGGTAGGGTCATGCGGCGCAGGTTCTCGACGGGGTTCTCCGTGAACGGCACGAAGCCAATCGGGGGGAACCAACGCAGATACAGCGAGAAGATCAACACCAGCAGCGTTGCCAACCAAAAGCCCGGCATGGAGATACCAAACAACACCAACGCGCTGACGAACGCATCCGTGAACTTGCCGCGCGCTTGCGCCGCGACGATGGCTAGCGGCACACCAATCACCAATCCAATGATAAGCGCGAGCAACGTCAACTCCAATGTGACAGGCAAGCGCACCATGATGGATTCGTTGACGGGCAACCCTGTGCGCAACGATGAGCCGAGATTGCCCTGCACCGCTTGCCCTAACCACTCGATGTACTGCGCGGGCCACGGACGATCAAGCCCATAGAGTCTGCGAATTTCTTCGGCGCGATTGCCCTGCACCTCCGTGCCCAACATGATTTGGATGGGGTCGCCGGGCACGAGCCGCACGAGCATGAACGTGAACAAGCTCACACCCAACAATACGGGAATCGCCGCGAGGAAACGACCGAGGAAGTATTTGCTCATGGCTGATGGCTGATGGCAAATGGCGAATGGCGACTGACTACTGACTACAACTATCAGCCATCCGCTATTTGCCATTCGCAGTTCACCTGAAACAGGATGAGGGATGACCAACCCCTTCATCCCTCATCCTCTGGTGACTGGCTACTGACTGCTGACTTCTGCCTACTGCCCTTTGTCCAGCCACACCTCACGCAGACTCACGTGCGAGCCGTTGAGATAGTGCGTGTAGCCTTTGACATACGTCTGGTGCACTTCGTATTCGTTCGACGCGAAGAGGAAGACCATTGGCGAATCGTCAATCAAAATTTGTTGAATCTCTTGATAAAGCTTCGCGCGCTCGGCTTGGTTGCTGACTTGCGCGGCTTTCGCTACGAGCTCGTCGAATTTCGGGTTGCTATAATTCATGAAGTTGTTCTGACGGCCCGTGACGTACGTACCATCCAGAGGCGGATGCGGGTCCACGAAGGCGCTATAACCGCTCACGATGGCTTCGTAGTCCTTCTTCACGAGGTAGTCGTTTAGGAAGACGCTCCACTCGAGCGAGATGATCTCGAACTCGATGCCAACCGCTTTCAGTTGATCCTGCACGGCGATGCCGGCATTGCCGAGGAACGAATAGGTCGGCGTATTCTTGAGTTTCGCCTTGAAGCCATTGGGATAACCCGCTTCGGCTAGCAACTGCTTCGCTTTGGCGAGGTCTTGCTTAAAGTAAGGTTGCTGCATCCCCGGCCAGAACGAGGGCAGATACGGCCCCGCCAATAACTCTTTGCCCGCGCCATTTTCGGCAGCGGCGATGACAGCCTTGCGGTCAACCGCCCATGCGATGGCTTGGCGCACCTTCGGATTGTCGAACGGCTTGACCTTGTTGTTGAACGCAAGATAGCGTACGTTGTTATTGCTGCCGTCGCCCGCGATGGCTAATTTGCTGTCGGCTTTGAACAGCTCAAGGTCTTTGGGCGGCGCATATTCGATGATGTCAACGGTGCCCGTGCGAACGGCGGTGCTGCGCGCAGTCGCATCGGGGATAGGCTGATAGATAACCTGATCCAACAGCGGCTGCCCCTTGATGAAGTAATCGGGGTTCTTTTCGATGACGGTCTTCGTGTTCTGCACATACTCCTTCAATTTGAAGGGACCTGTGCCATTCGCCACTTTGTCGAGCTTGCCGCCATTCGCCTCAACTGTCTCTTTGGCGACGATGGCGGTCGTACGGTCGGCGAGAATCGCCAACAACGGCGAGAACGGATTCTTCAGTTTGAGGACGACGGTGTAATCGTCGGGTGTCTCGATGCTGTCAATGGCGGCGAAGTTGTTGGCGCGCGGCGATTTGTTGTCGGGATTCTTGATGCGCTCAATGGAATACTTGATGTCGGCGGCTTTCAGCTCGCGCCCACTGTGGAACTTCACGCCCTTGCGGAGTATGAAGGTGTATTGTGTGGGGCTATCCACCTTGTACGACTCGGCGAGGTCAGGCTGCACTTCTAACTTGGCGTTGACTTTCAGCAAGCCGCTGTAGATGTTTTCGAGAATGCGGAACGAGGCGGTGGCGTTGACGGTATGCGGATCCAAGCCAAGCTGATCCTGATTGGTGCCGATGGTCAACGTGCCGCCGGGCTTGGGCGCTTTGACCGCGGGCGGCGCCGTGGGCTGCGGGACGACCGCCGCAGGCGCAGACGTGGGCTGCGCGGGCGCGGGCGACGCGGCGGGACCACACGCGGCGAGCAGCGCCAATAATGCAGTCGTTAAAACTGCTAACCCAACACGAACGTACTTCGACCTTTTCATATTTCTCCTCCCTTTGAGTTTGAGGCTATGCCTCTGGCTTGTGGTTGCGGGAAACTATACAACGGTGAGGCGTGGGTGTCAAGCCTCTGACAATCTTTCTCATCTTTTCCTCCTTTCGTTGACACTCCCACTGAATCTTGTTATTATCTCGCCATATCCATGCTACGGGGCTGTGGCAGCGTTGCCAGTGAATCTGGGCAGTATCCATGTCCCCCTAAAGGGGAGGGAGCCTGTCAAAGGATGTTCACGCCGACGCGCCTTGCCCTCATTTGCGCGTCTGTGTGCCGATTCACGGAACACGGAATACTCTAGACCACCCACTTCTTTGGGAGCGCCTCATGCCTGAACCTCCGTATGGCGAAATTGCAGACCTGCTCAAACGCGGTGAAGTCGTGCCGTTTCTTGGCGCAGGCGTAAATTTTGGTACCCGTCCGCCGGGCGCCAAGTGGGACGAAGACAATCCGCAATTCTTGCCAAGCGGCGCGGAACTGTCGCGTTTCCTCGCTGCCAAAAGCAATTTCCCGTCAACTGATGAGCGCGACTTGACCGAGTTGCCGCGCGTCGCCTCGTACTTTGTCGAAACGAGCGCGCGTCGCCGCCTGCGCACGCGCCTGCGCGAAGTCTTCGATCACGATTTTGCGCCGTGCGAGGTCCACACCTACCTCGCCGAAATCGCCACGACGAAACCGCTGCTCGTCGTCACAACCAACTACGACGACCTCACAGAGCAAGCGTTCAAGAAAGCCAATCTGTCGTTTGATTTGGTTGTGCATCCGACGGACCGCAAAGATGTTGAAGCCTCGGTGTTATGGTGGAAACATGGCGACCTGGAGCCGAAAGCCGTGCCGCCCAACCAACTCTACATTGACTTGAAGTCCACCAATGTCATCTACAAGATGCACGGTCACGTTGATCGCCTGGTACGCAAGTGGGATAGCTACGTCATCACCGAAGAAGATTACGTGGATTTTCTCGCGCGCATGGTCGGGCAAACGGCGGTGCCCGCGCTGTTCATGCGACACTTCCGCACGCGTCATTTCTTGTTCCTCGGTTACAGCTTGCGCGATTGGAACTTGCGCGTCGTCTTGAAGAATTTGCGTACGACGGTGCCTGCTGAAGTCTCTACGCCCGATGATCAAGAAGAAGACGAAGAAGAGATTCGCTCGTGGTCTATTCAGTATCGCCCCTCCGATTTTGAGGTGGAACTGTGGGGCGCGCGCAAAGTCAAAATTTACGACGTTGACCTCAACGAATTCATCAACAAGGTGCGTGTCGCGTGAAAGAAGTAATTGGTAATTAGTCATTGGAGCTGGCAGAGTAAATCTCCAATGACTAATCACCAATTACCCATTACATTATGCCCGACTTCTGTCCCTACAAAGGCTTACAACCCTATACCGCCGCCGACCGCGCGTTCTTCTTTGGGCGCGAGCGTGATCGCGAGATCATCATCTCGAACTTGTACGCGTCCCCCTTGACTATCTTGTACGGCACCAGCGGTGTGGGCAAAAGCTCAGTGCTGCTCGCTGGTGTCTTGCCCGAATTGCAACGCGAGCCGCGCGTCGCCGTCGTCGTCTTTCGCAACTGGCAAGAGGTGGATTTCGCGCTCATGCTCAAGCGCGAGGTGCGTCATGCGGTCAGCATGGCGCGCGCGGGCCGTGAAGTCGGCGTCAATTTCGCGCTGCCGCTCGACGAGTTTTTGTGGAATGGCGCGCGCGCCTTGCGCGGGCATCTGTTCATCATCTTCGATCAATTCGAGGAATACTTCCTCTATCACGGCTCATCGCCCGCGGCCGATCGCTTCGACGCGGAATTTGCGCGCGCGGTCAATCGCAAAGACATCGAAGCCAACTTCCTCATCTCGATCCGCGAAGATGGCCTAAGCAAGTTGGACCGTTTTAAGGGGCGCATTCCTCATTTAACCAGCAACATGTTGCGGCTCGAGCATCTCGACCGTGAGGCGGCTGAGAGCGTCATTCAAAAGCCATTGCTCGAATACAACATGCGCGTTGTCGCCACGCGCGCACAGCTGGCGCAATCACCCCCTGCCACGCTCACCTCGCACGAGCAATTGTTTGTGGGCGCGAGCGAGATGGGCATCGAAGACGCGCTCGTTCAAGAAATCATCCAACAAGTGCAAACGGGACGCGTGACCTTAGGCTTGACGGGTGAGGGGGGCAAGCAAGCGCAAAGTCAACTGAAAATAACCCCCTCCCGCGTGGGTGACCTGACGCCCACGCCTGGACACGATGACACGAGCGCGCGTCAGTATTCAGCAGATGTGAGTATCGAGACGCCCTATTTGCAGCTCGTCTTGCTGCGTTTGTGGACCGAGGAGCGCAAAGTCAGCTCAAACCTGCTAAGGCTGGCGACGTTCTTACAGCTGGGGGGCGCCGAGCGCATTGTGCGCACGCACCTTGACACGACCATGAGCGCCTTGGGCCGCAGTGAGCGTTTGATCGCAGCGCGGGCATTTCGGTTTCTAGTCACACCCTCGGGCACGAAGATCGCGTACACGCCATCCGACTTGGCGAGCTATGCGCGCATTCCGCGCGCGCGCCTTGCGCCTGTGTTGCAAAAGTTGGCGGGGCCTGAGATGCGGGTGTTGCGTTCCTTATCGGCGTTGGATGATGAACAGGAGCCGCGCTACGAAATTTTCCATGATGTCTTGGCGATGGCGGCGTTGGATTGGCGTGCGCGCTTTTTGCAACAACATGGGATGCGACAACGCGCGGCTCTAGTCGCACTGGGCGGCTTTATCATCTTGTCGGTGATATTCGGGCAGTTTTTCTATGCGCGCACCTTGGCGCAAGAAAAGGATGCAGCGCAAGCGCAAGCGCAAGTGGCCAGCACCGTCGTGAAAGCGGCGGAAGATCTGATCCAAACGGCGGCGCCCGCAGCGGTGCCAGCGCGCGAGACCATCGCTGCCTTGGCGACCCAGGTCGTCATTGTGCCGACGATGACGCCTGCAAGCGGCGGCGCGCCCCAGCCAGCTGCCATGCCTACACATACTCCACAACCCACGCCCACGCGCGCGCCGCCCACGCCATCGCCTACGCCCACGCCGTCGCCCTTGCCCTCCGCCACCGCAACCCCGACGCCGACGCCGACGCCCCGTCCCACTATCACGCCTACGCGCCCTGTGGTGATTGCGCCGCCCGCCAATACGCAAATCGTGTTCACGTCGAATCGTGATAATGTGCAGCGTATCTACCGCATGGATTGGAATGGACGCAATCAGCAATTGATTCCCTATGATATAGACGGCTCGGTGGGCGAGACGTCGAGCAGCTATTCGGCTGTGCGCAACGCATTAGTATTCGCTGCGCTCGTGCGCTTGCCCGGCGGCGGACGCCAACAAGATATTTTTTCTTCAACGTGGTTGAGTGTGGACTTTCGTCAATTGACGGGACGCCAATTCAACAACTGGCATCCTGTGTGGTCGCCGAACGGACAGCGCATTGCTTTCGTCAGCTCGCGCGACGGCGGCAGTGGTCAGCTCTACGTGATGAACGCGGATGGCAGCGCGCAACGACGCATCACACGAAGCAACGCGCTCGACGACGAGCCCGCTTGGTCGCCTGACAACCGTACGTTGGTCTTCAGCTCCACGCGCGCTGGCGGGCAAGCGCGGCAGCTCTACCGAGTGGATGTGGAAACGGGCGCGGTGGTCACACTCACACGCGGATTGGTGCGCGACACGCATCCTTGGTGGTCAGCAGATGGGCGCACCATCGTGTTTGCGCGCGTTGCTGATAAAAATGGCAATGGGCGTTTGGAAGATGACGAAGCCAACATTTGGCGCATGAACGCCGACGGCGGCGAACCGCGCAACCTCACGAACTCGCAGACGAACGAAGGCGACCCCGCGCTCTCACCCGATGGCAATTGGATTGTTTTC
>CAZDYP010000051.1:0-21118 GCA_964509505.1 uncultured Anaerolineae bacterium | reverse complement strand
TACAACTTCTGTCCCTATAAAGGCTTGCAACCTTACACCGAAGCGGACCGCGCGTTTTTCTTTGGGCGCGAACGCGAGCAAGAAATCATCGCGTCGAATTTGTACGCCGCGCCGCTCACTGTGCTGTATGGCGCCAGCGGGGTGGGCAAGAGCTCGGTGCTGCTTGCAGGGGTGTTGCCGCAGCTGCGCCAAACGCCGCGCGTCGCTGTGCTAATGTTCCGCACGTGGCAAGATCCGTCGTTTGCGCGCGTCCTGAAGAGCGAGATTTTGCGCGCGCTCACTGAGGCTGCGCATAAGAACGTGCAAGTCAACGTCGCGCTGCCCTTCGACGAATTTTTGTATCAATGCACGCGCATGTTGCGCGGTTCGGTGTTCCTCATCTTCGACCAATTCGAAGAATATTTTCTCTACCATGCCGATGTGGGCGCCGATAGCTTTGACGCCCAGCTCGCCCGCGCCGTCAACCGCAAAGACATTGACGTGAACTTTCTGTTCTCGTTGCGTGAAGATGGTCTCAGCCGCCTCGATCGCTTTAAAGGGCGTATTCCTAATTTGCTCAACAACTTGCTACGCCTCGAACATCTTGATTACGACGCGACAGTCAGCGCGGTTCGTAAGCCGCTGGCAGAATACAATCGTCGTTTGGCGGCTGAAGGCAGCACGCCGCCGCCGCCTGAAATGCCGGTCTTGCCGCCGCCTGTAACGATGAACATTGACGATGGCTTGGTTGAGGCTGTCGTGCAACAAGTACAGACGGGGCATGTGACGATTGGCGAGAGAGGACAAGGCAAGGTAGCAGTGTCGCACGAGAGGGTGCGTGTGGAGACGCCCTATTTGCAGCTCGTGATGACGCGCCTGTGGCAAGAAGAACGCGCAGCCAACGTGAACACGCTGCGCTTGGCGACGTTGGAACGGTTGGGCGGCTCAGAAAAAATCGTCCGCACGCATCTCGACGCCATGATGACGCGACTGACGGGCGAGGAACAGCGCATCGCCGCCGAATCATTTCGGTATCTCGTCACACCGTCAGGCACGAAGATCGCTTATACGCCGACTGACTTGAATAGCTACGTTCACGCGCCGCTGAATGCGATGTTAGGCACATTGCAAAAGTTGGCGGGACCTGATATGCGCGTCTTGCGCGCCGTCGCCCCCGAAGCGGGTGAAACCGACGAGGTGCGGTACGAAATTTTTCACGACGTGTTGGGCGCGCCCGTGCTGGATTGGCGGGAGCGCTTTTTGCGACGCGCCCGCACGGTGCGTTGGAGTATCGCGGGCGCGAGCGTGTTCACCATCCTTGCGCTCATCGTTTTCGGACTCATCTTCGCTTTGGGCTTCGTGCGCGATGTCAATTACAAACTGGCAGCGGCCGGCACCGAATCGGTCGAGCTCAATCAAAAACTCAATGCCGCATTGACGCAATCGGCGGACCTCAGCAAGAAAGTGTTGGAGTCCGCGCCTGCCAACGCCGAGGTCATCGCTTTGCGACAGACGGCGACGGCGCAAGCGGCGCAAGTGGCCCAAGCCTTAGCCACACCGACACCCACGCCGCGACCTGGCGCGCCGCGCATTGAGTTTTTTGTGGCGGTACCTACCGCCGTAGTGCGCGGCAACCCCGAAGCTCGCGCAATTCTCCTCAGTTGGTCTGTGCAAGGACAATTCACGCGCATTCAAATCAAGAGCGAGTCGTTTGAGCAAGATGCTTTGTCTGCCAACGGCAAGCTGACGGTGGCGGTGGACAAGACCACGCGCTTCAACTTGAGCGCCGCAAATGGCGAATCCGTCAACAATGCGAGCGCTACGGTGATGGTGTTGGAGCCGACGCCGTCACTTACGCCAACGCCTAGACCTATCCTACCAACGGATACGCCCGAACCTACAGCCACACCCAAGCCGACGCCCACCCCGACGCTCGCGCCGCCGACGCCTACGCCGGCTCCACAATTTCGTGGGCAATTGGTTGTGCCTATTTGCATTGAGCGCTGTTCCGAGCGCAATCATCGGCAGGTGCGACTCGTGGACTTGAGCGCGTCGGGCGCTGCGCTGGCATATCGCACCATTGCGGCAGCCGCTACCGATCCCTCCTTTCAACCGGATGGACGGCGCGTGCTGTTTCGCTCGCTGGCAACCTCACAAACAGGACGCGGTGAGGGTTTGTTCTTCGTGGATGTGACCACCAATGTGGAGGGGCGCGTCACAGGTTCGCCTGACGACAAATATCCTGTGTTCTTAGCCGGCGGGCGTGTGCTGTTCTCGTCGCAGCGTGACCAAACACGCGAGCAGCGCCTTTACATTGTCGTGCGATATGGTGAGGACGATCAACCGCGCACGGTAGGCCCCGATCCTTCGACGACGATGTTGCGCGATGCGCGCTGGCCGGCGGTGCGCGGCGATGGACTCATCGCCTATGCGGGTTGCGTGAGAGGCGCGTGCGGCATCTGGACGACAACGGAAAATGGGTACTCGCAAAACAACGCGTGTTGCCAGATTGCGAAAGGCGGCAGCGACACGGCACCCGATTGGTCCCCTGATGGGCGACGTGTTGCATTCACCTCGCGTGAAGAGGGCGGCTCGGATATTTTTGTGGTAACCGCGGATGGCAGCCAACGCCTCAAGCTCACGCGCGGCGGCGGCGTCAATGTGGCGCCGACGTGGTCTCCCGATGGGCAATGGGTTGCCTATCTGTCTGATCGTGGCGGGATATGGGCAGTGTGGGTGGCACGCGCAGATGGCACAGGTCAAACGCAAAGATTGTTCGAGTTGGGGGCGCAGGTTGAAGATCCCATTAATCGGCGGATGGATTGGGTGGAGAATTAGTGATGGGAGATTGGACATTAGCGTGTTCCTAAAACGGGCTGTGAATCCCATAACCCTTGCGAAGGTTCAAACCCTTCGCAAGGATGAGTTCTTTATTCACACATGAATTAGGAATCCTAATAGAGATTGGAGATAGCGAGGTGCTGCTTAAACGGTTGCCTTTGATTTTGTTGGGTGTGGCGGTTGCGTTGTGGGCGCTGGCGTGGCATGGCGTGAACCAATGGACACGCCCAAAGCGCATCCGTCCGCGCCGGCAGCCGCGCGATTACGGGTTGCCAAGTGAAGAAGTCCAATTCGCATCACGCGACGGTCTCACCCTGCGCGGCTGGCTTATCACACCCCCTATTGCCAATGACCAATTAGCGATTACCCACGCAGTTATCTTCTGTCATGGTCATGGCGGCAGCAAAGAGCCTGATCTGATTTACGTCCCGTGGTTCATTGAGTGCGGCATCCCTGTGTTGCTTTTTGATTTTCGCAATCATGGGCAATCGGAGGGCAACCTGACCTCGATGGGATTTTATGAGCGCTTCGATTTGCTGGGTGCGATTGATTATTTGGTTTCGCATGGTTATACGCGTATCGGCTTGCTGGGTTTTTCGATGGGCGCGGCGGTTGCGGTGGCCACTGCGCCGCTTTCGGATTACGTGGAGTGCGTCGTCGCCGATTCAGCCTTTGCGACGCTGCCGCCGACGTTGGCGCTGGGCATGGTGGACAAAGGCTTTCCGCGTTGGTTCGCGGAACGGTTTGTCCATCTCATCATCGCGTTGGGCGCGCGCCGTTTGCGTTGCGACGTAAGTGAAGCGTATCCTGTGCGCGCCGTGCGACATTTTGGGCCGACACCCTTGTTGCTCATCCTCGGCGGGCGCGACGAATACATCGAAGCCTGGCAAGGCTGCTGGCTTTATGCAGAGGCGACGGGTCCGAAAGAATTTTGGTTCGTGCCAGACGCGAAACATCGTGCAGTGGATCAACACGAACCTGAATTGTATCGAGCAAAGGTCATAGGATTTTTTGCGAGGTGGTTGTTGGGTGAAGAAAGTATAGAAAGTATAGAAGGAAGAAAGAGGAAAGACGAAAGAAAAAATAGCGAGTAAAAAGAAAACGCGACTACCACTAGTCGCGTTTTTCTTCTTCTTTATTAGTCCGCCGAATCTCCACGTCTCCTGCCCACACGCGCCAGTAGCCACTTCGTCCCAATGGCCACGAGCGGCAACGCAACGCTCACGCTCAAGGCGTTTGTTTGCCACACATCCACAAAGTATTTCAGCAGCAACGTATGGTCAGGGATGAACCACGTCCACGCGAAACCGTACGACCAGTAGAAGATGCAGACTTGCAACCACAGCGCTGCGAAAATCCAGAATGCCGCATTAAATACGTCGAGCGCGGTGTAGTAATGATCATCGTCGCGCGTGAGCAGACCCATGACCAGCGCCATCACCAGCAACGCGCTGACGGCTGGAATGAAGCTGCTATTGAGTCTGAGGTCGCTGTTGAACACGCTCCATGAGAATGTCAAGCCAGTACCAAAGAAGAGCGCGTAAAACACGACGAAGTAAACGAGCGCGCCGCTGAGCGGGCGACGCAGCTCCCATCCCAGGCGACGCATGAACCAAACATAGACAACCAGCGGCGACCAGAAGAGCAAGAGCGTGGGCGTGCGTGGATAACGTTCTTGTTGGATGCGCCCTTCGCGCGCGACGGCGACGGCGGCGCGTGTCGCATTCACTTCGCCTTGCGCCAAGCGGAGCGCCTCAACAGATTGTCCCGCCGAGAGCGCAGTGTGCGCGTCATCCAAGCGTTTGTGCGTAACGCTCACGCCATAAAACTTGGCGATGGTGTCGTAACGCGCGATGACTTGTTGCGCCCACTCGACCGCACGTTTGGCTTTTGCATCGTCGGGCATGTCGAGCATGTCGAATAGCGCATCGCCTTGATTGTCGGTGGGGAAGCTCGCGCCAAGTAACACCGCAAGGGTCGGCGCGATATCGGCGAGCGTCGCTGTGACGTAAGCGCCTGCCTTGACGCCTTTGCCGGCAGCGATGAAAGGGACGTTGAGGATGGCGTCTTCATTGCCGCCGTTCTCACCACGTTCTGATTGTCCATGTGATGAGACAAGCAATAGAGTCGTTGAATTTAAGTCTATGTGGGAGGTTAACTTTCCAATATAGTCATCCGCAGCTGGCATAAGGTTTTCAACATTTCGGCTCCAGTCATTGTGTATCAGTATCAGTTGATGTCCTGAACTTAAGAATCGTTTCAGATTGGATTCAAGCTCAACGAATGGGGGATAAGCAACATGAAATCCATGTCCTGCTACTACTTCTTTGAATTCTGTCCAATCTTGCGTTAAAACTGCCCATCCTGCTGCTCCGCTCGCAGCGCTCTTTAATCCCTTATGCTGCACGGTTGTGAAAATCGAGGCAAGGGGCATTGGGCGCAAATTCCTGTTGAGCACTTGCCCATGCTGCTCCACCCATGCGCCGGTGCCAATAGTCGCCCAGCTGGTTGCTGAGAATGATGGCATACCAACGCGCAGCACGCGGTTTGCGCCCTTCACGCGCAGCGCGTTCACGTTGGTCATCGTCTGCGATACGTCGAGGCGCAAGCCATCCACGACAATCAGAACGACTTGCGAGGTGAGCGGTTCGCCGGTGTTGCCGGGTGTGGTTTTTTCCGTGTAGGGCGTCTGATAATTGGCGAGCGAATTATAGCTATAGTTTGTTAGCTGTGGAGCGACGAACAAACCCCACACGACGAGCAGGAGGGGGATGATAGCAAGTTGCAAATATGGTTTCATGGGAAATTGAATTTACCACAAAGACACAAGGACTCAAAGAAAAAAACACAAGGACGCTGAAAAAGCACGAAGGCACAAAGAAATTTTCTTTGTGCCCTCGTGAGAATTTCGTGTCTTTGTGTTGAAAAACTAGGCTTTCTTCTCGTCACCCTCTTTGCCGCTCAACTTGCGGAATGTCGGCAGGCTCTTGATGCCGCCCACGATGTCCACGCCGGTGAGCGCCTCAACGGTCGCGGGCACTTGCGCGATGATGTTGGTCACATCTTGCGATACTTTCGCCGCGCCTGCGCCCGTGCCGCCACCATCACCGCCATTGCTGATGATGACAATGCGGTCCGTTTGCGCGAGTGGTTTCGAGATGGCGTCCGCAATCGCAGGCATCTTGTCAATCAGTTGTTGGATGATGGCGGCTTCGTTATAGTTCTGCCATGCGCTCGCTTTCTTCTGCATGGCTTCCGCTTCGGCAGTGCCTTGCGCTTGAATGATCTCGGCTTGCGCGAGACCTTGCGCCCTCGTCACGTCGGCTTGCGCCAATCCTTTCGCCTTCGTCGCCGACGCTTCGCCTTCGCCGACCGAACGCACGGCGGATGATTGGCCTTCGGCTTCCGCCGTGACTTGATATTTTTTCGCTTCGGCTAAGGTGCGAATGCGATACTGCTCGGCTTCGGCAGGTTTACGCACCGTCGCTTCCAGCTCTTTCTCGCGGCGCAAAATTTCTTGCTCTTGCACCTGAATCTGCTTTTGCTTCTCGACCACTTGAATCTGCACTTCTTCGGCTTTGACTTCCTGGTTGCTTTTGTTCTGCTGCAAGGTGTAGGCAATTTCGGCTTGCGCCTTCTGGCGATTCACTTCGGCGTCGTAGTTCGCCTTCTGCACTTCATAGTTCTTCTGCGCTTCGGCGATGCGCGTCTGCGCGGTCAGTTCGGCTTCGCGCGCTGCTTGCATTGCTTCGGCAGATTTGATGCGCGTTTCGCGATCGGCGATGGCCTTGCCGATCTCCGCATCGCGTTTCACTTCGGCGGTGCGCGCTTGCCCGAGCGCATCCAGATAACCTTGATCGTCACGGATGTCGCGGATGGTGAACGAAACAATGCTCAAGCCCATGTTCGCCATATCGGCCGTCGCCACATCAGCCACGCGCGCAGCGAACGCATCGCGGTCTTTGTAGATGGCCTCGACCGAGAGGGTGCCCAGAATCGCGCGCAAGTGACCTTCGAGTGTTTGCAGCGCGACATTCTTGATTTCGTCGGTGCTCTTGGAGAGGAACTGCTCGGCGGCGGTCGTAATTGAAACATCGTCGCCGCGAATCTTCACCTGTGCGACGCCGTCCACCGTGACAGGCACGCCTTGTAACGTATAGACTTTAGGGGTGACGACGTCAATCGTCATGATTTCGAGCAGTAACTCATCCACGCGTTCGATGACTGGCCAGACGACCGTACCGCCGCCTTTGACGAGACGGAAATTGCGCTTTACGGTTTTGCCCGTCTCGGGGTCCGTCACGGTTTGACCCCGCCCAGAGATGACTAGCACTTGGTTGGGGCCTACTTTCTTGTAACGGCTGGCGGCGACGAAGGCGGTGGCCATCAACACGAACAAGATTCCAAAACAAGCAACCGCGGGTAAAAGAATTTCCATAACACCTCCTGAAGGTTTGGGTTATTTGAATGTGGTTCGAGCGCGCACAGAGACGACAGTGCCGACTTGTTCGACGATAGTAACCGTCGTGCCGCGCGGCAAGGCAACACGATCAGCCGCGCGTGCAGGATAGGTGACGCGGCCACCCTGCGCTACAAACGCCACTTCACCAGTGCCACTCATGGGAATTGGCGTGGTGACCTCGGCGGTAGCGCCGATGATGTCACTCTGCTTGATTTCGGATGAACCCTGTGGTTTGATGAGCAAATAAAAATAGGCGATATGAGAAACAATCCCCACCACGAGCCCCCCGATGGTGGCGATAACCAAGCTCAGTATGGCTGAGGCGCCAAAGCCTTGGGTGGCGATGACGCCAAAAGCGCCAAAGGCGGTGACAAAGCCAGCAATCGTGATAGGGCTCAACGAAACGATTCCCACTTCGCCATGACTGAAGTCGGGTCCCACGTCGAATGGTAAGTGAACGATAGAGCCCATGTCGTGCAAGCCGCCCGTGAAGAGAATGAATAAGGCATAGATGATGCCTGCGACGACCAAGCTCATGTAGAAGCAATCTAGGCCCGTGAACATAGCCCCTCGCTTTCTATAGGATTACTAAATCATTGGCGCATGAGGAACTTAGCCCGGCCAAGGTTTTAAACCTTCGCCAGGGTTATGGGATTCACAGCTCATTTAGCCACACTATATCGGGGCAGATTATAGTAAGGCACTGCGCTATCGTCAAGGCTTGGGCTCGCGTGCGCGGTGTGTTATACTTACGCAGGTGGCTTATGGCGAATAGCAAATAGCCAATGGCGGATGGCGAACAGCCCTTGGCTATCCGCCAGCTGCTAAAGTTCGCGCCTGTCAAGAAAACATGCGTTGGTGCGGAGCGCGCACTCTCGCCGTTGTTGGTCGCGCGCGGGCGGCGCGACACACCACGTCGAGAACGCCGCCATCTCACCGTGTTCCGCCGCGCACAATTTCTGAACATGAGCGCCAAAGTTTTGTTTCCAAAAAGGAGGAACATCATGCCCCGCAAAATTCGTGCTGGTAAACACAGTCCCCCGCCCCGCAAATATACTCGTTCTGAAATCGCGCTCTACATCATTGGCGTTCTAGTCGTCATCAGTATGGTGTGCAGCATGGTAGCGACTGGCTTCAATTAACTTGTGAGGAGTAAGTTTTGGCTAATCAAACCAAAATCATCGTTGGCTTGGTTCTCTCGTTCACCTCGTGCGTGTGCGTTGCCACCATTGCATTCGCGGTTATGGCCTTACGCGCTATAGACATTCCCGAACCCGACCGCGCCTTGCGCTTGACAGCGGAGGCGTTAAACGCGACGCCCACTGCGACGCCATTGCGTTTCGGCAACATCACGCCGGAGCCAACCGTCACCAACGATCCACTGACCTTGCGTTTGACGGAAGACGCCTCGCGGCGCACCCCAGCGCCGCGCGCTACGCCCGCAGCCAACGCCACACCAACTCGCGGCGTCGCGGTGGGACCCACGCCCACCTCTACACCTAATGCGGCAGCGAATGTTACTTCGTTGGAAACTTTGTTAAAGACCGCAGTGCGTGAACGCGACTTGTACGCGCTCACCCAGCGCTTGAAACTGAAGAGCAATCAACCCATCCCCAAAGTGGTGAATGCGACGCCGCCCTCATATAAGGTAGGCGACCAACGCGTGTTGTGGGTGATGGACGAACCGAATAAGAAACATTTCACGACGACGGCGACCTTGCGCTACATCTCGCCGCATGTGTATGCGTGGGTAGGGAATGGCATACGCGTGGATGACAGTGCGTTGAAAAAATCGGTGGACAACTTCGAGAACAAAATCTACCCCACCAACCGTCAATTCTTCGGCAGCGAATGGTCGCCGGGCGTGGACAACGACATTCACATCAACATCTTCAATGGCAACGTGCCAGGCGTCGGCGGCTACTTCTCTGGCGCAGACGAGTATCCGAAAGTCGTCAACCAATACTCGAATGAAGGCGAATGGTTCTACATCAACACGCAAAGCTTGCAACCTGGCAACGCCTCGTACGAGAGCGTACTCGCGCATGAATTTCAGCACATGATTCATTGGAACAACGACAAGAACGAGGACACCTGGGTCAACGAGGGCTTATCGGAGTTGGCGATGCAGCTCAACGGTTACGGCGTCGGCGGTTCCGATGGCGCGTTCGTGCGTGCGCCGCAAACGCAGCTCAACGCGTGGAAAGACAGCCCCAATGCGTCGGTGCCGCATTACGGCGCGGGATATTTGTTCAATGCGTATTTCCTTGAGCGCTTTGGCGACCAGCTGATGCAGGAAGTTGTGCGTGAGCCAGCCAATGGCATCGCAGGTTACAATGTCGTGTTAGCGCGCAATCGCACAGGCTTCACCTTTGACAGTCTGTTTCAAGATTGGGTGGTGGCGAACGTGCTGCTGGATCCCAAAGCAGCGGATGGACGTTATGCTTACAAAAGTTTGCGTGAATCGGCGACCATTCAAACTAAAGTTACGCGCTATCCATTCGAGACGAGGTTGAGCGTCACGCAATACGGCTCACAATATATTGAGTTGGGCAAGCCCGCGCGCAACGGCGATTATGTCGTGACGCTCCAAGGGCCGACGAGCGTGAAGATCGCGCCGACCAATCCGCACAGTGGGCAGTACGTGTGGTACTCGAATCGCGGCGACGACTCGAACATGACGCTGACGCGCGCTTTCGATTTGCGGAGCGTGAGCAGAGCGACCCTCGTCGCGTGGTTCTGGTACGACATCGAGAAAGATTACGATTACGCGTATGTCGAAGTTTCGACCGACAACGGCGCGACGTGGCACACGCTCAAAGGACAACGCTCGACCGACCACAATCCCACAGGCAACAACTTCGGCAATGGCTTCACGGCGCGCAGCGAAGGCTGGGTCGAGGAGCGTTTCGATTTGAGCGCATACGCGGGCAAACCGATCCTCGCGCGCTTCGAATATATTACCGACGACGCTTACAACGCGACGGGCATGTTGATTGACGACGTGAGCATCCCCGAACTCAATTACAAAGACGACATGGAAAACGGCGACGGAGGCTGGCAAGCCGACGGCTTCGTGCGCATCAACAATCAATTGCCACAGAAGTTCGCCGTGCAGCTCATCAAACTTGGTCAACGCGCCACCGTCGAAAAAATTCAACTGGACGCGAGTAACCGCGCGCAAATCCCGCTCAAAAATTTCGGCGGCGACTTTACGAGCGCCATCCTCATCATCAATGGACTCACGCCCGTCACAACCGAAACGGCATCGCTTTCAATTAGTGTCACGTCTCAATGAATGACGAGTATCAAGTGTCAAGAGTCAAGTATCATGTGTTATGTATTACTTGACCCTTGACGCTTGACGCTTGACGCTTGACCCTTGACCCTTGGCGCTTGCGCTCCTCCATGACCTCGCTCCTCGTCTTCATCCTCGCTTTCCTGACCACACTCGTCAGCACTCCGCTTGTCATCCGTCTGGCGCAGCGCTGGGGCGCGGTGGATGTGCCGCGCGGACGCCACGCGCATCGCGCGCCAACGCCAAAGCTCGGCGGTCTTACGTTGGCGCTCGGCTTTGCTGTCGCGCTTGCCGCGTCGTTTGTGTTGCCCATCGCGCGCAATGACCTTGCCGAAAGTTGGCGGCTGCTTGGTTTATTGGTTGGTTTGGGGGCGGTGCTGTTTGTCGGTGTGTATGACGATTGGCGTGAGTTGTCTGCTCCACCGCAATTCCTCGCACAGTTCATCGCATCGCTTGTCGTCGTCGCTTTCAATGTTCGCATCGTCGAGTTGCCCACACCGTTTGGCGCAGTGAGGTTGCCCGACTGGTTCGCCGTCCTGTTCACGTTGTTTTGGTTGATGGGCATGATGAACACGGTGAACTTTCTGGACGGGCTCGATGGCTTGGCGTCGGGCATCGTCGCGATTGCGTGCGTGATTTTGTTTGTGCATACGCAACGTTTGGGGCAAGAGTCCATTGCCGTGTTGCCGCTGGCATTGCTGGGCGCGATTGGGGGTTTCCTGCCGTTCAACTTCTCGCCTGCGAAAATTTTTCTCGGCGCCTCGGGCGCGTTGTTCCTCGGTCTCTCACTGGGCACACTCTCGATCATCGGCGGCGCCAAAGTCGCCAGCGCACTACTGGTGCTGGGCATTCCAATTCTCGATACGGCTTGGCAAATTGTGCAGCGCCTGCGTGATGGGCGCGCGCCGTATCACGGCGACCGTGGGCATTTGCATTTTCGTTTGGTGGACAGGGGTTGGTCACAACCACGCGTGGTGCTGTTGCTTTATACCTTGAGCGCGATGTTTGGCGCGATGGCGTTGGTCTTGCCGTCGGGCATGTTGAAGCTCGTGGCGATGGCGGCGATGGGCGGTGTGATGATAGGGTTGATGTTGTGGGTAAGTCGGTAGCCTGGGCGACAAATTGGGCTCTCCTGACGCTGAGGCGCAAAGTCGCTTTTACCCTTGATGGTCTTACAGTATAATACCCGTCGTAACCATTACGGCTCTACCGATTGTAGTGTGGAATGCTCGCGCGGGACTCCCGTGGGTCGCACCTCCCGCGCTTGAGGGGTGGCTGTGACCATCCGCCACGAGCGTTCTCCAGCAAAGCCAAAAGACCCACATTATTTTATTGAGGAGAAAATATCATGTCTGCGCCAACAGCAGCTGCGCCAACCAGCCACACCCCATCCGCGCATCCTAAGTATGTATGGTGGAATGGCGAATTGGTCGAGTGGGACAAAGCCACCGTGCATGTCACCGAGATGGAATGGGTCGGGGTTGGTTCCGTGTTCGAAGGCATCAAGGCGTACCGCAATCCCGAAGAAGATCGCGCCTACGTTTTTCGCTTGCCTGAACACATGCGACGTTTCGATGAATCGGTGCGTTTGTTGCGCCAAAAGAATCGTTGGAACGAAACCGAGTTGAGCGCGGCGGTCGTGCAACTCTTACGCGCCAATGGCGTCAAAGAGGATACGTACATCCGTCCCTTTGCCTATCGCGGCACGCGCGGTTATTCATTCCGCGGCGGCGCCAGCGAAACCGATATCCTCATTAACACGCATCCATTCACGTCGCACATGAAAACGGGTCGCACTATCTCACTGGGCACCAGCACCTGGACACGCATCTCTGACAACACCATGCCGCCGCGCATCAAAGCCGTCGACAACTATCACAACAGCAGCTTGGCGGGGCGCGAGGTGATGGCGAACGGTTACGACGACGCGCTCATTCTCAATGACCGCGGCAAGGTCGCGGAAAGCACAGGCGCGTGCATCATGATGGTGAAGCGCGGGCGCGTCATCACGCCGCCCGTGACGCACAGCGTTTTAGAGAGCATCACGCGCACGACGTTGTTGCAGCTTTGCGAGGAACAACTAAACCTGTCTGTGGAAGAACGCGAAATTGATCGCACCGAAGTGTATATGACTGACGAAGTGTTCTTGTGCGGCACGGGCGCCGAGGTCAACCCGGTGACTGCGGTGGACAAGTATCCCATCGGCGACGGCAAAATCGGTCCGGTCACGCAACGCATCATGGACTTGTATCACGATGTGGTGCGCGGCTTGGATGCGCCGTACGATGAATGGCGCACGGCTGTCTAACCAGTGAACAGCGACTACTAACCAGTGAGCAGTGACAACTCGCGGCTCACTGCTTTTGGAGGAACAATGATTTGCGCGAATTGCGGCGCGGTTCATGCGCGTTCGGATCAATTTTGTCGCTACTGCGGCTGGCATTTGGGCGACGAGCAGCCATCCAATCAACCGATGCTCATTGAATCGCAACGCGCGCTTGCGCCGCTAGGCACAAAGCAGGCGTTGGCGCTCGGCGGCGCGGCGACGGTAGCGGCGGGGACCGTGACGTGGTTGGCAGTGCGTTGGTTCGCGCGTAAAGCGTTGCCCGCGTTGGCGAACAAATTGCCAACCTTGCTCAAACCCAAGACGAAACCTCCCACCGCCGCGCTGCCTCCCCAAGACATACCGCATGAAACCCATGCCGAAGTGTTTTATTATGCGCGCTATGCGCGACATTTGCGAGTGCGACGGTGATCTGAACAGTGGTTTAGCCGCTGTGCGGACAACCCTATTGCGTGTGGCAGCAAGCGTGATTGGATCCAACGCGCGCCACACGCAATCTGTTTTTGGAGGCTGAATGTACGGAGCGCAAACCGAATATGGCAAATTGAAGCGCGTATTGATGCATCGTCCTGGCGGTGAACTTGCGTGCGTCACACCTCAGACCTTGCGAGAATACAACTATCGGCGACCTGTGGATGCCACAAAATTTCAGAGCGAATATGACGGTTTGACGGAGGCTATCGCAGAGGCAGGCGCGGAAGTCATTTTGCTAACGGACGTATTGAAGGACGAACCCGAAGCCCTCGCTTACATCGCGCGTCGCCCCAATATCTGTTACACGCGCGACCTTGCCTGTGTGATGAATGGCGGCGCGATTCTGATGAGCATGGCGCTCAAAGGGCGCATGGGCGACCCGTGGGTGATTGGGCTTGCCATGCAGAAGCTCGGCATCCCTGTGCTGGGTGCCATCGAACCGCCGGGGTTGCTCGAAGGCGGCGGCGTTCAATTCATGGACGAGCGCACCGCCGTGATTGCATTGTGTGACCGCACCAATCACACGGCTATCAAACAGTTTTGCGATTTAACTTTAGGTCAGTATCTTGATGAAGTAGTGTTAGTGCTAGTGCCTGAGGGCAACATCCACATTGACGGACAATTGATGTTCGTGGGTCCTCGCTTGGCAATGGGATATGTCGCGGGGCTCGATGTGCATCCGACGATGGTCTTCCGCACAGGCAAGCAACCCTATTACACCTTCTTCTCAGATTACATGGAGCGACGCGGCGTCGAAATCATCGAAACGACGCATGAAGAACGCCATGAGATGTGCATCAACTTCGTCGCCACCGCACCCTGCGAAGCAGTCGGTTGGGCATGGGCAACACGTTTGAGCGACGAGCTACGGCAACGCGGCGGCAAAGTGTGGAGTGTGGAGGGCGACGAGCTGGTAAATGGCAACGGCGGACCGCATTGCTTGACATGCCCGCTTGAACGAGAGCGCGGCTAGTTGCTAGTGGCTAATCGCTAGCGACTAGCGACTACTGCCGTCGCCAAAACCAAAACGCGACCATGCCTACGCCGACGAGTATAGCCAAGGCAAATGTGCAACCCGCGAAGCCGAGCAAACCGACCGCTAACCAATCCGTTGACGCTGCATCATCGAAGGCAGGTAAAAGTGATGAGGGCTTTGCCGTAGGTGTGGGCGTCACACGCCGAATGGCGACGACGGGGACAATGGGTTCTGTGGGCGATGGCGTATCAGTAGGCAGTGGTGTTGTGGTCGCTGTCGCAGTTGCAGTGGCGGCAGGCGTGTTGGTCGGCAGCGGTGTTGCTGTCGGCGCGGGGGTGTTTGTCGCAGGCACCGGTGTAAATGTGCGTGTGGGCGGCACGCGCGTAGGCGTGGGGGGACGCGGCGTGTCGGTTGGCGGTGGGGGTGTCGCCGTTGGCACCGAAGCGTCACCGGTCAATGCGACAGCCGTTACCCAAATTTGATCGCCGCAACCGCACGTCCGATCAATCTCAGCCCAAACCCAAATCGAAACGCGCCCACTTTGCGCGATGGCTTGCACCGACTTGTGTCCGGCTTTTGAAGCGCAGACCGAAAATTTGTCAGACCACACGATGTTCGGTGAATTGGGATTATCGCCGCCCGTCGGATCAATGCCGACACGACCACGCGCTCCCACGCAATTCGTCGAAACAAACCAGCCAACCGTGAGACGGTAGCCGTTGCCCGGCGCCGTGCCATTCACATGCTGCCACACACCTGCTGCCCAAGGCACGCTCCCAAAAATATGTTGATCTTTGCCAACTTCAGGGTCGTAGCCGTTATGGGTCTCGCCATCAAACGTGGGACTTCCTTGCGCGATAAATGCATTCCAACCTTGCCGCACTGCGCCATAGCCTGCCACACCTATCACGCGTCCTGGAAAGCGACACGTCGCCGCGTTCAACACATTCGGTTGCTCACACACATCCCCACCTTGCGCGTTGACAGACGACACCAGCAGCAAACTACAGCCTACCACCACGCTCAAGATGAGCAGCCATACTCGTTTAGACATGAACCTTTTCCTCCGGTATGCAAAACGTACCGATTATACTTGACGCAAAATCCTTCACAAAAATTTTTGTGATCCTGATGGGTCTCGCACTCGCGGCGGGGTTGAGCGCGTGCAGCTCAACGGCATCAACGACTCCCACGCTGACAATGGAACCCATCGTGAATGGGTTCGAAGAAATCTATCCCGTTTCCCTCAATGGTGCGCGACCTTATACACCGCCCAGCCATAACCCAACAGCACAAGCGTAAACATGAGCAAATCGCGCCGATGAATGTGCGCGTCGCGCGGCAACCCAAAATCCAACACAAAGATGACGAGTGTGACGATGAACAGCATCAGCGTGAATGCGATGAGGACGGCGGCGAGCTGATCGGAGTTGTATTGCTTCGTCTCTTGCAAATAGACGATGTGATACGCAAACGGGCCGCCAAAGCCGTGAAACAACGTGATGCCGATGAACGTGAACGCATACACTTCCTCAAATGTTGTGAGGTCAGTCCATAAGCCCGTGAACAGCAACGCCGCCACACTCGCGCCGACGATGCACGCAATCGCCGCGCCTGCGCGCTTCATGAGTTGCGTCAACACGCTGGGCGCGAGCTGCTCGTTGGAATAGTGGAACAAGCGCGGCGGCATGAGATATGAAAGCAACCACAACACAGAAACGATGGCGAAGGTTGCCACAGCGAATGATGGCGAGCGCGTCCACACAGCTTCGGCAAAAAGCAAACCGAACAAGCTAGAAACTGTGACTGGATAAAGAAGTTTGGTCATAGTCCAATAGTCGAATCGTCGTTTAGTGGCTTAGTCGTTTGGTCAAACAGAAACCCGTTTGCCGAGGAAGCATTGCATGGGCAAACGGGTTTCTCGCTTCAATTCAGGGTAGGACAAGTTTGCAACTTGTCTAGGCAGGCAAGGTACAATCTTGCCCTACATTGGATCCTACACTGCGCGGGTACGCGAGCGGCGCGCGAAGATTTTGTATGCGACGAACAGGAACACGCAAAAGAACACGATCATCACGAACGGCACGAAGATCGCCAAGAGGGTAGCGAAGAACGAAATCACGTCCTCGATGAAACTCACCACAGGTGTGGCCACGCCGAAGGTCGTCGCATTGATGACGGGGCGCGCCGTCGCCTTCGTCGCATGAACCGCGCCTGCCACAAGCAGCCCTGCAATGATGGGAATGATCGGGTTCACGTCGCGCAACACATTCGCTTCAGCCGCGAACAGAATGGCGCCCGCTGTCGGTCGAATGAAGGTGCTGATGAAGTCATTGATGTGATCCACCGCGGGAACCTTGTCGGCGAGCATCTCGATGAGCAATAACACCGCCAACGTCCCAATGACCCATTCATTGGTGAGCCAATCGAACGGCGCTTGCAGCTTGACGAAGTTGGTGAAACGCCCCAACAACCCAATGACGAGCAATGGGATGTAAGCATTCAAACCCGCCGCTGCCGATAATCCAAACGCGCTAAGAATTTCTGCGATGCCCATACGTTCCTCCTTTTTCGAGATTGGATAATCTCCAATCTCTAATATCCAATCGCCGCTTTCAACTGGACATGCCCCGAATGCCCAATACATCAGCGCTATTTTGCAATGCTTTGACGCAACGCGCAATATGCTCGTCGAGCGGGATACCTAACACTTCTGTGTGGTGTTCGATCTCTTGACGGTTGACAGCGCGCGCAAAGCCCTTGTTTTTCCACTTGCTTCTGACGGCTGCCACATCCACGTCGAAGATGCTCCTGCTAGGACGCACCAACGCCACTGCGATGCACAAGCCACTCAATTCATCCACGGCGACGAGCGTCTTCTCGCGCAACGCGCGACGCGGGTACGTGTCTTGCAAATGATCGGCGTGCGAGAGGATGCTGTAAATGATGTCTTCGGGCACGCCGCGCTCGCGCAGAATCGGCGCGCCGTCTTGTGGATGTTTATCGAGTGTGGGGTGAATCTCGAAATCGAAATCGTGTAACACACCCAGCGTTGCCCATTGTTCTTCATCCTCGCCATAGTGCCGCGCATACTCGCGCATACACGCCTCCACCGCGAGCATGTGCTTCCGCAACGATTCATTCTTCACAAATTCGCAAACGATTTGCCAAGCGTCATTGCGTGTCATTACAACCCATGCCCCCCTCACCACACAAAAGTAAAAAGTGATGAGTAAAAAGTAATGCGTTATTACCTTTCACTCACTACTTTTTAGATACCGCTTCACCGTCTCCGCCAACACCGCCGCGCCAATCGGCAGCGCCGACTCGTCAATATCGAATACGGGATTGTGATGCGGGCGCGGCTGGTCGCCAATCGCTGCGCCGAGATTGATGAACCCGCCGCGCGCCTTCTGCGCCATGTACGAAAAATCTTCGCCCGCCATCATGGGTTCGGCCTTCGTCACACGCGCCGCGCCCAACAAATCGGTCGCCACGCTGCGAATGAAATCCGCTGCTTCAGGGTCGTTGATGGTCGGCGGATAACCGTACGGATGCGTCAAGGTATAGTCGCCGCCCCATGTGCGAGCTAGCGCAAATGCTTGTTCCAGTCCATCGTGTAACTGTTTGCGCGTATCTTCTTCAAACGAGCGAATCGTGCCGTTGAGCTCGACGCTCGGCGGGATGATGTTGACCGCCGTGCCGCCGTGTATCATGCCAACCGTGATGACGGCTTTGCGCGTTGGATCAATGCGCCGCGGGATGATGCCGTAAATCGCAGGTAACACGTGCGACGCCAACCAAATGGGATCGAGTGAGCGATGCGGGAATGCGCCATGTCCGCCGTTGCCTATCACCACACCATAGAAACCATCTGCCGCAGCGGTGATCGCGCCTTCGCTCACGGAAACTATGCCGCTCGTATTCTGACTGCCGACGTGAATACCCCACACCGCTTCGACGCCATCCAACGCGCCTTCTTCGACCATCCGCAAGCCGCCGCTCTTGTTCTCGGCATCCCGCCATTCTTCGGATGGCTGAAATAAAAGACGCACGGTGCCGTTCAAATTTTCTTGCGCCAACAACATCGCTGCGCCCAACAACATCGCCGTATGCGCGTCGTGTCCGCAAGCGTGCATCACGCCGTCATGCTTAGAACGATAAGGCACATCATTTGCCTCGTGAATCGGCAGCGCATCCATATCCGCGCGCAACGCAACCGTTGGACCCTTGCCGTTACCGAGGGTGGCGACGATACCTGTCTTTGCCACGCCGCGCTGATGTTCGATGCCCAAGGCGTGCAAATGGTCGGAGACGTATTGACTCGTCTTGACTTCTTGAAAGCCCAATTCAGGATACTGATGGAGGTGACGGCGAATCTCAATCAATTTTGCTTTGAGCGCCATTGCTCGATCTAGCATGCGAATCTCCTTAGAAAGTGTTTTGAAAATATAAGACCGAGCCCCTAACGGTTTCGCTGGCAAGCAACAAAGCATTTCACGCGGGCTTTCTGCGCAAATTGTGAACTCGCTTCGCCAGAAAAACCTTTAGGGTCTGAATTTCAAAACACTCTTTTATGATGAGCGATATTCTTCGCCCTGTGGAATTCACCGCGGCTGCAAATACCGTTTCGCCGTTTCTGCCAGCAACGCCGCACCTGTGACCAGCACCGATTCGTCAATATCGAAATATGAATTGTGATGTGGCCGTGAACGATCCCCCTTGGCTGCGCCAAGAAACACAAATGCGCCGGGCGCGGCTTGCAACATGAACGAGAAATCCTCTGCGCCCATGTGCAACGGCGGCGTGCTGTTCACCCTGTCCGTTCCTACCAACCCATGAGCTACTTCGCGTATAAAGGCGGCTTGCGTCGGATCATTGTTAGTCGGCGGGCATCCCGTCAAGATGTTCAGCGTATAATCGCCGCCCATGCTTCGCGCCAATGCAAACGCGCGCGCTAATTCGTCGTGCAGTAATTGACGCACACTTGGATCAAACGAGCGAATGGTGCCGCCCAACTCAACCGCTTCGGGGATGACGTTATGCGCCGAGCCGCCATGCACGGTGCAAACCGAAATTACCGCAGGCTGTGTCGGATCCAGACGACGTGGGATGATGCCATGCACCGCATTGATGACTTGCGCAGACAACCACACCGGATCCAGTCCGCGATGCGGATAGGCGCCATGACAGCCGTTGCCCAGCACCTTGCCCTCGAATGAATCTACAGCCGCCAAGACGGGCCCATCGCCAATTTCGAGCAGACCGGCGGGCATGTCGCTCGCCACGTGCAAGCCGAACACCGCTGCGACCTCATGCAGTGCGCCTTCTTCGATCATGCGCGTCGCGCCGCTCTTGCCCTCCGCGTCTTGTCCTTCTTCGCACGGCTGAAATAACAAGCGCACCGTGCCATTCAAATTTTCCTTCGCCAACAACATCGCTGCACCCAACAACATCGCCGTGTGCGCGTCGTGTCCGCAGGCGTGCATCACGCCATTGTGCTGCGAACGGTATGAGACTTCATTAGCCTCGACGATGGGCAGTGCGTCCATGTCGGCGCGCAATGCTACCGTTGGGCCGTTGCCATTGCCCAAGGTGGCGACGATACCGGTTTTGGCAATGCCGCGTTGATGTTCAATGCCCAATGAGGTCAATACATCCGACACGCGCTGCGACGTTTTGAATTCGCGGAAACCTAGTTCGGGTTGTTGATGAATCGCGCGACGCAGTTCGATGATTTGTTTTTCGATTTGTTTCGCTTGATCGAGCATCTAGTCTCCTAATGCAAAGTTGATGTTCAACTTTTTAAGCCGCGTTGCGCCGCGGCGCGCGCCAGTTTCACTGCGACGGAACCGCCAGGCACTAGCAGGTTGAGCGCCTCGCCGCTGATGTCAAAGAGCGCATCGCTGTCCATGACTTTCTTCAACACCTGGCGCACCGCCTTGCCATCCGTTTTCAAGGCGCCGGTCAAGCCATCGAATTCCAGCGTTTGCTTTTTGTCTTTCGTCGTCCAGTGATATTCAAACGCATACACAGGGCGAAAATACAACACAACCTGCGAGACCTCGATGCGCTCCTCGATGACCTTGTCAGCTTGCACCGCCTTCATCAACGAGGTCAGCACCTCACGCACTACCTGCGCGATACGCACTTGCGGCGGCAGCGCCAGCGCGCCTTCCGGCGCGAACGTGTCGAGACTTGCAATGTCAGTCGCCGCATACTTCAGATACGACGAAAAATCTTTCTTCTCGCTGGTCACGCCATCCACATACACTTGCTTCTCTGCGCTTTCCTCGCAACGTTCCAGTCCTTGCAGCGTCAACCCAAAACTCTCGCGGTCTTTTTGTGGTGTGTAGGTTTCGCCGCCGATGGTAACTTGCTTCACCATCGCGCCTTGCACAGGAACACGATATTTTTGCGCGCGTTCATAAACGTAAGTGGCTTTGGCGGCCACGCACCAGAACGGCTCGTAGCGTTTCTCGGAATAAATGATTTGAATTTCTTCGGGCTTGGGGCGTTGCAAAAATTTGGCGACAGTGCCAAACGCATCCACCTTCTTTTCAATCGCGCGTTCCCGCGCCGTCTGCGTATCCAACTGATCGTTGAAGATACGCGCACATTGTTCGGCTATCACAATCTCCATAAGCGCCTCCCCACACGCGACAAAGTATAGCATAGCCGCCGATGGGATGGCAACCTGTTTATTTTCGGCATTTCAATCCCGAAGGGTCTTTGGGACCCTTC